>JAIYDP010000343.1 GCA_027487435.1 Verrucomicrobiaceae bacterium | reverse complement strand
CTGCATCGCACTACGAAAATACTGCTGTTACGACAAACGCAAACGCCTCAATTTCCACCAAAAAAAGGACAACATTGCTTAACTTGACGCGTATGCCCTATGGGGCGGAGGAAATTTTGCCACCAAAGAGCGATTTTTATTGATCCATCAATTATTTCTACAACATGTGGATCGATTTCCAGACTTGCCGAGTCGATTTCCAGACTTGCCGAGTCGATTTCCAGACTTGCTGAGTCAATTTCCAGAGTTGCTGGGGCGATTTCCAGAGTTGCTGGGGCGATTTCCAGAGTTGCTGGGGCGATTTCCAGAGTTGCTGGGTCGATTTCCAGACTTGCTGGATCGATTTCCAGACTTGCTTAGTCGATTTCCAGACTTGGCGAGTCGATTTCCAGATTTGGCGAGTCGATTTCCAGACTTGCTGGATCGATTTCCCGAGCGCGAAAGTCAATTCACGTGTCACTGCGCTACACGGGTCAACGATTTTCATTGTTGTCCGTGGATGGATAGCCTGCGGCTATGATGTGCCTCGCGTAGCCTTGCTGGCTGATCTCGAATCATGATTCCCCAGCCCCTTATGATGGCTGATGTTGGCTTCATCCGATGTCCTTTCCTACGTCGGAATGCGTGTCTGAAAGATTTTTGACACAATGCCAAATGCTGCTTGCAAGCGCCAGGGGGATTGGATAGGGACTTAGTTGTTAGATCGACTAGTGGCGTATTGTCGTCGGCCTCTCTTTCTAGCAACGTTAACCATAAAAGCGAATATCCTGTCTTTTGCGCGTGTTGGGTATGTTTTACCCATTCATGAGGCAAAGGAGCAATTAATAGAAAATAAAATGACTACTGAAAACAATAAAAGCCATGAACACAACATCACCATCACGTTTCAACACGCTTGCCACTGCCGCAGGCGTTATCGCAGCAGCGCTGTTCTTTAGCGCATCCTGTTCCCCCGTGGATAGCACTGCCATCTACAAAATCAAACCTGTCATAGTAACGATCCACACGCAAAACGAAGAATTATCGACCATCGCCTCAACAAACTGGAACAGGGCGGCGGCCATGACCCATACCACATTACAAGCTCTGCAAGCAAGCGAACCCAAAGCCATGGCTGCTTGCAAAAGACTCTTTGCCACCAGCAACCCAAAAGATATAGCCGTCGTTCGGGATACCCTGCAAAAAATGGATGCCAAATTCCGCAGCGGCAAATGCCAATTCAAATTCATTCACCACAGTGACGATCACCATCTGACCAGGCATGCACATCAACATCAGATGGAAGAAATTGTCGCGTTTACCAAGCTAGGAGGGAACATCATGCATGCTCCGAGTTGGAATCGTAACGGCTACTGCCCCTACACCATCATTCACGAAATGAGCCACATGGCGGCTCACACCCTTGACTATGGTTATAGCTACACGGGCGATCTTTACTCGACGAGAGAAGGCAAATTCATCAAGCTATCCACCCCGCAACTGCTCCGCAATGCCGATACTTATGAGCTGTTTGTCGAAATGTGCTGCCCGATGTACGACACTCCTTGGGAAGTGTTCCGTATTCCACAAACAACATCGGAGCAACGCCCCAAGTGATGGCGAAACATTTTTGCAATGCTAAAATGAGCGCATACCCCGCTACCAGGGCGGGGCATGACGGTCATGAGGTAAGTGTTGCAAATGGGCAAAGTCATCGCAACGAAGAAGCTGGTAGGGAATAGCGGCAATATACTTAGGATATCGGGTTCAATTGGCGAGGATCTTCCAGGCGATCCAAGCGATAACAGGGATCCCGACAACGATCGAGGTAAGGATCCATGCGAACCACTTCCAGAATCTCATGCTGCGTCTGTCCCACTCCGATTGTCCTACGGTGGAATCTTCGGCTTGGCGCTTTACCGCTTCGTATGGCGCACGTAGGAGTTCGATGATTTCGTGGAGCATGGGATGAGATCGTTGAAGTCGAAGGATTAAACCCGAGATCTGAATTGGAGCACAAGAAAGTCGCTACTAGGCCTTGATGTGAAAGGCCGGAATTCGTCTCTCTCTGCGTTCGATTTCATCCTATCACTTCTTCCTAGAACGCAGAAGTTGCTCTGCTAGATCCGAGATTACCCATTCTTCAACGATCAGTCCATCACGAAATCGGCTAGTCACAACGTCTCGCCAAACGATATCACGTCCAGACGCGGGAAATCCCTTAAACGCCCCGTCTTGTTTGGCGCGAATCGTCCGCTGCCAAGATACACGATCTACTCCTTCCACTAGAATCTCCACTTCCACCTTGCGAATCGGAAATGCACGCTCATACAAGTCGAGCATGCTCTGGATCAGCTTGTGTCCACCAGCCAGATCCTGATCGGTAATGTGAGCGACGTAATCGGACGCAAAATAGGCAGCGATCGCCTCACTATTGCTGTGTTCCACCAGCGCGTGATTGGCAGCAAGGATTTTCGATGCGAGTTGATTCATGATTTTTTCGGACCTTATATGTCGTTGGATGAGCTGGCTAGTCTTCATTTCTTCACTCTGTTGTCACCCCCGGATAACAGCCATTGATCTCCCAGCAAAACAACATCCACATCAGTAATACCCATAGGAGTTTCTAACCGAACGATTGCAAGATCTTTGAATGCTTGAGACATCTTAACCTGCCCCAGTTTAAGATCTTTGACGCTACTAATCCTTGCAACTCGGAAAGTCCATGCAGTGCTAGGCATATCCGCCGATATTTCCCCAGCGGCAATTGCATTGCGAATCCTTTCTTCAGAAATCTTCCATTCTGGCGTGCCGAACATATTGGCTTTGTGAAAGTCCCCTGCAATTGCTGCTTCATAGGCCATGAATACCACGTCTTCAGGCTTGCGACCCATCTTGTCCATTGGAGCCTCTGCGCTACTTCCAAACCATATCCAGTATCCAGCAACGCAAAGAATAGCGATGAGTGCCAAGGAGAGAGTGAAACGTAGTAATTTTTTCATAGTTATGATATTGTGCGAACGAAGCGGCTTGGCACCCGCAACCGAGAGCGCCACTCCACAAGTGGGTTGCGTGTTGTAATCAAAATGATCATTTCGACTCGGATTGGGTAGCTGCTTGACCACCACCTTCTTGTTCTGCTGTGGTTGATTTCGGATGAATAGTCAAAGAACCAGCACCGATAATTCTTTGTATTCGGAACTCAGAGATGGTGATCTGGTCTTGCTGATAACCTATTGTAACACTATCTCCTGCTCTGACACTCCCGAATGTTTCCTTCATTTCTCCCCACCATTGTTTACTCAATTTATTCAACTCGTCCGCATCATGACCTTCGGTTGGGACTCCTATGATTTTTGAATCACTGAAGTAGGGGATGATCTCGAATGTCCCGCGTGTAGTGATTGCACGGACAAACTGGGCAGGTTGCCCCAAAACACTACTGTCAGCTGGTTCGCGATCGGTCATGATCCTGAATTCCACATGGCCCGTGCCAATAATCGTGATCTTCTCGGGTTCCACCTTCACAGAATGAACCTCCGTCAAGCGAACGACTGATGTATTACCTCCACCAAAGACTGTCGAGATGCTTGTGAGGAGAACTAGAATCGTGAGAGATATCATCTTCATAATTTTTTGTAGAACGTCGAGTAATCCTTCGCCTGACCAGTGGCTAGGGTGAAACACGGGGTTGAGATTGTAGCGGTCATGACGGCTGGATATGGAGGCGCAGCAGGCGTAAGAATTGACGTCTTGATCGGCTCCTTACGCCCTGAGTCCTTGTCCTTCCGATCGTCCGCGCCATTGAACAAAAAACGGTCAAGTCCACCCGAAGCTGCTGCCCGCACAACCGGCCTGGAATGCAAAATTTGATCTCGTGTCCCTCGTATGCGCAACACGAGATTGGGCTCGTGTTGCAACAGTTGCTTCACAATCACGGTAAGCTGAGCAAGGGTGAATTCTTCGCCATCAATGGTCACTCCTCCAGCCGCATTCATATCGACTGCAAGCTCCGGAAGCTTCTCCATTGCCTCACGACCAAGAATCTTCGGGTCCTGCCGAATGCTTGGTGACTTCTCTTCGCCGTAGCTCAAACATAAGAAGCAGATCAAAAAGCTGGCGATTACGAGGTGTGGGATGTTTTGCATTGCTGATTGTTCTACTGAATGATGAGCGCATACATCACGACCAGCGGCGGCGCACGTCAAACGCGGGCTAGGTTTATAGTTGCGGAAAATCATCGAATAAGTGTTTGCGCTCGACTCTCTCGTCGAGAAGGTCTCGAACAGTAGTGGAAACAGCCATCTCATCCGCACGTGCGCTCAAATCATCCCAGATGACCTCTAGGAATTGTAACTTCTCATGGAGCGTCAAGTTGGGGATTTCGGCCATGCTCATAGAATCATCCTAACGTTGAATGGGAATAATGCGAGACGAAAAAGCCATATTTTCTTACAATCTTGAGCACATCCACCGTTAGGTGCTAGGGCATACGTCGATCACGGGCAGATGTTGTAGTTACGGTAAATCATGGAAACAACTGGGCTGGTCGGGGTCGTCATGGCGTGGCTTGTTCGGCTTTTGGTTTGAGCATTGCATTAGGTTTCGGTGGTTGATTTTTAGGCGATGCAACTCTTAGAGTTACCTCTTTCGGCGCAATTGCCCCAACTAAAAAAAGCAGGCTTATTCCCCATAAAACACTTGCGATCGCAGCGTCCCAAATTTCCACCAATCGCAAAGCTCGGTCATCATCAAGATGACCTGCTCGGAGTAGCTGCATAATGAAGAACCAAAAGGGAATCAAAGCAAATGTTACCCATGCCTTACGAAATGAATTACGCCTATTAGAATCTTCTAGCTTCGTTGCTACGAAAATTAAACCGAGTAGATATGCAATATGTGTCCAAGCCATCTATAAGGGATTATTTTTATGCCGCATGCTATAACTCATCCACGGCGAGAGGCAAGCGCGAATTGCAACAAAGGACGTTACCCGCCATTGGATGGAGTGGCATGTTAGCCGATCATCGGTAGCGCTTTACCGGGGTGAATTCTTTGGGAGTTCAACCTTCGTCATCACTGTTGGGGACGGAGAATGAACCAATCTTGCGCTAGAGCCTTGACTTGTCGCTTCGTTGAGGTTGATGAAGTTATGCTCTGGATTTACCCATGGTAACAGCGATCCGCTGCAACCATTGGCGTTGAAGACTGCGCAGAGTATCAATATTTCTCTGATCTCTGTGTCTTGTGTGGTCGGGGATGGCTTGCTTGGGTTGGCTCAGGTGTAATGGTTTTCTGCGACAACAAGCAATGGTGGCTTGCTTGTGTCTTGTTGGCAGGGTAGAATGCGTTCTATGGAAAACAATCGAGTTCTGTATGTGAAACGTGGCTGTCCTTGGTGCGATGAGGTGGAGGAATATCTTGCCAAGCATTCCATCGCTGTCCGCAAGGTAGTGGTGAGCGGAAATCGCGCTGCGATGGAGGAAATGGTGGCTCTATCTGGTCAAAGTAAGGCACCGACACTCGATTGGGATGGAGAGGTTTTAGCCGATTTTGGTGTGGAAGAACTGGTGCCATTTTTGAAGGGGCGTTAGGTCGTTTTTTCGCGTGCTACCTCTCGCGTTTGTAGACGGAGGTGAAGGGACTCGAAACCGAGGGTGCGTTGGTAGGCGGCTTCTTTTTCGATGCGTGGCTCGGCGGCGATGATGTGGAGGTGGTCGAGTTTTTCGGCGCACAGGCGCAAGAGGGTCCGCAGGATAAGCCGTGCATGGGCGGCACCGAGGCAGAGGTGCGTGCCGAAGCCGAAGCTGAGGTGGGGATTGGGTTTGCGATCGAGATGGATTTGATTGGGCGAAGGGAAGGCTTGCGGATCGAAGTTGGCGGCGGCCCAGCAGAGGGAGACGCGAGATTGTGCGGGTATGGTGGTATCGGCGACCGAGGTTTCGTTCGGACAGATGCGACCGATATGAGTGAGAGGCATGAAAACGCGAAGCAGTTCTTCGGCAGCATGGATGATGCGGCGGGGATCTTCGCGGAGCCAAGAGAGGGCTGGTGGATTTTCGGCGAGGTAGTGCATGGCGCAGGCGATCATGTGGATGATGGTGTCGCGTCCACCGGCGAAGGTGAGGTTGCCAAAGCCGAGTTTTTCTTCTAGGGTGAGGGAACGGCCTTGGTAGCTGGCGGCGTGGAGGGCGGAGAAAAAGTCGTTACTGGGATGGGCGACTGCATGGGCGAGGCGTTCGCGTAAGTAGTCTTCGAGTTGTTGGCCTTTGCTGCTGCCATCGCGAAAGACATGGATACCCCAAGAAATCCAGCGCTGGGCTTCTGAGATGTCGAGACCCAACAGATGGGTGAGGGCTTGGGACTGGAGAGGGAGCGCGAAGTCGCGGACGATTTCGATGCTGTCGATCGTGCATGCTTGGGTGAGCGCGGCATCGATGAGTGAAGTAATAGCGGCAATGAAGGCGGGATCTTTTGGTCGGCTAAAAAAAGGCTCTACGATATCGCGGTATTCGCCGTGCTGAGGTGGATTGGTTTCGATGGGGAGTTGGCGAACGGAGCGCACATCTTCCTCCGAGGGAATGGGCACACGGAAGGGGGCATCGCTGCTGAAAGTTTGCCAGTCGCGGGCGGCGGCGCGGACATCGGCATGGCGGAGAAGCATGGTGATGGACTCGCCTTGGAAAGGGCAGGAGAGGGTGCCGGAGGTTTCTCGTGGGGTGGAAAAGGGATCGTCGATCATGATTCTGAGGGTTGTTCGTTGATGTAGGATTGGTAGCGATAGTTGAGGGCGAAGGGCACGAAAACAATGGCACAGCCGAGCATCAGCCACGTGAAGAAGCGGTAGTAGGCGGCGCCTTCAAGTTTGGTCTGGCCACCGGAGAACCAGGTTTTGTCGTAGCTGATGGAGGTGGATGTTTCGCGGGTGGTGCCAAGTTCGGCGGAGCGGCGATCGAGCCATCTAGTGGGGGGGTGAAGGTGATCCGACCATGAGGGACTAGCGGCGGCTGGCGGTTTCGAGATCTCGATGGTGAGCCCTACGTCCCAAGCGGTATGGGGTATGCGGTCGGGGCCGGCGGAAATCAGGCGGCAGGAGTTTTGGCCGATGATGGTGAAGAGGATGGGATTGCCCCAGATGTCGTTGCCGAGAGGGGGTAGGGGATTTTTCTTGGAAAAGGTGTCTTGAGCCGATTGGGCGGCTGCGATCACGAGCTGAGCGGCGTTCTCGAAGGGCGCAGCGGCGGCGGGGGTGAGTGCGACGGAATGGATGGTTTCTTTTTGTAGGTCGGCGATGAGGTCATCGTCGGTATTTGGAGTGAGATCGAGACCTGGGAGGCGTAGTTGACTTTTTTCTTGGGAGAATGAAGAGGGCTGTTCATCGATATGTTTCTCCAACTGAAGCACAGCGGCCGAGGGGATTTGGATCAGGTCGTTGATGCCTGCGGTAAGCATATTGCCAATAAATACAGCAAAAAGGTAGAGCGCCATGACCATGGATTTCATTTTTTGCGGTGCTTGCGTGTAGGCGAATTCGAGGCCGACGATGGAGACCATGATCTCGGCAGCGGTGATCACGAGGAAAGCGAGGAGTTGCCAAGCAATGGATGGTTTATCGCCAGCATCGATCCATTGTTGGATCAGGATGGAGATGGCAAATGCGGCGGCGGTGAGGAAAAAGCCGATGCCCATTTTCCGTAGCGGGGTGAGGGGAAACAATCGGTGGACGAAGGGATATATAAAAAGGGTAAAGAGGGGAATATAGAGGAGGATGAGGATGGGATTGAAGGCTTGGATTTGCGAGGGCAACCAATCGATATTCATGAAGTGGAGGTTCATGTGCTCGGCTTGAAGCACCCAGGAGGAGCCTGTCTGGTCGTAGAGAGACCAGAAGATGGCGACGAAAAGGAAGAGTGGGATGAGCTTACCGAGAGCAATGAGGCCCGTGCGGCTGGTGAGTTCTTGAAAGAAGGCATTACCGCCGGCAGGGATGTGGATGAAGGTTTTACGACCCAGCCAGAACATGAAGGTGGCGATGGCCATCAAACCCCCGGGAATACCGAAGGCCCAATGCGGGCCATACCATTCGAGCAACCATGGGGTGAGCAGGGTGGAGAAGAAGGAGCCGAAATTGATGGAGAAGTAGAACCAGTTGTAGATTTTGCTGAGGAGATGCTGGTTACGCGGGCCAAATTGATCGCCAACGTGAGCCGAGACGCAGGGTTTGATGCCGCCAGAGCCGATGCAGATCAGGAGCAGTCCAGCGTAGAGCCAGTATTCGGATTTCCCTTGGAATCCCATGAAGGCAAGAGTGGCGTGGCCGAGGCAATAGACGACGCTAAGGATCATGATGGTGCGATATTTCCCCCAGAGGATATCACTCAATAGTGCGCCGAAAAAGGGTGTGAAATAGACGACGGCCACGAACCAGTGATAGATCCCCGTGGCTTCGGCATTGCTCATGGGGGTACCGACTTGGCGATCCATGAGCCAGAGATATTTGGTCATGAAAACGACGAGAATGGCACGCATGCCGTAGAAGGAAAAACGCTCAGCGGCTTCGTTGCCAATGATGTAGGGAATGCCTGGCGGCATGGTGGGGGAATCTTGTGGCGTATGACGATACCGGCTCATGCGGGTAAGTATGAAGCGAGGAGTAGCGGTGCGGCAAGTGGATTTGATTGCGGTGGAGAGAAGTTTGCTCTTCACTGGTCGGCGCGATGGGCTATAAGGCAGTATTGTTTGATTTTGATGGGGTATTGGTTGATACCGAGTGGGCGATTTACATGGCGTGGCGAGATTGTTTTGCGGAGTATGGGCAAGAGTTGCCATTGGAAATCTACACGCGTTGCATTGGCAGTGATTTTGCGACGTGGTCGCCGAAAACGTATTTGGAAGAATTGACGGGGAGAGAGTTTGACTGGGATTTGATGGATCAGGAGCGGCAAGTTGTCATTCGAAACGAACTCGCAGAGGAAGGCGCGATGTCGGGTGCTGTGGAGTTGTTAGAGCATCTTCATGAGCAAGGCACAGCCTTAGCGGTGGTGAGTAGTTCATCGCACCACTGGGTGGACGGATGGTTGGAGAAGTTGGACATGGCGCGGTATTTTCAACATGTGGTATGTCGTGGCGATGCGCCGCGCATCAAGCCAGCGCCGGATTTGTGGATCGAGGCTTTGCGGCTTCTCGGCTTGGATGGCGCGGAGTGCTTAGCGATCGAGGACTCACGCAATGGTTTGATTTCCGCCAAGGCAGCAGGCCTCACGGTTTGGATTGCGCCGAATCGGGTGACATCGGTGCTGCGTTTTGCCGAGGCGGATCGATGTTTCGTTGATTTTGCGGAAATGGCACAAAAATTGGTGCAAATTTGAACATTCTTCAACCCGAAATCTGAAATACATCGCCGCGATTCCCTGCCATCATTTGCCGCGCAAGGCATTTCAGACCTTGGGTTAGCATCTTGGATGCAGCTCACTGCGACCATGAAACGCCTTCCACATCAAAGCCTAGCAGCGACTTTCTGGCTCTCTACTTAGGATCTCCGGGTTCAACTCACACTTTCCCCTTCACAATCGGGTATTCAGCATGCACACTATCGGCATGAGCGAAATCGCTGTGACCATTGCCGGCACTGGCAGCTACGTACCGGAAAACATTCTGACCAATGCCGAATTGGAGAAACGCATCGAAACCACGGACGAGTGGATCACCAGTCGCACGGGCATCAAAGAACGCCGTATTGCCGCAGAGGGGGAATTTACCTCCCACATGGCGACTCATGCTGCGCGCCGCGCGCTCGAGCAAGCTGGCATCGCGGCGGCTGACGTGGAATTGATCATCGTCGCGACGATCACCCCGGACACCCTCACTCCGGCGACGGCTTGCTACGTGCAAGAAAATATCGGCGCGCGGCGGGCGATTGCGTTTGATATCTCGGCGGCCTGTTCAGGCTTTCTCTACGCGATGGAAATCGCTCGCAAGATGATCGGAAGTGGCTCGGTAAAAAACGCGTTGATCATCGGCGCGGAAAAACTCTCGGCCTTCGTGAATTGGAATGACCGAGGCACCTGCATCCTCTTTGGCGATGGCGCGGGCGCGGCAGTTTTGCGCGCATCGCAACCTGGAGAAGGACGCATCTTGGCGAGTGAATTGGGCACAGATGGTTCGTTGACTCACCTCCTCAACATTCCAGGTGGCGGATCGGCTCGACCCATCACACCAGAAAACGCCGATGAGCATCTCGCCACTTTGGCGATGCTCGGCAAGGAGGTTTTCAAGCATGCCGTGAACCGGATGAAGGAAGCTGCAGAGACGGTCATCGGACGAGCGGGCTTGAAGCCAAGCGAAATTGCCTGCGTCATCCCGCATCAAGCAAATTTGCGGATCATCGATGCCATCGCAGATCGTCTTTCTGTGCCTAACGAGAAAATATTCGTCAACCTCCACAACTACGGCAATACCTCAGCCGCAGCAGTAGCCATTGCGTTAGATGAAGCGCATCGCAGTGGAGCCTTTCATCGCGGTGACAACATCGTCTGCGTGGTCTTCGGTGCTGGTCTCACATGGGCGGCTGTCGCCATCCAGTGGTAGGATTTTTTCCAAGGCGGGCAGCCGATGCTTCACCGTGTGCTCAATTCGGTAGAGAGCAGGACGACGTAGGCGTTTGATTCCACGGCATGCGCGACAAAAGAATCGCCAGCCCGCACCAGCCCGTCGCCCCCGCCATGGTGAGTCCCGCACCGAGAAACGCGGGGATCAGCGCAAAGCGCACATCCACCGTGAGTGCGAGTAACGAACTCGAAAGCGCGAGAACTCCGACTGTGAGTTGGACTTGTCGCATCAACGGCAGGCCAGCATTGGCGGCTTTTTCTACGTCGCCACCAGCAGAAATCCATGCACCGATGCCGCCTTCTAGGACATGAACGTTGGTGGCACCGACCTTTTGCAGGATATCCAAGGCGCGGTTGGCGCGGCCGCCGCTTTGGCATAAGATCACGCATGGTTCGCTATGGTCGCGAGTGATTTGCCGTACCGCCGCCACGTCAAGTTGATCGATCGGCATGTGCTGAGATCCCGCGATGCGGACATCATGGAATTCTTTCGCCGTGCGCACATCGATCAGATGAGGCGGCGTAGCAGAGGCGAGGAGTTTTTTCAGTTCGTTGGTTTTCATCATGGTAGAATCGATTGTTGATGGTGGGCACCGGCAAGGATGCTGTGGGCATCGAAGCCGTTTAGTGCGAGAATGCGTGCGGCGAAATAACTGGTCTTGCCCATCTGACAAATGGTGAACACGGGACGGGTGGCATCGATTTCCCCGAGACGATCGCGCAACTCAGCAAGCGGGATGTTTTTCGCATGCGGTATGGGCTGTTTCGCGGAGACTGCTGTGGGACGGACATCGATGATTTGAGATCCAGCTTCGGCCAGCGTGTTGATCGGTTTGAGCATGCCATCGCGGATGTTGCCGGCAGCGAAGCCCGCGATGTTGATGATGTCTTTGGCATTGCCAAATGGCGGTGCGTAGGAAAGTTCCAAGTGCGCTATGTCGTCGATGGTGAGCTTGCCCTTGATGGCGGTGGCCATGACATCGAGACGCTTGTCCACTCCATCGTTGCCCACGGCTTGCGCGCCGAGGATGCGTTCGCTTTCGGCGTGCCACAGCAGTTTCATTGTGATCGTTTCGGCTCCTGGATAGTATGAGGCATGGGAGGAACCATTCACCACCACGCTGCGATAGGGAATGCCGTGTTGTTTCAGGCGCGATTCGCTGTGGCCGGTGATGCCTAGGCTCATGGCAAAGACCCGTACAATGGCTGTACCTATCGAACCGGGATAAGGCAGTGCTTTTTCCCCGAGAAAGATATGATCGGCGGCGGTGCGCCCTTGTCGATTGGCGTGACCGCCGAGAGGGATGGCAGCAGGCCCACCGAGTATCGGATCGATGCTTTCGCAGGCATCGCCTACGGCGTAAATGGTAGGGTCGCTCGTTTGATGGTAGGTGTTGACATGGATGTGGCCGCGGGCACCGAGCGCGAGCCCAGCATCTTTCGCGAGTTGGTTTTCGGGACGCACGCCGATGGAGAGGATCACCAAGTCCGCATCGTGGGTAGCGCCCGAAGCTAAGTGGCAGCGCAGGTTTTCCCCCTCTGAGGAAAACGACGCAATGCCATCACCCAACACGAGCTTGACATGATGAGCAAGAAGCACGGGGCAAACATGGCTCGCGATTTCTGCATCCACCTGGGGCAACACTTGCTTCTGCATTTCCACAAGAGTGACCGCAGCTTGTTGGTGGATCAGTTGCTCCGCCATTTCTAGGCCGATGAATCCTGCGCCTATGATCAATACGCGAATCCCTGGCCGAAGCTGAGATTTGATGCGATCCATATCTCCCAAGGTGCGCAAGGTCAGGATTCGCGGGTCGTTTATGCCCGGCAATGGCGGACGCAACGGCGCGGCACCCGGCGCGAGAATCAGTTGATCGTAGGCGATGAGGGTGCACTCCCCTGTGCGCAAATCTTTGACCTCGAGTTGTTGCTGATCGCGATCGATCCGCGTAGCTTCGGTTTCGGTTCGCACCTCCAAACGCAGCAGCTTTGCTAAGGATTGCGGTGTTTGGATCAGCAAATCTGCACGATCAGCGATCTCGCCGCCGATGTGATACGGTAGCCCGCAATTCGCAAAGGAAACATCCTTGCCTTTCTCGATGATGACGATGCGAGCAGATTCGCTATGCCGACGAGCTCGAGCAGCCGACGATGCTCCGCCGGCGACTCCGCCGACGATGACGATGGTTTTTGACGTGGAATTCATGATTTCTTTTTTTGTGGTTGATTGATGATTGATCTCCTCACAGAAGAAGAACTCTTGTTCGCCGTCTTTTTGGTGATCTTATTCTTTGTTAGTGTAGGAATATTTTCCGCTGGCTCTATGCTTAGCTTTCTTTGAATCGGGGGTAGTTTTTTTGCTAGGGGATTTCGTGGAACAAGATTGAATCGCAGGCTCAAGGGTTGCATGCATCGCGCGGCAAAAGCTTTCGAGGACATGGGGTTGCAAGCTGTAGTAGATAAAATTTGCATCGATCCGCGCGCGAATAAGTCCTGAACGCTTGAGCACAGAAATGTGCCGGGAGCATGTAGGTTGAGATAACGGCAGCTGTTTGGTGATTTCAAGGCAAGCCATTTCAGCTTCGTCAGAAAGGCCTATAATACGAAGAATCTCGATTCTAGCAGGGTGAGCCAAAGCCTCTGCAAAACGTGCGAGCCGCGCCATATCCTCAGAAAAAAGTTCATTTTTCGCATGAGCTATATTGAATATGTAAGATATTAAAAATAAACAGCAAGTAAAATATTTCGTGTTTATTCGCGCCGGTTCATCCGTTAAAAAAAGTTCGATCTGGAGAGCCGTTGGACTCGTAAATCCGAAGTGTAACGCCGCCATCATTTGCCGCGCAAAGCATTTCCGACCTTGGGGCTGCATTGTTGGATGCAGCCCGCGGCGGCCATGCTGCGCCTTGCACGTCAAAGCCAAGCAACGACTTTCTGTTGCTCTGCTTCGGATTTCGGGTTCGACTTCAACAAGAATATTGCTGATCTACAGGTCGCATTCAGGTCTCATGATGCGATCAGTGTTTCAGACATCGTTGTCATATTTTACAGAACCTGAATGAGGTGATTTTCTCCAAGTCTCAAAACGCATTACAAGCGCCGCAGCAGTGGTAGAATCGGTGATTCCATCGACGAGTGTGTGCTTTTTCCCGATGACGTCTTCCATTCTCACACGGTAAAACTGCTGGTTGCTTGAATTCATGTTCGTGTCATGACTAAAGCCTTTGATTTTCGATTTTTCGAATCGTTTTTTGCGGATCCACGGGCCGATTTTGTTTTGAATCTCCACGCTGTCTTCATTCAGGTTCACATCGCGACTGTGAAGAAGTTGATAGATGACGATGATCCATATCACCGTAGCGCTAACAGGCCAAATGATGCGGAACAGGAATGGTGCATTCGACGCAACCAAAAATACTGCGGCACCAGTCCATATCAAATCAAAGATGATAAGAGAAAGAATCATTCCGCGGTATCGTGCTGCCGTGCAAGAAATGGCAGAAGGGAAGCCATTTCTGTCGAAAGCCGCTCGAATCTGCCGCGCTGCCAAAAGTTCTGGCAAATTCATGGCAGCGAAATCGTGAATCGAGGTTGCCGCCGTAACAGGCTTTGATAGAGCCTGACCTCCACGCTCCGAAGAAACAACGGGGATTTCAAAACTGGCACCCAACACTGTTCCCGCAACCTTGAACTTCAGTTTCCAAGAATGCGAGATCTTCGGGTCGTCGCTAGCTCCACTCAGTGGGGCATCGGGCGGCAGTGCGAAGCTAATGGGCAATCTATATCCGTGAGTATTCTGATTCATCGGCACGGTTCGTGTTTGGCTCCAAATGATCTCAGTAGCTGTCGAATCACCATCGCCGCTACTTCTTGTGATTTCTTTGTTGCAGGTCAGAATCAATTCCGCATTACCACTCCAGTTTGCTTGACGCTCAAACAAAATGGCGCCTTCCAAGACCCCACCTGGGCTAGCTGGGATCGACGCCATTTGGAAACGAAGCGATCCAACAGCCAAATATTGACGGAGGTGTCGCAACGAAAACCATGCTGGGAAATACCAGAGGAAAACGAATCCGAAAAGGAGGAGAGATTTTTCGTCCGATTGAAAAGTGCCGGAAAATGCCGTGACGGCGATCAAAGGCAGGATCACGAGCCCCGACCAGAGCGTGTAAAGATGGAGAGCCTTCCGCAATTGACCGTGACTCGCTGGGGTCGATGCTTCTGCCTCATGGGATTTCCCGCGCAAAGGCTGCTTGGACTGGGCGGTCGTGAACTCGATTTCTTTTTTTGCTTCCTTCCGAGCGATCAATCCTGCGGCGACCAAGCCGGCTCCGACTGCGGGAAACGTCAGCGCGAACAAAGCCATGAAGGCCTGCATCTCCCAACGAAAAACGCGATAAATCACAGATTCTTCAGGCTTTTCGGGATTGACGTAGCATCGGAACGGCTTGGCGACAGCATTTTTCTTCGGATCATCAAGATATTCCGTGAGCTCGCGATGGGCATTCTCTTGGAAATCGCCCATATTATCCGACCCTTGAGTCAAGCTGACACGGTCGCCATGATAGAGTTCACCATCATATTCATATCGATAGGTAGCTTGGGCATCGTACGTCGTGGACTCCCCGTCGTGACTGGCTTTTAGTTGAGTGGATTCGATCCAACAGGGCACTTCAACCCAATCGCGCGCCTTCCACCAATCCGAATATCCTCCGAAATAGCTGCAAGACACCAGGATCCCGGCGAGCAAAAAGGGCAGCCCGAACAAAGAAAGGCAGCCGCCAGAAAGGGTATTGGATGGTTTGGATTTACCTTCGATCATCGGTTACAAGAAATATTTTCTATCGGGGCTTGTGGATCGTGTAAAGTCACGTCTCGAGCTAAACCAACATTCACCCAAGTTACGGAAAATGCCTTGCGCGGCGAATGGCAGCGTTATCCTTCGAATTTCGGATTTAACGCTGGTTGAAGCGTGCCATTTCTCTGGCGGCTTCTCGCAGTTCGACTTTTTCTTTTAAGTCGTGACGCTGATCACTGTGCGTTTTGCCTTTGCCAATGCCGATTTCGACTTTGACTTTGTCATTTTTCCAATATACGCGCAGCAGAGGAAGAGAAGCACCTTTCACAGCCGAGGCGTGCTCCAGTTTGAGAATTTCTCGTTTGTGCAAGAGCAGGCGGCGGGGCCTTTTGGATTCGTGCTGAAACCATACACCGGCCGTCTCCCAAGGCTGAATGTCACAACCATAAAGAAAAAGCTGCCCCTTATCCACGCGAGCAAATGCATCAGAAATATTGATTTTCCCCGAACGGATCGATTTCACCTCGGTTCCGCGCAGCTCGATACCGGCTTCGTATTTTTCGCCGATGTGAAAGTCACGACCGGCTTTGCGGTTGGTAGCAATGTCCTTGTGTGTGCTCATGGCACCCGTATGGTATAGTTGCAGGCGTTGACTAGCAACGGATCAAAGTTCGATGATCGGGATCTCGCGCAGTTTAATTTTGCCCTCGATGATTTCCGTGAGAGCAATATCAGCGGCACCCATGCTTGGAACGGTAGGGATTAAGGGGGAACGTCCACTGTTCAACTGGCGAACGCGCTTGGATACCAGGTTAATGAGCTTCTGAGGATCATCGATGACCAATGCTGCTTTGTAAACGAGCTCGCTTTTCATAGGAAGAGTAGAACCGCGATTGCCTGTCTTCGTTGATTCAAGGGAGATGATGTTGTCCTGGGACATATTGCAAAGCAGTAACGCGGGAGAGCTAAACAATATTTATTTGGAGAGCTTGGCAAGCACAAAATTGACGAAATGCACAAAAAAAGTAAAAAACCGAATCGATTCCCCTTGGTGAATCCAAATTTTTAACTACCAGAAGAAGATATACCCCTGTGATACGAAAGATTTCGTTGTAGGTAATCGTTACTCATTGATGAAAAAATCACCTCACGGCACGACAAAAAGAAACCAATAATGAAAAACAACGTTCCCTTACGATTCCTCGCTTTAGCGATGACAGCCATGACAGCATCTGCGCAAGATGGAGAACAACTTTACGGTTTGTATTGCGGTGCATGTCATGGAACTGATGGCAAAGGTGCGGCGAATGGCACATTTCCTCCTTTAGCAGGTAGCGAATGGGTGACTGGCAATCCCAAACGCAGTATCGCCATTGTTCTCAAGGGGCTTCACGGCCCAGTGCAAGTTGCGGGAAAATCCTACAACCTCGAAATGCCGCCCCAGCAGGATGCCCTTTCCGTGGAAAACATCGCCGCCATACTCAACTACGTCCACAAGGCGTGGGGAAATAAAGGAAAAGAAGTCAAAAATGACATGGTCAAGGTCGCGAAGGCCGAATTTGCTTCCAGGACCAAACATTGGACAGCAGATGAAATTCTCGGCTTATTTCCGCTTGAGAAGAAAATCACCGTTCTCGACAACTTGACCTCGAAGGTTTACAAGGGCGACTGGCAAAAACTACCGGATTTTCGCACGCTAAAAGCAGAAAACATTGAAGAAGAACATAGCGGGATTCTCGATGTCCGTCTCGCAGAGTTGGAGGAGAAATTCGGCATTGTATGGGAAGCAGATTTCCGCGCATCTAAAGTAGGAAATTATGAATTTCGTCTTATCGCTGACGATGCAGCTCGCGTCAGTTTTGGTTCAGAAATCGTCTGTGTAGTCGATGGCATAGGTCCAGCTGACGAAAAACGCGGATCTCGTGGCAAGGTGAAGCTGAAAGCTGGCGCTAACCCGATTCGAGTGGAATACATGCAGAACGGCGGTCTGCAATCCCTCAGTCTAGGCTGGCGAGAAAAAGGCAGCGCTGCATGGAATTGGCTCTCGTCAGATCGGCCTGCTAAGAGCGGAAACGACCCCATCGTTCTAGCGCCAAAAGATGGCAAGACCGTGATTTATCGAAATTTTATCCAAGGCGTGAGTCCGCGTGGAATTGGATTCGGCTTTCCTGGCCAAGTCAATCTGGCCTATTCCGCAGACAATCTCGGCCCTGAGTTGGTTTGGGCAGGGGATTTTATCGATGCGAGCCGCCATTGGATCAATCGCGGACAAGGATTCCAGCCGCCTATGGGGGAGAATGTCCACAAGTTGACAACGACAAAAATCTATCCTGCCGATGCGAAGTTTCGCGGCTATACCTTGGACAAAGCTGGAAACCCTACCTTCCATATTGAACTCCAAGAGATGCAAATCAAAGACGCATGGAAGCCCGGGTCTGGGAAATCGCTGGTTCGCACCATGACCATGACAGGCGGTTCGAGTTCATTGGAAATACCTCTCGGAAAATCTACTATCACAAAACCTCTTGGCAAAGTTTCTCTGGTGCCAGGAAAACCTAGCGAAATCATTTACCAACTCGACTGATTTCCCCCCTCCCATCACTCCGGCTTCTACGAAACATTTCTATGCGTCACTTCATTCTATCGACATTCCTTACCGCACAAGTCTTCGCGGCTCCGCAAAATCAAGCGGATTATTACAAAATCGAACCCATTCCCCTTCCTGAAGGTGAAACCATGGAAATCGGCTCCATTGCCTTGATGCCAAACGACCGAGTGGCTGTGACCACAAGGCGCGGTGACCTATGGATCTGCGAGGGTGCGTATGGCGAGGACTTGAAAAAAGTGCAATGGACACGATTTGCCCATGGATTGCACGAACCCTTTGGCATGTTTTGGAAAGACGACTCGCTTTATCTGACACAGCGCGCGGAATTTAGCCGCATCTCGGACAAGGATAAGGATGGATATGCCGACTCCTTCGAGACCATCAATTCCGACTGGGGCATCAATGGCGATTATCACGAATATGCTTTCGGCACACCACCTGACAAAAATGGTGATGTTTGGATCACTTTATGTCTCACCGGATCGTTTAATGGAAACAGCGATTGGCGTGGATGGACGGTGCGCATCACGCCTGAGGGCAAAATGATACCTACAGTTTCGGGCATTCGTTCGCCTGGAGGTATCGGGTTTAATGCCGAAGGCGATGTCTTTTACACGGACAACCAAGGGACGTGGAATGGCTCTTCTTCCTTAAAATGGCTTAAGCCTGGCTCCTTTCAGGGAAACCCCAGTGGCAATAAATTTCACAAACTTGCCAACCTTCCCGCGCCTCCTGAGCCGCAAGACGGCTCTCGACCTATGGTCGAGCATGTGAAAAATCCCAATTATCTCCCTCCCGCAGTGTTTCTTCCTCACGGGAAAGTCGGACAATCACCTACCGCCATTGAGCCAGATCTTTCCAAAGGGAAATTTGGCCCTTGGGCCGGGCAGCTTTACGTCGGAGAGCAGACGCACTCCCAAGTGCAGCGAGTCTTTTTGGAAAAAATCAACGGCCACTACCAAGGTGCTGTGTTTCATTTGCTGGAAGGCTTTCAGTGCGGCATTATTCCTACGAAACTAGACCCGCGCGGCATCATGTTCGTAGGAGGCTCCAACCGCGGATGGGCTGCGCGTGGCAATCAACCATTCAACTTCGAACGCGTTACTTGGACGGGCAAAACTCCTTTTGAGATTCTCACGATGGAAGCTGAGCCCGATGGCTTCACGCTGACGTTCACCGAGGCGGCTGATGAATCGGCGGGACTTGCTTCCTCCTATTCCATGGAGGCATGGACATACATTCTGCAATCCAAATACGGCTCACCCGAGGTGGATCAAGCAAAGCCGACCATCAAATCAGCGACCCTAAGCGACGATAAAAAATCCGTGCGGCTCGTCATCGATGGTCTCGTGCGAGGTCACGTTCATCATCTGAAAGCCGATCAGGTGAAATCCGCCAAAGGAATGAATCTCTGGCATCCGAATGCCTACTACACACTCAACAACATTCCGCAGTAAGGATTATTGAATCGATCTGCCCCAATATCTGAAATGCCTTGGGCAGCAAATGGTGGCAGCGAGTAGCGGCGTTATACTTCGGATCTCGGGTTCAAACTTTGCTGCGGTGCTTACGCACAAGTTGCAGCAGGAAGTTTGGGAATGGCAGACAGCAAGCGCTTGGTATATTCTTCCTTCGGGCTGTGGAAAACCTCCTCCGCAGGTGCGTATTCGATGATTTTTCCCTCATACATCACAGCGATGTTGTCGGCGATGTAACGAACCACGCCGAGATCGTGAGAGATGAAGATCATCGTCAATCCGAGATCTTTACGCAATTGCAGCAGAAGATTGAGGATTTGTGACTGGATGGAAACATCTAGAGCTGAGACAGGTTCGTCTGCGATGATCAGCTTTGGTTCTGGCGCAAGAGCACGGGCGATGGCGATTCGCTGGCGTTGCCCGCCGGAAAATTCATGGGGATATTTTTTCATCACAGCCGCATCAAGCCCAACACGAGCCATAAGTTCGATCATGCGCTCAAGGCGATCTGCTTTGCTGATGTTTGGATGACGGCGGTTGATCGCCTCTTCCAAGGTGGAAGCGATGGTCATACGAGGATTCAACGAGGCATAAGGATCTTGGAAAATCATTTGAAAATCGAGACGAAGCTCGCGCGCGGCTCGTTGCCCATGTTGTTGCAGCTTGGTAAGATCGAGACCATCAAGGATGACATTGCCAGATGTAGGCTCGATCAATTGCATCAAGGCACGAGATAAAGTTGATTTGCCGCAACCAGATTCTCCGACTAGACCAAGAATTTCGCCTTTTTCTAACGAAAGACTAACCCCATTGACCGCATAAATGGTCTCGGATTGGGGCTTAAGCCACCCGCCAGTGCTTTTGGTGAAATGCTTATGAAGATTGTTGATTTCCAAATAGGGCATGAGCGTCGGAATGTTTCTTAGGAGCCCGCAAAACTAGGAAATTGCCTCACTTCGTTGAACGATTGTAGGCATCCAGCGCGGTTTGGAATTCTTCTGGGAAACCTGGAGTGTCGAGCCCCGAAGCTTTCGGGATGCGGCGTTCGATTGCATTTTCGCCATTGGCGAGACCACCATTTGCGGTATTTGCGCTATCTGAATCTCCTGTCATACCTTCACCGGGTTTATCGCCAGGTTTTTTGCCAGGTTTCTTTTCATCTCCTTCGGAGTTTTTGCCCATCATACGCTCCATCATCTCCATCATGCCCGAAGAACTTTTGCAATTCCCGTTGCACTTCTTTTTCTTCGCGGCTTCGAAGATTTTTTCAATGATCTCGTTCTGCGCAGACAAGGTTTCTCCATCGGTTTTATACTCCATCAGGTTGCCACTGGACTCGTCCATCAGCGCTTCTACTTCACCGAGCAATTGCACGACTTTTTCTTGCGTTTGCTCTTTGCGCAGTTGTTGCACGTCGCCGGCGAGGTTGTCTTGTTTCTCAGCTTCGACTTCAGAACCAGCTTGATGCTTTTCGAGTGTCGCGGCAGTGTCGATTTTTGGCTTAGCCTCCTGAGCAAAAAGCGCGGGTATGGCAATGAGCGATAGGATGATATGGGATTTCATTGTAGTTTAGCGGATCGTTTGAGTTCTTCTAAGGCGCGCGTGCTCGCCCGGATATCTTGTTGTTTTTGGATCATTTTCATGACACGCAGCATGAATTCAAAATCTTCGTCCTCCGACTTAGGTTGGCCACCTTCGCCGCCGCCACCACCGCCACCTTGGTCGTCGTCACCTTCGAGCTTTTTCGCCCAAGCGTTGAGTTGGTCCGCCCAATAGTTCGCTCCATTGCTAAACATCATTGAGTGATTTTTGCTAAGTAGGGCTCTCATTTCTTCGAGAGAGCTAAGAATGCCCGCCGAATTTGATTTGCCGCGCATTTCTTCAAGAATTTCTTTGTAAATCTCTTTATTGGTGCGCGTGAAGAAATGACCAAGATCTTCCTCAATCCAGCGTATATCATTGAGATTGAAGGATTGTCTCAGATCAAGGTCTTTAAGTAAGGTATGAATGGATGGATCTGCTTGCGAGTAAACTTTTCCTGTTTCGTTACGCTTTGCAGTTTCGGATAATGAGGCTACCAAAGCAGACTCTTCCGACGCGGCCATCTTGAGGCGTTTCACAAAGGTGGCAGCCTCCATTTTCTTGTTGGCATCTCTCGCTTCTTCGAGCGTCTTTTTCATCTTCTCGACGACCTCTTGCTGCTCTTTCACGGCATCCTGCACATCCTGTTTTGCTTTCTCTGGCGTGCTGTTTTGCTGCTGGGAGTCGCCAAGTTTCTTGTCAACTTTTGGCATGTCTTCTTTGGAAAGCTCACTGAGGGATTTCATCGATTGTGACATCTTTTTCATCACCTCTTTGTCGATCTCACCGTTGCGCGCCGCATCCTTGAGAAGTTTTTCCATGCGTTCATTGAGGTTTTTCACTCGCTCTGTGTTTTCTTGCTCGTTCTTTTGCTGCGCTTGTAGTTTTTCTTGATTTTCCTGCTTTTGAAGATCTTCGGGGGAGTTGCGTTCAATTCGTTGGTTCTCTTCTAAGGCGTTTTGTTCGCGGCGCGCGGCGTCTTCCAATTCGCCGACAATGCTATCGAATTGATTTTTTAAGAGTTGGGAATGTTGATCACGAGTCAAAATGAACAACGTAAATGGCTCAGAATAGATCCGTCCGCGGGTAGGATGATAATCTTTCGTGTAAGCGCGCAAGATGAGTTTTTGCGGTGAAATTTTGTGAACATCTGGGCAAAATGTTGCACTGTTGGAAAGCTGCCGAGCACTAGGATTCCCAGCTAGCAGCTTCTGCTCACCTTTCGCTAGGGCTGAGGGTATCGACGATGGTGTTGCTTCTCCATGCCATTCAAGACCCAGCTCTGTTAATCCAAAATCGTCTTCCGCAAGCACTTCGAAATCGAGCGTCTCTTCTGGAAGCAGCACTTTTTGTTTTTCAAGACCTTGAATGTAAGTCGCGGGAGCTGAGTCCTTTACCGACTCGATGCGCAAGCGGTATCCTTGTTCGCCGGCTAGTCCTAGTTCATCGACCCAAGAAAAAGGCACATCGTAGGTGGTTAACGCGACAGGTAGTTCTGGCGTTGTCACGATTTTGCCATTGACTTTCAGGGCTGCTTGAAAGCCAGGAGGTGGTGATTCTGCTGGAGCACTGTCCTCTAGTGCGAGATGAGAGATGGGGCCCAAATTACCGGAGGACAAGGTGCGCGAAGCTGTAAGAGCAATCTCCACGGAAGACCCCTCCACTGCCGTGGCAACTCCAGTTTTTACGTCCATTGTGACATCTGATAGCTGAAGATACGAGGGGTGCTTAATCGTAGCTACGCCATACTCGATCACGGGACGCATGGTCGGTTCTATGCGGATGCTGTATCGAGCATCACCCACAGATACCATGAGATCGTTGGGCGAAAACTGCGGAGGCAGCACAAAGCCATAACCGCCATTGACAAGCTGTGATTCAAGCGCTGGCGCGGCGCCAAATCGAACCTGAGCACGCTCAGGTTGCCATTGAGAATCAGCAGCTAAAACGAAACTGAGATCAAAACTTTCGCCGTGAGGCACAATCAACTTTTTGGGGATCGATGCAAGTTTGGTAAATGTGTAGCGCTCGGTTTCGGTAAGCGGCATAGCCCAGCGTTTGAATGCATTCATCCCCGCTTGCGGTGCAAACAAAAATGCAGCGGTAACAGCGATCGCTAAAACAGCTGTGATGATCAGAGCCTTACTCATCCAGCTCTTGGGTAGAGCGTTGTTGAGGCCCTCTTTTTCAGCTTGTGCGGCGACAGTTGCCATGGCGGCACTGCGCAGGCGCGGAGACATCGAATCACGGCTCTCGTTTTGCTCTTGTAGCTCAATGATGCCAAGCAAACGATCGCCGAAATCGGGGTGCTTCTTGGCAATCAGACGAGCCAATTCGTTTTCTTTGCGATGTCCCCAAACCCAGCGGCGCAGCCAAATGGGCGCAAAAACAGCCATCAACGATGAGCCCGCTAACAAGATCACCAATCGAAAGACAGGCGCGGTGGAAACGATTCGATCCAATAAAAAGACGACGAGGAAAGACAATGCCAAGCCGATCACGCCTGCCAGCAAAGCTTCGAGGATCTTTGCACGCCATAACTTCCGCCGATACTCATCAAGAAGCCGCTTGAGACTCTCTGGCAAAGGTTCTTCTTGGTGCTTATGTAGCGGATCCATCATAATTTTTTCTCGCAGCAGGATTCTAGTTCATTTTGATAAGAAAACCAGTATTTTTTTATCAATTAGCCGGCAAGTGTGAAGAAATACATTAGTATTTCACGATTGCTTACAATCTCCGAGAAAATATTAAGGCTGAGAAAGTCCAAACTCAGGGTGCTCTGCTGCAAAAGCAGACGTTGCCTCCTTGTTGCCACGAATCTTCCATGCCTCAAAAAGCTCCTTACGATCCTGCTCCGATTCTATAGCAAGCAGAAGTTTGGGGATTTCTTGATCTGCGTATTTGGAAGGAACATCCCTAATCCACGTAAGACGCAACTTCTGATTGCTTGCAGCGAGATCCAAGACCTGTTTGTAGATCCCCTCAACCGTCGGTCGCAAACTTGCTGCGTAAATGATTCTTTGAAAAATTTTAACTGAATTTTCATTTCGATTCTCCTGAATCAGATCCGCTTTTTCTGCCAGTTCCAATGCCCTCTTCCATAGTGCATAGACCTGTGCTTGTTCACTTAAGCCCCAGCAATTCGCCTGATCGATGCAAACCGCTGCATCATTCGGATCAAGGAGTCGTTGGATGGCAAAATCTTTTCTCGCAAGCTCCTCTTTGTCATCAAGGTATAAAGCATATCGACCTCTGTTATAGTTGTTGTATCGATCAAGTGGAACAATTTCCATCGATTTCCCGAATAGCAAAATTGCCTCTTCGATAGGACACTCGTGAGCAGGTGGGTCATATTCCAGACCGCGCGCGCTTGCCAATTTGAACGCCTCTTCGTCTTTAAGGAAAAGTTCTTTGGTTTTTGCGGCATTATGCTCGTTACGTGATGTGAGAAAGATCATTTTTCCTGAAGCTTGGCAAATGACAAGAACAGCACCCGCGATGATCACAGAACTCCCACAAATGCGCCAAAAGTTTTTGCTCAATGGAGTTGCTTCATTCCATGATTTAGCTTGCTCCAAATTGATCCCTTGAATCGAACAAGACAAAAACAAGATTCCAAGCATTGCCATTCCAATGCGATGCGATGGAACATCGAATATGCCATGGGATAAAAGTAAAATCGCAGCAATAAGACATCCGACACGTAGCAATCTGCCTTTTCCCGTGCGAATATTTCGTAGTGCGTAGTAAAGTACGCATGCCACCGCAGCAAGAAGAGAGCCTGTTGCTGGAAGGCCTACTTCAGCAGCCATCATAAGCCAATCACTTTCCGGATGGATGTAAATCGAAGTAGTCGAAATGTTACTATGATTGCGATATTGCGGATAAACGTAGGCAAATTGCCCAGCCCCCACTCCTGGCCAAGATTCCGAACAAATCATATTCCAAGTATCTTTGAAGATCAGCCAACGTGTATCAGTTGTGATACCTCCTTCTTGCGTAGCTACAACCTCCTTGCTTGCTGAGGCCTTCCAATTTTCGGCTGTTTCGGTCAGGCGATTTTTTGCCGTTGAATCAATCAAGAAAAACGCTCCGATGGCTGCTATGGCAAGTAAAAAGAGAGCTTTTCCCGTATTGCCACGCAGACTCGTTCTGCCATCGAGCACAAACCACAACACAAGACCTAGACCCACCAATACAATTCCAGAGCGACTGATCGAAACGGTAAGAAGAATCCACAATGGCAAAACAATGCCTGGAACAAATGCCATCACGAAAGCAATTTTTCTATGGCGAATGGCTTGAGCTAAGGCACCAACAGAAACAAAAACAGCCATAGAAAGTAAGGCAGCTGTGTGATTTCGATTCGGGAAAAATCCAAAATTCTGACCTTCCTTGCGCATGACTAAGCCCAAAATAATCCACACCACGATCGCCAGGGAGAAGCTAAGTGCGATCCATTGTTGGCAGCGTGAGTGGATTCGATGGCCTAATACATACAGCCCAATCATCGCGGTAATCGCGAATTTGAGGGCAAATTCGACTGCGACCTGTGGCTGCACAAAAGCCGAGTTGCCAGTCGAAACTCCAAGCTTTTCGACCTCCAGCCTCCACTCCGATACGCCAAACCAGCTGCGGGGGAGAAAACCGACCAACGACAACAAAACAAATCCAGCGGCCAATATTGTCCAAATTCTCGGGATTCGAACCATAGGAGGGAAGAAAAGCATGAGAATGCCTATTCCTAGCCACAAAACTCCATACAAACCTTGCTCGGGAACTTCAGGAAATGATATCGCTAAAACAGCCAGTAATAAAAATACACCGAAAACGATGCAAGATTGTCGCATCGATTGTGGAGAAGGATCTGGCGAATTGAGGGGCATACTGGGTTTAGGGGTAAGCAAGTGGTCGTGCATGATAGCGTTTTCTAGAGAACAAGCAAAGCAAAATCATTCATTCACACGAATTTGTCACAAAGCCGGATGAAATGCGGAAATCTGGTGCACTACGCGGGGGAGGTGATAATGATCGTTGATGTGCAATGTTTTTCATTAGGGCCGTGGGCTGTATGCAAGATTCTGGCACATTGTTTGAAAGGGCATAGCGACACATAACGATGGAGGAACGAGGTGTAACACTTCGGACTTCTTTATCAATGGCAACATTGTTCTCTCGAGAGTGGATCATTGATCTCACCGAAAAAATCTCGATTTTTCGCATTGACCGAGTGGAGGTAATTCAGCATATCATAAGCGCGCATGAAAAAACTTATCCTTGTTACTGGCGCAGCCTTAGCTGCTATGTCTCTCTCATCCTGCTGCTGCCTATTTGCTGGCTCAAAAAATTCTTACAAGACCACAGAGCTTGTTCGCGCATGTGGTTATGATAAGGTCACCAAAGAAGTATCTGTAGCTACCAAAGGCTCTAAAGGCGGTATGCTCACTGAAACGGTGACTACGAAAGTACCGCGCTACAAAACAGTCACCAAGACTCATCGCGTGAAATGCTTGCGCACCTATTGCCCCTCCAGCGGCCCTTGCGACACCACCAGCGAGAAAATCACCCGCCTTGCCACCCCTCAGGGTGCTACCGGTAGCCCACACATCGGTCTCGTGATTTCTATGAAGCCCCTCGCTCAATAATTTTCTCGCATATTGCTCGTAAATCGCAAGTTTTCCTTCTCTAGGGATTGGATCAATGTCCGCAGATCCTTTCTCATTTACTTTGATTAATTGCGCCACGTAGGAAGTTTTTCAGAAAAAACTAGCGTTTTTTTGCGATCCGTCCTACGTTCTTGCGCCTCGCATCAACTGAATCTATACCATGGCTGTAAATATTGAAATGCCCAAGCTCTCCGACACCATGACGGAGGGAACTCTTTTAAAATGGCACAAAAAAGTCGGCGACCACGTCGAAATCGGTGACATCTTAGCGGAAGTTGAAACAGATAAAGCAACCATGGAGATGGAATCCTTTGACGAAGGAGTTCTGACCGCCATTCTCGTCGAAGCAGGTGCCAAAGCCAACATTGGCTCGATCTTAGCAGTGCTCGACGGCAACGATAGTGGCAGCGAGCCAATCGCCGCAGTGCCAACTCAATCAAGTGCTGATGTGGTGACAACCTCTGCTCAGCCTAGTGCCGTTGCCCCAGTCGCAGCCACGGGTGAACGCATCAAATCATCGCCGCTTGCTCGTAAAATTGCCGCTGTGAGCAATGTTGACCTTTCACAGATTTCTGGATCAGGCCCTGGTGGTCGCATCGTTCGCAAGGACGTTGAAGCCGCAGCATCCGCAATTGCCCAGCCAGCAAAACCAAGTCCGCTTGCTGCTGCGGCGGCGGCTCTCGCTTCAAGCACCAAAGCCCGCGTTGCAGAATCTGCTGCGACTCCTGCAGCTCCTGCGCCAGCAGCGATTCTTCCCGTTGCTAAGGATGGCGATCAAATCATCGAGCTTTCCTCGTTGCGCAAAATCATCGCATCCCGCCTACTTACCTCCAAGCAGACCATCCCGCATTTCTACCTTCACATCGAGGCAGATGCAGGCCCGCTTATGAGCCTACGTGAGCAAATCAACACCCAAGCAGCATCCACCACGGGTAATAAGTACAGCGTGAATGATTTTATCATGAAAGCGCTTATCAATGCCTGCCTAGCTGTTCCTGCGATCAATTCCTCTTTTGCTGGCGACAAGATCGTTCGCTTTGGCTCCGTCGGACTTTCTGTGGCCATTGCAATTGAAGACGGACTTGTCACTCCCGTTGTCAAAAACGCCGAAACCAAGTCTCTTTTGCAGATTTCCCGCGAGGTCAAGGACTTTGCGGTTCGCGCGAAAGACCGCAAACTTCGCCCCGATGAATTCGATGGTGGCACCATCACCATTTCCAATCTTGGTGCATGGGGCATTGAGTCCTTTGACGCGATCGTCAATCCACCTCAGGCTGCGATTCTTTCTGTGGGTGCTGTCATTCAGAAACCCGTTGTGAAAAATGGCCAAATCGTTATCGGTCAGCGCGTGAATCTCGGTCTTTCTTGTGACCATCGTGTCGTCGATGGTGCCATTGCCGCCGCCTTCCTCAGTGAAGTCAAAAAACTCGTCGAGAGTCCTGCCTTAATGCTTGTTTAAGTCTTCGATTGCAAGCTTTCGCTTGCCACATTGGCCAAAACCCCTGCCTATGCAACGCTCTTTCGTATCATTGGGTTTCTTGCTTGCAGTACCATCTTCCATGATGCTCCTGCACACGGCGAGTTCTCTTGCACAGCAAGCCGCACCATTGCGGCCTCCAAGCAATGCTGTCTTCAATCCATCTGATGTCTATTATCAGGGGTACTTGTATTCTGATGAAGCGTTGAAGCTTCAAAATAGCGGCAAATACGCAGAATCACTCGAAAAATACCGCAGGGCACAAACGTTTTTCGATACCGTAGCGAAGTTTCACCCCGAGTGGAAACCGGATATGGTGGCTACCCGTTTAAAGAAAAACCTAGGTAGCATCAAAGACATTTCTGCTCGGGCAGAGCAAGAAATGAACAAAAACAACATTGCTGCTGCTGAACTTGAAGGTGGCAGAGTGGTGCCCGTAACGCCAAATCGCAAAGATCCCCTTGCTGCCATCGAAGCCGCCGATCCACGTCTTTCCGCACTGCAAGATGAGATCCGGCTCCTTCGTTCCGCTCTCGCATCCCCTGCAAACCAGGCCAACAAGGATGCGATACGTGCTGCTGAAATGCAAAAGCAGCGCAACGAGATGGAAGAACGACTGAAGCAGGCAAATCACAAACTCGAAGATTTGCGAAACGAACTCGCGGCAAAACCATTGCAGTCGGAGCTCGACTCGCTCAACGCGCGCATTGGCAACTTGGAGCAAGACCGCCAAGCCATGCGGGAGGCGCTCAATCAAAGCAGCGAGCGACAGCTCAAATCTCAAGCAACCATTGAATCCCTCACCGCAGATCTTCGCGCAGCAGCGCAGCAAATTTCTGACCTCCGTAGCAATCTCAAGCTACAGAGCGAAAAAAGCAATCAAGTCGTCCAAGGACAACATGAACAAATGAAGCAGCTAGGTGAAATTATCAAAAACAAAGACATCCAGCTCACCGCCGCCAAAAATCAGATCGCCACTCTGCAGCGCGATCTGCAAGAAACCAAAGATGCGCTATTCGATGTCCAGAATGAGCGCGATACACTCATCCGCGACAAAGCTCAACTCTCTGCGTTGCTCAAGCTCTCGGAAGAAGGACGCATTCAGGAACTCATCGACCAAAACATGTCTCTCGCCAAGCAACTCCGCGAGGCGAAAGAGCGCGTCGATTTGATCAAGCAGAACGCCTTTCAAACCTCGGACGAACTTGCCTTCGCAAAACGCGATCTCGCCATCGCTAAGTCAAAAATCCGCGAGTTCCAAGCCGACAAACGCCAGCAAGACGAAAGCATTGCGGAACTTCGTAGGCGGCTCGAAAGCGATAGTAAATCCCTTGCCGATAGCAAAAACGTCGTTAGTCCTGAGGAGGCGGAAACGCTCAGTGGCGTCAGCAAACGTCAAATCAAACAATACGAGCGCGCCAGGCAGGCAGCGGAACTACTGCTAAGCGCAGCCAAGGACAAAATCGGAGCGACCGAAGACTATCGCAAAGCACTTTCACTTCTCGAAGGTGAAGAAATCCAGCTCAACTCAGAGGAAGAAAGCGCGCTGGTGCGGCGCCGCATTGATGGCGAAATTTACTCGCCCTACGCCGCTTCTCGCGACTCGGTGAATCGCAATCTGGACGCTGTGCGCCAGCAAGCAGCCATCTACGAGAACGCTGCCAAACGAGCTTTTCAAGACGAACGATACAACACAACGCGCGAAATTTTTGAAATGACTCTCGACATCAATCCGGGAGACATCGTCACCATGCGGAAGCTGGGTGTCGTCTATTGGCGCCTTGGCGATCCCGCTTCCGCGACAAAAGTCCTGCGCAACGCCGTCGAAAATGACGAGTCCCAAGCTCTTTCGCATCGTTACTACGGTCTCGCACTCTACAAAGAAGGGTCGCTGGATCAAGCCATCGAATCCCTGCGACGCTGCTTGGAGATCGACCCTCAGGACAGCCAAGCCTACACCATTTTAGGCAATGCTCTTTTCCGACAAGGGAAGAATTCCGAAGCCGAGGCTGCCTACCAAAGTGCCATCGCCCTCACGCCCGATGATTACGAAGCTCTCCACAATCTTGCCCTGCTTTTCCAAAATACGAACCGCAAAAAAGATGCCCTTGCCACCTACCAACAATCCTTGAAACATGGTGGTTTGACCGATCCTATTCTCGAGGCATTGGCAAAATGATGGGATCCATCTTGCTTCTCCGGCGCGATGGGTTTACGCTTCTTCTGAATTTCCTCCCCCATTGCTACGTCCTACCACAGCCATGAATCAGAAACCTTTCGTTCCTATTCTCCTGACCTTTGCTTTAGCTCTTAGTGCGAACCTATTGCACGCGGAGCTGGTTGTCGATTTTCAAAAATTTGGCAAAAGCTTGGGCGGCTGGGACAGCAAAGGAGGAAAAGCTGCCGTTTACGAAATTTCTGCTAGCAAGTATCGCACGTTTAAGCCGGATGTCACGCCCTCCCCCGAAGGCGGAATATTTGTTTCTGTTCGTATCGACCACGTACGCGGCTTATTTGCTAGCAATGATTTCGCCACTCTAGAAATGACCTTCGATGCCCAAGGCGCCTTGACCAGCACCCAAAGTAGCATCGCTATACAAGGACGAAAAATCACCAGTGATGTCATTCGCAGCGGTGCTAGTGTCGGCAATGGTCAAGGTGCCGTTGGAGGTGCTGTAAAAATGGGCGGAGAATTGGTTGCCAGTCTTACCGAGAAACTCTCGCGCGAGAATGTCGTAGAAGCAGGCCGCGTGACATTTCCTGCGGCAGTGCGACACAATTACAATCAGTTGTTTCAAGCCGTAAGCAAAATCGAAGTTGCTCCTGCTCCTCTATTGCCGCAAAAGTCGCCCGCCACTCCTGGTGCAAAGCTCGAACTCAAGCGGTAAAATCCGCATGAGCTATCAGTTTCGATGCGCGGAACAGGATTTCCCGCAGTGTGGGCAATCGGCCATTTTTGTTTTGTGCGGCTCTTGCCAAACCGTCAGGCAAAGATCGCATTGAAAGCGATGACGAACTCCACGTTTCTCGGCATTCCGATGAGCGAAACGAGAGATCCACGAAAACAAGGCAACTGCGATCATTGCCGCCGCAATCATCATAACGCAAAAATCTATCAAAGGTAGCTCGATCATGGGGCAACGTTGATCCATTCAATTTCGCAAGAAAACCACCCCACTGGCTGGTTTTTTCCCGAAGGGTAGCGCAGGGAAAGTAGCCATGCATCGATGCCTGCAAGGCGCTTGCTTGGTTCGGTCTCCATCGATTGACACTGATCCACGAAACCTTGTTCCGTGATGTGGATCATGTAGCGCAGCTCACTGGGCGGTTGCGAGGTGATGACAAATCGCGGCCAAGCATTGGGCTCCACTGACTCTTGCGCGCGCATCAATCGTAACCGCGGCTGTGGCATAAATGACTGACGTTGTTTCTCCACCTCAAGATCTACGACATCGATCGTAGGCAGTACCAACGGCACTTCAAACGCGCCCGCATTACGCTTGACGGGAATCTCTCGTAGCACACTCGGCGCGAGGATTTCTGTCCGTAGCGCTTCATTCAGCGCGGCTGTGGACAGGGACTCGATTTCAGCGAGGTCGGAATGGATCGGAAAGGGTGTTTTTTGCGATAAGCTTACGAAAATATCGTGGTTTGCCGCATTATCGGCGATCAAAAGTAGATCAGCCTGCTTTGCCGGCACCGATTGGCTGTCAAAAACGCGAATACGCATCACGCTGTAGAGAATTCCTGTTACCGGCAAAACGATCAACGTGGCGATCAGCAACTGCCAGCGGCGACGAAATCGTCTCCGCCATGAAAAAATCCATGAACTGTGGTGTTCCAACATCATGATCCGCTTTTCGGTCGATCCCTTCTTTGTGGCTCTGAACCGCCTGCTAACACCACGCGGAAACCCTTGAGCACGCAGGCCTCCGCTACTTTGCGCAGCTCGTCCGAACTTACCAAGCGATCAGCCATGATGACAATCGAACTTCCAGAAGCGGCGCCATCTTCAGCTAGCAGATCTAAGTCCTTTTCAAGTTCCGTAAAGCTCACCCGCTTGGTGTTGAGATACATTTCTGAGGAGCCAGCGACGGTCATGGTGATCACTGCTGCCTCGCGCACGCGTTCCAGTTGAAAAATCGATGATGGCAACTGAACACGAACGCCAGATTTTTCTTCGAGCGATGGACCTAAAACATAGCACATCAAGAGCACCGTAAAGACATTGAGTAGCGGTATCGCATACAAAAAACCCGGTGGGTGAGGCAGTGAGGATTGCAGTTTCATACATCCTTGGCAGCAGAGTTGCGGCTTTGCTCGTCGGCGTGGCGAGCGTCAGCCACCATATTTACGGTCTCGATGCCTGTGCGCTCTAAGCGATGCATAAGACGCAGCGCGCGTCCTGTGAAATAGAGGTAAAATACGTACATCACGGTGGCGATCATCAAGCCCAGAGCTGTCGTGACCAACGCCTGGAAGATCCCCGCCGATATTTCAGAAGTCCCGGCTTGGCCGCCGCTTTCTCTCATTTTTTGGAAAACATCCACGATTCCCAAAACCGTACCCAGCAACCCCACCAAGGGTGCCATCAATGCGACATTCAAAATACCTCGAATATTTCGCTCGACGCGCGGCATCTCGAGTTGCCCGGCTTCTTGTGCAATATCCCGAAGGTCGCAACGTGGTAAATCACTGCGCAACAGCACCGCGTAGGCAACTCTCGCCACGGGTCCTGGGGCGCGCGATGCTTCGTGCCGAGCTTCCGCATAGTTATTTTTTTTCACATGATTGCCTAATCCGACGAGCAAATCTGCGACATTTAGCCTTGTGAGATGAAAGAAAATCAATCGCTCCAGAACAAAAATTGCACCCACCACAGCCAGTGCCATTTGGATCCAAACAATGGCTCCTCCCTGCTCTACGACTCCGATCGTATCGTTCATAGCAAAAAACATAGGCGGATTTTAAAACATTCCTAGCCGCTGCGTCAATCAACGACAACAGCCAATTTGCATTTACCCCGAAATCGCAATCGAACTCCTCCATTCGCCGCCATCATTTGCAGTTGTCAGTTATTTGAATTTCGCTACCATGAACGCATGTTTGACTCACCTCTGTCATTTTCTATGAATCATTTTTTGAAATTCCTCTGCTTGTTTTTTGCGCTGCTGGGCAAGCTTCAAGCGAACTCAGAAATTCGGACTTGGAAGCTGAGCGATGGCAATTCCATCACCGGCGAGATTGTCAGTGTCAACGAGGATCAAAAGCTACTTGTGCTGAGAGATCAGCAAGGAAAAGAGATTTCGGTTTCGACTTCTACGTTAGCCAATTTGGATCGTGCGTGGTTGACGGAATGGATCGAGATGAATGAAGAGCTTGCAGCGCAAGTAGTGAAACTCGGTGGACGATTCCAACGTCATGAAGGCAAAGGGGAAAAACATACGACAGGATTTTACGTCTATGAACCCTCGGCGCGAGTGAAGTCAGGCGAGGCCGGCCCGTTGATGATGTTATTTTGCCCTAGCGGCAAGCCTGTCCGCTATCTGCTGCGCCACATTGAAGCGGCTGAAGTTGCGAATATCACTTTAGTTTCTGCGGATTATTTTCGCAATGGTCTCCCCTTTGATGAGTATGGAGCGAGATTTAAGGACGTTTATCCACTGATTGGAAAAACCGTGAAGTTCAATCAGGAGCAGTTCTTTCTCGGCGGAACATCAGGCGGGGCACTTGGCGCTTTCAGGCTCTCGGCAGATTTTCCTGAAATCAAGGTGGCTGGAATTTATTCGAACGGTGGCTGGCTAGGATATTCCGCCGACTCCAAGCGTCCATATCCGACAATGCGTGTTGCATTGGTCAATGGCGATAAAGATCATGCGGCCAATGGTTACAACGACAGTGTGACGAAGACGCTGCAAGAGCGCAGTTGCACGGTTGGGATGTTTGCGTTCGAAGGTGCTCACCAGATTCCTCCAGCTTCCGTGCAAGGGAAGTCATTTCGCTGGTTACTCGGTGAGTTTGAATAAGCTTCCTGCGACTTGTGCTGCAAATCTAGCGGGGAATCCTGGTTTTACCTCCTGAGTCCGGTTCTTACCGTGATGGCTTCACTTCAATGACATCGTTTCGCCATAGCTGGGATACAAGTCTAGCGCCCCTTTTCGGATGCGAATGCGCGCCATTTCTTGAATGCCGTGCAGAATTTCCTCGGAAAAAACGGAGGCCAATTGGCTGTAAGCTTCCTTCGTTAGCAGCAAAAATCCCTGCGGGACAATCAAACGCCCAAAGCGTCCACCTTGCTTGATCCCTTGCAAGACCGGCATCGGCCCGCGGCTCGGCTCGATGTTTGTTGAAATTTCACCAGTGGCATTTTCCGTTTGCTCGATCTGCAACCACATCGATGTAGTAAAGGGCTTGCCAGCGATTTTCCTGACCAAAACAATCTCTGCACAATCGTCTTCCATGCGAACTAGTACCTTTTCGAGTGTCACCAAACCTGCGAGCACGCCCTTTTGCTTCAGCGCCAAATGTTTGGCAATGTAGGCGTTTAGTTCCTCTTCGCTGATCGATACCTCATACGCACCTTCTAGCGCTTTTCGAAATACCTCCGTCAAATTCCTCGGCTCTTGCACCGCAGCGGCTTTGCGTTCCAAATCACTCGTGTTCTGAGCTTGGAAAACCGTTAAAACTCCCACCGCCAACAATGCAATCAAGGTGACCACACCGCATATCGCCAAACGATCGCGTCTTTTCATCAGCTCCATGGGTTGTTTTGTTTCTGTCACAGTTCTTTGTTTAGTTTACATCACCTTCATCGTCAAGCATCAGATGGCCAGAGGGATATGGGAAAAAAAATCCCTATCCCTATGGCTCCCAGCCCGCATTGCCTTGAGCATCATACGGCAACCAAAGCAAACACACACGTTTCACGTCCACATCGCTGCGGGTCGGCTTGAGAACTTCTTGGGTCAAGGTCACAGTAGCAGGATCAAAGGAGGCAGTTATAAACGCAATCTTCTCATCCGTTTCTCGGTGCAAGGCATCCATCTCCTCGCCGATCGCTGCGACTTTTTCCTCTGCCATGGTAACATCATGCCCTTGGCGGAATGCGCTGGATGCTGAGCTGATCGCTGCTTTGCCTTTCGCTAATTTTCCCATGATCCCGCCGCGTTTGCTACCGCCTAGCAAGGCGCCAAGCACACCCGTGAGGATCGATACACCTGCTTCCATTTTCGCACTCGTAGCTTCGGATTTTTGTCGCGCTAATTGCCCCTCAGCCGTCGTTAAACGCGCTTGAATCGCATCGAATTTCTGAATCGCTGCCGCGCGAATCTTCTGCACCTCCAGATCGCGCTTTTCCCGTACTTGATGAGCCAAACGCGCACGAAACTCACATTCCTTTTCCCCCCATTGCGAATACGCATCCAGCTCTTCATAGTGAAAAATTTCCGCCTTTTCTTGGCGATAGAGCCACTCTTTGAAGTCTTGCGTTGCCTGCTCGTAGCTTTGCTGATTCATCGCATAGCCTGGCAGGGCGGAAAATCCAATCCCGCCCACCGGATCGCTCAGCAAATTTCCTGCCGTTACTGGGACTTGGACCATTTCATCCCATGCGACGGTTTCCTCAAGAATCGGATTCACCCATGTCACACTCCGCGTGCCTGCCACACTCGCCTTCCGCAGCAGAAAATGCACCTCCGCCATTCGTAGCAAATGTGGCCGATACACCAAGCCCTCTACCTCCCTGCGATGCGCAAAAAATCTCTCCTCCACCCCCGTTCCAAGCAGCGGACGCGTCACCGCAGCTTCCTCACCACGCCGCATCCCCGGCATCGCCATCGGGTGACTCGGCTGCGCTGCTGCGACTTGTCCGCCTCCATGAAACGCCGCGCGCACGGGATCCATCAAGGTCTTGATTTCTTTTCTCGTCAACGGCCCACGCAAATAGTTCATCACCCATCGCACATGAAATAGCGACGGCTCGCCATCATGCACATTGTTCATCAGGAAAACCCGATTCTCCAAACCCGCTAACAACAAGCCCATCGCATTCCGATCAAACGCCACATTCTGCGCACTCGCCGCGCCCTCCAGGCCATCCAACACCCGCATCTGATCCCGCTCCGTTTGTAGCCGCCCCAAAAACCACGTGCCGATGTTCGATAGCGCTTTGTAATCCAAATCCGCCGGATTTTGCGTCGCCAACAAACACCCCAAACCAAACGCCCGCGATTGCTTCAAAAGCGTCATCATCGGCCGCTTCGATGGCGGATTCGCTGTTGGCGGCAGATAGCCAAAAATTTCATCCATATACAGCAAAGCCCGCAGCGACGTCGTGCCACTCTGCATCCGCATCCACCCCAACATCTGGTTCAACAACAGCGACACAAAAAACATCCGCTCCTCATCCCCCAAATGCGCAATCGAAAAAATCGACAACCGTGGCTTGCCACTCGGCGCCGTCAACATTGCCGAAATGTCCAACGGCACCCCATCCAGCCACTGCGCAAAGCCCGGCGACGCGATCACATGATTGAACTGCAATGCCAACTCTTGCCGCTCCTTGCTCGAAAAAAACGTCTCCACATCCACCACCCCCACCTTATCAAACGGCGGCTTCTGAATGTGCCGAATCAAGGACTCCAAGGTCACATTCTCGCCCTTTTGCCAGCAGGTTTGCAAGATCACCGACAGCAAAATCCCCTCCTGCTGTTGCGCCGCCTCATCCTTGCCGATCAACCCAAGCAACGAACGCACCGTACACTCCACGCACTCACCCAGCAACTCCCCGTCATCCAGCGTCTCAAACGACGGCACCGCCAGAGTGCTCAAGATCGATACCGGAATCCCCGCCTTACTTCCCGGAGTAAAAATGTTCACCTCCACCTTATCGCGAAACTGCTGAATTCGCTCGCCGCTCTGCCCCCATTGCGCAAGGCCATTTTTCCACATCGCCGCCGTTTGCGCCGAATGCTCCGCCACGCTAATCCCCTTACGCACCGCATCCTCCTCATTCACCCACGGCTGAAATTCCTCCCCCGACAGACCAGGAAACGACAGCAACAAATTCGCGATGTCGCCCTTAGGATCGATGATGATCGCCGGAATATTGTCCATCGCCGCCTCCTCGAGCAAAGCCAGACAAAGCCCCGTCTTACCCGACCCCGTCATCCCCAAAACGACGCCATGCGTCACCAGATCCCGCGAATCATACATCGTCAGTTCATCCGTCAACTTCCGCTCCCCCGCATCATAGCCACGCCCCAGATAAAACGCCCCCAGTTTCTCATAATCTGTCACCTGTATTTGCATGACCATCACCCTACATCATGCCCTTGCCGCGACAATCAGAAAACACAGCAAAACATCCCCACCCCACCCGCATAAGGAGTCGCAGCATCCTGCTACGTCAAATTCCCCAACCGAGATACCTACGATAGCCCAGACCAAGCGAGCCT
>JAIYDP010000460.1 GCA_027487435.1 Verrucomicrobiaceae bacterium | reverse complement strand
TCTGCCGAAGTGCATGATTGGGATGCGGTCAAGTTTTCAATCGGTCAGTCATGATCCAACCACTAGAAGCCGCCCTGTTTCCATGATTTCCCGTAACTACAACACGAACCCCGCGATCCACTTCCGCCCCCGCTTCTAGTGGTGGATGTGCTCATCGTTCTGCTAATATGCAAAGATATCGTAATTTCATAATCACAGGTCTTACATCGATGTGTGTGACTCTACTGATTGTTTTGCAAACCTGCTCCGAGATCAAGGATCCGCAGGAAATCGCCCTCAAGGAGTTGGTGAATGTTTTCAAATTTAGTGAAAAAAGAATCACTTCGACGAAAACCGAGAAGGTTTCGGGCTTGATTGTTACAGTTCCTCGACAAGGGGACAGCAATGAGACAATCTTTTTGGTCACATTTTCCGAGGTCACATTACCCCCACCAATGAACAAGAAGTTGAAGCGAGCCACTACGATTGGCACTCCCTCGTCCGAATGGGATAGCAAGAGTTGGACGAGAGAGTTGACAGATGAAGAATTCAATGCTCTCGGTCAAGTGCACTTTACGTGGAATGCCCGAGTGCGGAGCAATTTGCTCAAAGAGATCGTGAGATCCAAGGTAATACCATCGGCCATAGTTGCGGATAAATTACGTTTACGTGAAACCTATTTGGTGAGAGCGGTGACACTGCACGCCGTGAGTTTCGAACTGGAGCACAATTATCAACTTGGAGCGAATTTGAATGGAGTTACTTTTTACATTGATAAAGAAGGTGAGATTCTCGCCCGAGCGGATTACATTACGCACGTGGATTAATTATAAGCAGAACAAGGTGGCGCATCCAACGGCGAGTAACGCAATTCTTTGAATTCGGGCTTCCATTCCCGCCGTTGATGGCCTATACGTTCTGCAGAAAACCAATGGAAGAAATCCTATCATACTTATTTCCAACAGCTGTCGTTGCACTCCTCGTCCTGATATTCTGGAAGGTCGGAAGCTGGGCTATCAGTGATGCGCAGCTTAGAGGCAAGTCCCCCTTCCTCGTATTCTTGGCTGTGATCTTCTTCTTTCCGTGGGGTCTTATCGCTTGGTTGATTTTCAGACCCGCCCCGTCCCAGCCTCCTTTTGACCTTCGACGATTCCGCAAGCAGTAATTCAGATATCAGCCACCAGACTTGAAGTTAAATCTAAGATGCCGAACAAGTCGTGACGCACCAACCAGTCATAAGCTCTTCAAATTCATTTCATTTTCCTTTCAATCGCGCCGGTGGGCGCACATCAAACGTTGTGCGCAAGAATGTCGGAATTTTCTACTCGCATCGGTCTCAAATAGCCGTAGGATATCGTCATGAGTATCGCAGACGTCAGGAGCCTACCTTTGCGTGAGAAGTTCCAGATTCTTGAGGTAATCTGGGACGACTTGAGCGCACGAATTGATGAGATGAGCGTTTCTCCTGCCGTTCAAGACCTTCTCGATGAGAGAATCGAGCGGGTTCGGAGTGGATCTGCCGAAGTGCATGATTGGGATGCGGTCAAGTTTTCAATCGGTCAGTCATGATCCAACCACTAGAAGCCGCTCTGTTTCCATGACTTTCCTTAACTACAACACTAACCCCGCGATCCACTTCCGCCCCCGCTTCTAGTGGTGGATGTGCTTCACGTTCGCAAAGGAATCGCAAAGAGTGAAACTATCAGCACTGCCATACATCAGAGAAGTTTCCCTAAAACGTGCAGAGGTCGAGAACCCTGAGGAATTTCCATTTTCCATTCCCGCAGTTCGAGAGCTTCATTCACTGGAGTTTTCATCCAATGTCACTTTCCTTGTTGGCGAGAACGGGAGCGGTAAGTCTACTTTGCTGGAGGCAATTGCGATAGCATCTGGATTCAACGCCGAGGGAGGATCCAGGAACTTCAACTTTCATACGCGGATATCACATTCCGTTCTGCACCGTTATCTATGTATAACTAAGTCACACAAACGTCCTCGCGATGGCTTCTTTCTTAGAGCGGAAAGTTTCTATAACGCTGCAACTTATATCGATGACCTTGGAGTCAGTGGATATGGTGAGACCTCACTGCACGAACAGTCACACGGCGAGTCATTCTTGTCACTCTTCCTCAATCGCTTCGGCGGCAAAAGCCTGTTCATCTTAGATGAACCCGAGGCTGCGCTATCTCCAAATCGACTGCTTTCGTTCCTTCGCAGGATGCACGATCTCTCCATGGAGGAATCCCAGTTCATTATCGCCACACATTCTCCGATACTGCTGGCTTATCCTGGAGCAACCATTTACGAACTCTCAGAAGACGGGTATGAGTCAGTTACCTATCAAGAAACGAGTCATTTTCAGCTCACTAAGTCGTTTTTAAATGACCCAGATAGATTTCTTGCCAAGCTGTTTGGCGATCAGATTTTCTAACACCTAAAACTCGAAAATGACGTCACTCCTAACGCCTGACCCGCCGCAAGTTCCAGCCGCCATGACCGCTACCACCTCAACCTGTGATCGACGCTCGCCGCAGCTGATAGGGTTGCGTGCTCTTTGAAGTACTAGTGGCGTGGAACCATGGCGGCAGTTTGCCACAGCCATACCAAGACCTCCGCAGTCGGGTGAGAAATGCTGAAATTGCATCGATTCTAGGGAGATGATGGGCATGGCGGAAGCAATCCGCCGCCACGATGGGATGCCGATCCGTACGGGTGCCATCCTGATATGGGGATTTATCTCGGCCAGGCGATTTCCACCGGCTCAGAATGCCACGATTTGCCATTTACGGTTCCGCGTAGCTTTACCCGCCATATTCCGGGTGATAACTCAGATGGTTGAGCACGCAGCGATACCCCATTGCCTTTAGAAAAACTTTCGATAAACAAATCCTTGGGATAAACCGCCACCGCCCGCGAGGTCTGGCTTTCCACGACGGCACCCGCGTCGCTCAGCTTCTCGAATACAAACTCTGGTATCGCGCTTATGTTGATAGTAGCATACTGCAACTGACGAGCATGAAATTCCATCCCCTCAGGGTTATTTCGATCAAAGGATAAATCAATTGCGAGATGCTCAGGGTTTCCTGTCAGTTTCTCCCAATAAGCGGCATCCTCAAGGCGAAGTAGCGCGTTGACCAAGACCTCTCTCACATCATCGTCCCGTTCTACTTTGTAGCGTTCTGTGAATTGAGGCACGGCTCGTTTGTCGATGCGGTGGTGGTCAGGAGCTGAAGGTGGCCAACTGGCAGCGAATACAGCTCGTGCAGCCTTGAGCCTCCAAGCGGCGTTAGGATGAGCCAACAAGGGCAGGACTCGCTCAATCACTTGGACTTGCTGTTCCGGCGATGCATGGCATACACCTAGGTCGCGGTATTCGTACGAACCCCAGATTGCATCATTTAACTCGCTCAATGCTCGAAGCCGGATTTTCTCATCTAGCGCCGTATCAAATACTTTCTCCAACAATAACTCACGCCCTCGTTGCGAAGAAAACGCGGGAAAAACCCCCACTCCTCCACTACGGTCGAGTTCCACGGCCAATACTGTGACGCGCCAGGCATCATCGGGAATGCATGTAGCCCGCACCCAATCAAATACCTTCCACTCGATTTGCTCCCATCCCTTCTTGTCAGCTCCTTCCCACTGTCCGCCGCCGAATTCGTGCTTGTGGGACTCGATCCATGCCAGCACCACTTTGTTCCTTTCCGCAGGGTCAGCAATTTTTTCCATGGCCAGAATCTGATCGATTTTTGGCACGTCTTCGCTCACGCGAGCGATAATCTCATCCCATACGAGCACGCCCTTGGAAGGGCTGAGCGTTGGTGGACCTGGATTCATGATTTGCCTCGGTTGTAAAACTTCGCCTTTCGAGCTGACAGCCCTGATTCCTACAAGGTTCGCAGATGTTTTGCCATCAGCATTTTTTACATCGGAAAGAAATAGCAGCGCCTTGGTGATGTCTCGTTTTACGGGATTTTGATTCTCGTCTCTTTCAATAAGTTCGGTCAACCTAATGTTATAACGATCTTCCATATCGATGGTAGTTCCGATCAAACTCGCATCACCTTTTAAGACCTGCCTTACTGTAAAGATTTTCGGCATAACCCCCAGTTCCACGCCACCCACTGGCTCGCCTACTATGATCACGGAAGCGTCGATTACAAGGCTTCGCAGGGATGGCGAACCGTAAGGTTTCGCAGACAAAGTCTGCAAAAATGCCATAACGATAAGTAAAAAAATAACGGTGTGCTTCATAACATGTAAGCAAATTTTCCTGAGTTGACGTCGTTCTTTCGTTCTTTGCTTAGTTCTTGAATGCTTTCAAAGTCTCTACACAAAGCGCTTAATCGCAACTCAATATTTTTAGACTCATTCCCCCTATTTGGCAATCCATAACTTACGTGCCCTTGAGTGGCCTCAATGACTATAGAATACCCCTAACTACCTCTCGATAACCGAAAAATATTCCCGATGCCATAACGGTATGAATGTGGAACGATATAGCCTTTGTCAACGAGTTCTTTGCGGCGGAGTGTGAGTTCCTTGCGTAAGCTCGACAACTTGACTGAGGGTGGGTGGGTCGCGTTCGGGGAGGAGGGCGAGGATTTTTAAAGGTATCGAAAGTTCTATTGGAGGTGACTTTGGATATTTATAGGTATCGAGATAGCGTTGGGAAAGCCACCGCCATACCAAGACCTCAGCTGCTATCCGCCGCCACGATGGGATGCTGATCCGTAGGGGAGGCATCCTGTTTCCCTGCGTATCCATGTTTTTTTGGGGGCGAGGCGGGACTCCTCCCCTACGGTTTGCCTCAAAATCTTTGCCCCATGCGCTACCCAAGCGATGGCTTGGGTAGCGCTTGTTTTGCCCCTTTGAAGCGGTAGAGGGCAAATATGCTGCATCACTTTACCCCACTGGTGCCACGGGGGCGGCGGGTGATGCCCCAGCAGAACCAGGATTTTCCAACAAATGCTGTTGCATGTACAAGCTCAGCTTCTCTGGCTGGCGTGGGAACATGCTGCCCAGCTTGAGCAAAATCAGGAAAAGTTGAAGTTGCAGTGCTTGGCGAGCTTCTTGTTTGCCTTGCTGCGTTACTGATTTATTGCCAGTAGAAACTTCGCTGGCTTGGTAAATCGTTGCCCAATTGTTCCGCAGTGCAGTGGCAAGATTCAAGGTGGCGGGAGCGAGGCTGGCCTGATGACGGGTCACGGCATTGAGCAGAGTTTGCAAATGCCCGCTCATTTGGTCATCGCGACAGGTTTGAAAAATGCTGCGTCCCGAAGGCAGCGCCTCCAGCAAAATCGGCGAGTCCCCGCCAAAAGCAGCAGTGAAACCCGCCTCGATGCGTTGCACGTCTGCTGGAATGCTCGTTTCGCGGAAATTGTCCTTCGCCAGCTTGCGCGCCTTGCGGATGCCCAAAAGGCCTTCGTCATCCGTGACATATTGCTCCAGCCCGTTAAGCGAAGAGGAGAGAGAGGCAATTTCACTGTCAAATTGACCATCGTCATTATTGGCGATCAGCCGCTGATTATGATCCGTGGAAAAAGCGATGAGTTCCGCCATGCTGATGTCATCGCTATCGAATGGGTTTTCAAAATAAGTGGTTAGTTTTCTCATAATTGTTTTTTCGGTTCTGCTCGTGATTCAGTTCACAAACAGTGCTTTAGAGTTACCAGATTCATTCAGCGGTGTCGAGGGGGAAACTTGGAAATGGAGCGCCATTTTGGCGAGTGTCGGGGATGTGTTTGGAAAGTCACCGCCATTTTGGCGAGTGACGGGGAAACGTTTGGGAAGTCACCGCCATTTTGGCTAGTGACGGGGAAGCGTTTAGGAAGTCACCGCCGTTTTGGCGAGTTTCGGGGAAACGTTTGGGAAGTCACCGCCGTTTTGGCTAGTGGCGGGGAAACGTTTGGAAAGTCACCGCCGTTTTGGCGAGTGGCGGGGAAACGTGGCGGCGGTTTGCAACTGCCATGCCAATATTGGTAAGATTCTATGGAAAAAATGCCCGCGTGTTTTACCCGATATTCATGGGAAATGTCATTGGGGAAATACCCGAGCTGGTAAGAAATCAGCCCTGTCCATCCGAATATCAGCCCGGTCCGTCGGCATAACATCGCGGGAAAGCCGCCGCACCAGTTCCCACTTCTCAAAACCTGATAGGGAATCGGATGAGGCCAGAAATTCATAAAAATCCTTGCGCGATAAGAAAAATCCCCACATCTTCCTCCATCCATTCCCACCTTGATATACGATCAGGGGTGGATACGAATAAAATCTGTTCTGCAAGAATTTACCATGCCTCGTGCGTTCATTAGTTACCGACGGGATGACGCTGCTTCCGATGCAGCTAGAATCGCTCAGGCGTTGCGCGTCGCGCTCAGCAAGGAAGACGTGTTTTTTGACACATCTTCAATTGAAGCAGGCACACAATGGCCCAATGTAATCCGCCTTGCTTTGGCCGAAGCATCAACCGTTATTGTCGTGATTGGTCCGCAATGGCTTACCGCCGGTGCCAATGAATGGGGCTGCAGGAGGATCGATCAAGAAAATGACTGGGTGCGGAATGAGGTGAAAGTTGCACTCGATGATTCGAAGAAGACCCTTATTCCGGTTCTGGTCGGCAACGCAAAGATGCCCCCAGCAAGCGCCCTTCCGGCCTGCCTCGGAAACCTTCCCGATGTTCAAAAGATCGATATTCGGAGAGACTATTGGGAGCACGATATAGCCCTCCTCATCAAGAAAGTATGCCCGGCTTCATGCGGTTATCCGGGCGCAGCTCCCGAGGCGCTTGAAATGACCTGGGACAAGATGACACCCGAATTGCAGGACGCATTCGCGCTTGCAGCATCGGCGGCTCGGAGGGAAGGCAAGAAGATCGTATCCACCAGATTGCTTTTTGCAGCTCTAAAACGCCTTCATACAGATCGCATCGACGAAGTGCTTGCACTTATTCCCGTTGACGCGATGCCTGACACCATCCCTGCGGACATCACGGCGGACCGAGAAGCCTTGGCGCAAATGGACTTGGTTTCCTCATGTGTGCGAAGTTCTCTCGGCCATTTTGATAGCGTGGCGATCGGCAGTTTGTCGGGTGAAGATATTTTCGTGGACATTGCTCGTCACGGCTCAGGCGATTCGGTCCAGAAACTTCGAACTCACGGTGTGAACGAGAAACGGATTGATGAGATCGTCGTGCAATTGGGCTGGAATGTTAAATCCCGCGCAGAACAAGACGGTGGTGGACAACGGGCTACCCGCCCCGAGTCGAAATGACCCTCTTGGCTACAACCCTTAACCCTGTTGCGGAGTGCGCTCCCGGTAGCCGGTGCCACACCTCGACGTTGGGCAAAGTAAATGAGCATCCAAATTTTTATATATGCCAGCTGTGGGATATTCATCTTCGGAGGCCTATCAGTTTTGGTGGAGCATTTTTATCGTGTAAAGAAATGGATACATGCTAAAGGTGTTGTAATAAGGATTCACGAGAAGCAATCCAGCACAGATCAAGAGGGAAGAAGGACTACACTTTATTCAGCAACCTTATCATATCAACTCCCAAAGGAATCACAAACCCGAGAATTCCGAGACGATGTTTGGAGTAGTTCTTGTCCGTATGTTATAGGGCAAGAATTACCGATTTTAATAAATCCTAAAAAGCCGTCTCGAGCTTGCGTTAAGCATACGATTACTCGGATAATTGTATCCCTAGGTTGTATTGCTGCTGGAATTTTGATATTTTTTGTATTCGGAAGAAATCTGCCATAAGACTAACAATCCGCGACATGACAACCACTACCAGTGGTCCTGTTTCGATGATTTCCAGTAATTACAAGCCCAACCCTGTGATCGACGCTCGCCGCCGCTTCTAGTGGTGCATGCGCTCATCGTTGCTAGTGGCGGGGAAACGTGGCGGCGGTTTGCACCGCCATACCAAGTCCTCCGCAGTGGGGTGAGAAATGCTGAAATTGCATCGATTCTAGGGAGATGATGGGCATGGCGGATGCAAGCCGCCACGATGGGATGCTGATCCGTAGGGGTGGCATCCTGCTTCCCTACGTATCCTTGTTTTTTTTGGAGGGAGGCGGGACGCCACCCCTACGGCAGTTCGCGGATGCGGAGTTTGCGAAATTGGATCGGTGAGCCTTCGCTTTCGAGGCAGAGGTAGCCGCTGGAGGGATCGCATTGATTGCCGCCGGAGACTTCTTGGCCGTTGACCCAGAGGCGCACTTCGCCATTGATGGCGCGAACGTAATAATGATTCCATTGGCCATGCCCGAGGCAGAGTTCGGCTCGCGGGAAGCTGCGACTGCCATTCGGAGAGGTCGGAGCGAAGGGGGACATTTTTACTCCAACGGGAAAGACATCGCCGTGGCAGGTAAACCAATTGGTGGCTTGTTTTGCGGCTTTCATTTTGTTGGTGAATTCAGGGTCGAGAATTTGCACTTCGATGCCTTGGGGCAGACCAGGTTTTCCCGCGGCGGTGAGTTTTTCGATGGATGAAGCGGGCGTCCAAAGGAAAAATCCCGAGTTGCCGCTGGGCTTCTCGTGCATCCACTCGATCACGCATTCGAAGTTTTTGTATTCTTTGACCGTGCGCATGACGCTGACCGGTTCGCCAGTGCAGTGCAGAATGTGATTTTTCCACGTCCATGTCGTATCGGCACTGTTCACTTTGGCAAAATCAGACGCTTGGAGATCGCGGAATCCTGGTGCGGTGTCATCGATGGTCGCTCGCGGTGTTTCTTCGGCAGCAGTTGCCGGGCTAAGAAATGTGAGAAACAGCACGCAGGGGAGAAAATGGATCGTGGAAAAATTTTTCATCAGTTTTTCCCTTACGTTGCCATCTGCTGTTCTGTATCAATCCATCTCGAAACTGGCATTTTTGTTCGGTGAGTTGGCGTGATTTTTTCATTTCCCCTGCTTGTCACCGCCGAGAATCTGCGATACACGATGCTTCAGCTATTCTGCCTACCTACGTTCTTATGCCCATCGTCCTTGCCATTGAATCTTCTTGTGATGAAACCGCCGTGGCGGTGCTATCGGGAAATGAGGGCGGCTGCGAGCTGCTAGCATCGGAGATTTCTAGCCAAATCGCCTTGCATGCACCGCATGGCGGGGTCGTTCCAGAAATCGCTTCGCGCAGTCACTCGCAGGTGCTCCGCTTGCTGATCGAACAAGCATTGCAGCAGGCACGCATCGATGTGAAGCAGGTGGACGTCATCGCAGCCACGGCCGGCCCCGGTTTGGCTTCGTCGCTGTTGGTGGGGCATACTGCGGCGAAGGCGATGGCCGTGGCATTGGGAAAACCCTTTGTGGCGGTCAATCATCTGGAAGGGCACCTGCTATCGCCGTTTCTCGGGACGGCCAGCATCCCGCCGCACATTGCCTTGATCATTTCTGGGGGGCATACGATGTTGCTTCATGTTGCAGGGCCGGGGCGGTATCGGAAAATCGGTAGCACCCGCGATGACGCCGCAGGCGAGGCGTTTGATAAGGTCGCAAAAATGCTCGGACTTCCGTATCCCGGTGGGCCGCATGTGGAGCGAATGGCACGTGGTGGCAATCCCAAGGCATTTTCCTTTCCGCGTGGTTTGGTGCATGAGCCGCATGCGGATTTTTCGTTTTCTGGGTTGAAAACCAGCGTGCTTTATACCTTGCCGAAGATCGATGACCTCGCGAGTGCGTTGCCGGATCTTTGCGCCTCGTTTCAGGAGGCGGTGATCGATGTGTTGCTGCAAAAGTCGCTGCGATGTTTGCGAGAAAATGGCCTGACGCATTTGGCTCTTTCGGGCGGGGTCTCGATGAATGGCACGTTGCGCGCGGCGTTTCAAAAAGCTTGCGACAAATACAAAATCACCTTATCGCTCTCGCCGCCATCTCTCTGCACTGACAATGCGGCGATGATCGCTTTCGCAGGCTGGATTCGTCATCGGATGGGCCATAGCGATCCTCTGGACGCCCCTGTTGATCCGAATTTACCGATGCTTTCTCACACATGAAACACTTCATCATTCACCTCCGTTTGTATCACATCACGCCGGAAATTTGGCGTCGCTTTCGCGTGCCAGCGAATATTTCGTTAGCGCGATTTCATGAATTTCTCCAATGCGCGATGGGTTGGGAAAATCGCTACGACTACGAATTTCGTTATGGGAAGGGCAAATATTTGCGTGATGTGATCGCCCCGCCGCATCCCGAGCGGTTCCTGGGTGCGGATAGTTTTACCGATGCAGCAAGCCTGACCTTAGAGGCATTTGTCGGGCGAGCGAAGTTGCCGAAGCGTTTTTTGTATCTGTATGATTACGCCGATGAGTGGCTGCATGAAGTTTCTGTAGAGAAGAGCGAAATCTCTGATGAGACCGAGCCAGTGATGCTCGATGGAGCCAACGCCTGCCCGCCCGAAGCCTGCGGTGGGCACCTCGAATACCTCGAACTTTGCTCGGGCAATGCGCCATGGTATGCGGGTGTGTGGGACAGTGCCGTATTTGACATCAAGGCTGTAGATTTCGCGCCAAGGGCGAAAAAATCAGCCAAGAAAAAGAAGTGATTGGCAGCCTCACAGCTCGGCGATGGCCTGCATGATGCGGTCGGTGATTTTTTGGTAGCCGTCTTTGCCAGAGTATTCGGCACCAGAAAAATCGATCGCAGGGCCGATGGTCACGGTGATGCGTGAAAAACGTATCTTACCTGAGCCGCGAGGGAGAGCTTCAAAGGCACCGCTGATGCGCACCGGTTGCACGGGGACGCGGGCTTTCGCAACGGTGAGGCCGATGCCGGGCTGGCCTTGGCCGAGATTGCCATCGAGGGTGCGCTCGCCTTCGGGGAAAATCAGCACGCGCTCGCCGTGTTGCAGGAGTTTGATCACAGTTTTTAGGCTGGCCATATCGGGCCGATCTTGATCCACAGGGATGGCTTTCCATTTCGGATAAAGCCAAGCACCAAAGCCGCGGAAAAGCGTCTTGCGAGCGAGGAAATACATTTCGTCTTGGTAAAGATTGCCAATCAGCGGCGGGTCGAGAAAGCTTTGATGATTGGAAGCCACGAGCACAGCGCCGTTGGTAATGAGGTGCTCCGAGCCAATGATTCGCAAGCCAAATAGCGTACGGTAGGCCGCTCCGAAGGCCATCCAGCCGATCCAATAAATCCAACGCATCATTTCTTTCATAGCATGATCTTATTGTTGTGTCTCAGGCTCATCTTGCCATTGCAGACCTTGACTGCGGAGAATGTCCAGAGCGGCTGCGACGGCGCTGGCGACGGTGTGATGGGAGTTGTCGAGAATGATGGCACCATCCGCCACAAGAAGCGGTGCTGTGGCTCGCTTGGAGTCCGCGAGATCGCGAGCGACGACGCTATCGGTCACGCCCTCGGCTTTGCGGCGGGCGGCGCGCACTTCCGGTGAGGCATCGACGTAAATTTTGTAGGCTGTATCGGGAAAGACCACCGAGCCGATGTCTCTCCCTTCCATCACCAAACTGGTTTGAGCGAGGAAGGAACGTTGCAGGGCGACGAGGCGTTCGCGCACCTCGGGAATGGCAGAGGTAACCGAGACGTAACGGTTGACGTTTTCCTCACGAAGCTCATCCGATAGCACCTTGCCGTCCATGACGACGGTGGACATCATGCCATCGATGCCGCATTGGATGTCCATCGTTTCTAATGCACGGAGCACGGCGGCGGTATCGGCAGGATCGATCTGCAACTGCAAAATTTTCCATGCCACCGCGCGATACATCGCACCCGAGTTGATCATCACCAGACCGAGTTTTTGGGCGATCTTGCGAGCGATGGTGCTTTTCCCCGAGGCAGCCGGGCCATCGATGGCGATGGCGACATTTTTGTCATTGATGATCAGTCGCATGATTCTTCGTGTGAGATGGTTTTCAGTTGGTAAGCTTCCCGATTGGTTTCGTGCTTCATGATGGCTTCCAGATGCTTAGCAAATCCGGGGTAGGAGGTGTTGACGCAATCGGTATTATGAATGATGGTATCGCCTTTGGCAAAAAGTCCAGCGATGGCAAAGGCCATAGCGATGCGGTGATCGCCGAAACTGTCCAAAACGGCACCGTGAAGCGGCTTACCGCCTTTGATTTCCATGCCGTCTTCGAATTCGGTAACATCGGCACCCATCTTGCGGAGATTGTCCACAACGGTGCGAATCCGATCGGATTCCTTGACGCGGAGTTCTTTCGCGTTGCGAATCGAGGTCGTTCCCTCAGCCAACGCGGCAGCTACAGCGATAACGGGAATTTCATCGATGAGGTTAGGGATTTCTTCTGGTAGGAGCACCGTGCCTGTGAGACCTCGCCCGCAGACTTCAACATTGCCCATGGGCTCGCCATCTTGGTTAGAGCGGACAAAGTCACTGATTTTTGCGCCCATGCGAACGAGAATGCTAATGATGGCGGTGCGTGTTTCGTTGAGTCCGACGTTTTCGATCAGCAAACGCGAGCCAGGCATAGCGGCTGCGGCGACGAGCCAGAATGCTGCGCTGGAAATATCGCCAGGGACCAGGAAATCGCAGGCTTGAGGGATTTGGCCGCCGTGGATGCTAATGGCGTTGCCATCGCGGCGAGTGTGCACGCGGAAGGCCGCAAGCATACGCTCGGTGTGATCGCGCGTTTCCGCTGGCTGAATGACCGTGGTTTTACCCTCGCAAAAAAGCCCCGCCAGTAAGACCGCGCTTTTGACTTGAGCGGAGGCGACGGGCATGTCGTAGCTGATCGGGTGAAGTCCACCGCCATGGATGAGCAAGGGGGCACAGCCAGGCTTTTCGCCGCGAGCTTCAATGTTGGCACCCATTTGCGAAAGCGGTAGGATGATGCGATTCATCGGACGCGAGGAGAGTGATGGGTCGCCGAAAAGTTCGCTGTCGAACGGTTGCGCACTCAGCAAACCGGCGAGCAGGCGCATTCCCGTGCCAGAATTTCCGCAATCGATCGGTGCCTGTGGCGGCAAGAGCTTGCCATTTCGGCCAATGATACGGATGGCGGTTGGGCCAAACCCCTCGAGTTCCTCGATGATGTGATACTTGACGCCAAGAGAGCCCATGGCCTTGAGTGTGTTTAAGCAGTCCTCACTGGGTAAAAAATTGCGAATCAGGCACGAGCCATGAGAAATGCCTGCAATCATGGCAGCGCGGTGGGACATACTTTTGTCACCCGGTACGCTGAATTCGGCGTTGAGAGATTGGATAGCGCGGACTTTGAATTGGCTCATGCGGAATACATCAAGATAAATTAGTTTTGCAAATGCGGACATCATCCGTCAGTGCGCCCCGATCAAAGCGCAGTCCCTCAAAAAAGCAAGGGCAAAGGAGCAGCATGTCGCACGGCATTGCAAATGGTCATCGTTCTGGAACGATGATCCATAGCGCGCACCATTGTCATGCGGAGGTGGCCATACCACCTTGACACGTTGGCCTTAGGTCAATTCGTTGGTCTTGCCATCGGTTTTTGCACGCCGCTTTTAAAGATTCTATATGCTATAAAAAACAAAATGATGATTCCCAATACGATTTTCAATGGTAACCGCATTTGTCTAACGAATATTTTTCCTTGAATTTGTTGGATAGCGTCCTTAAGTGGCTTTTTTTTCCAGTGATCCGAGTATCGCTGTGGCTTCGATATATCACTGTACCACATCACGTCTTGTGAAGCAGAATCATCGATACGTAGTGCCCCACAAGGACCGCGAGTGCTCACATAAACGCCATTCCATACAGTTAGAAAAAGCAGATATTTTGTTCCTACAGGAGCGTCTATGTATTCAGATATTGGAAGATTAATATAGTCTGCTTGCCTAGAATAATAGTAAAAAAAATCCTGATTTGCAGGCTCGCCCTTGAGGAGATTGATGGGGGTGAATTTGATTCGCTGAGAAAATGGTCTAAATTTATTTTCATGTTCGATAGAGTTCACTTCGGCAACGACAACAAGAGAGCTTTGATCGATCAGTTGTTCGAGTGTAAGATAAGTGTAATCCCAACTGAACGCCGATAGGGGTGAGGCAATACCGAAATACAGAATGATTACTATGAGCATCTTCATGGCATTTCGTGGTGACAAAGTTCTTAGGCTAAGGTTGCCGGAAATGGAAGGACGAATTCCCAAAATCCGGACTGGGCTTTTTTCTGACTTCATTGCCGACTTGCTATGATGCGTAACATTTTCATCGCTTTTCTTGTGTTTGGCTGTAAAATGCATCTCTACAAGATCCATGTTTGAAGTCCGCGAACGCCCTGAAATGGTGGAACGAGCGATGCTCGTTAGCATCTACTTTGACCCACGTGAAGAACCTCAGTCGGAATCGCTTCTCGAAGAGCTTCACGAATTGGTCAAAACACTGGGTATCAATATCGTCCATAGTGTGCTGGTGCGATCACGTAGCCTGCATAAGCAGTTTCTCTGCGGCACTGGCAAGGCTCAGGAGATCATTGACCTTGCGCGCGCCTTCGAATGTGACGTGATCATTTTCGACAACGGACTCGCCCCTTCGCAACAACGGGAATGGGAAAAACTTGGCAACATCGCGGTGATTGATCGAGAAGAGGTGATTCTCGACATCTTTAACAAACGCGCCGCCACCCGCGAGGCTCGCATCCAAGTGGATCTTGCTCGCATGCAGTATGCCTTGCCACGCATGGCTCGGATGTGGGGGCACCTCGACCGCGAAGGCGGTGGTGGCTCCTCTGGCGGCGGTGCTGCAAACCGTGGTATGGGAGAAAAACAAATCGAAGTGGACCGCCGTCTGGCGCATCAAAGAATCGATCGCCTCAAGCGCGAACTCGAAGATGTGCGCTCGCAACGCCGTACGCAACGCAAAGAGCGAGAGCGTTTCGGCACGCCGCACGTGGCGATCGTCGGTTACACAAACTCGGGGAAATCGACCTTGCTCAATAAGCTTTCGGGAGCCGATGTGCTGGCAAAAGACATGCTATTTGCTACGCTGGATACCACCACGCGGCGGATCGATTTGCCCGATGGTCAGCCCTTGTTGCTTACCGACACCGTAGGATTTGTGCGCAATCTGCCACACCGATTGGTAGAGGCTTTTAAGGCGACGCTGGAAGAAGCGGTGTTAGCAGATTTTCTCATTCACGTTTTGGATTGCTCGTCCCCAGAAGTTGATGAACTTTACACAACGACCTTGGAAGTGCTGGAAGAGCTTGGGGCAGGGGACAAAACCATCATTACCGTGCTGAACAAGAGCGACTTGTTAGAAGACGAGGTGCAACGATTGCTGCTAGAAAATCGTTATCCTGGAGCGATTTACATTTCTGCGGCATCGGGCGAAAATCTCGATACTTTGCTCGCCTCTTGCATGGAGGTTTTGGCAGATCGTGTGCGAGTGGCTCACTACCGCATCCCGCAAACCCGAGGAGATCTGTTAAATCTTCTTCACCGTGAAGGGAAAATTTCTGCAACGGAGTACGAGGAGAACGACATTCTTATTACCGCCATCGTTCCGCAACACGTTGCGGGAAAACTTCACTCGTTCATGGTTGAGCCGGCGTAGAGAGACGATTTGTCATCACGGTCTGAATCACGTCCGATGGAAAATCTGAGCTTTTTTCCACACAGGAAGATTTTTCTTCCTAAACGTAGGAATGAGACTAACTTCCGGCTTTTGCAACTCATACCCAAGCCAACTATGAAACATCTCGTAAAAATCGGATTTGCTATTCTCGCGATCTTCGTGGTCTTCGCGATGTTCAATTGCAGTGGAAAAAAAGAAAAAGATAGAGCGGAAGCAACAGAAGCTCGGCAGCAGCGATCTGTGTCAACGGAAACCCAAGTGGTTTTGCGAGAAAAGGCGAAAGGTCTCAATCTTGCAGCTGTCACAGCTTTGGCGAAAAGAGCGAAAGATGCGGCAGAATTTGAAAAGCTGCTCAATACTGAATCCGAAGGAGTCAACAACCTTGATCTCAATGACGACCAAGTGGTGGACTACATCAAGGTGACAGAATACGGCAGTGGCGACACCAGAGGTTTTTCTTTGACAACGGAAATTGCTCCGGGAGATATTCAGGAGATTGCTACCATCGACTTCGAAAAAAAATCGGAAATCGTCACCACACAAGCGAAAGGAAATCAGTCCTTGTATGGCTCGGGAAATATCTATCACTCGAGCTTTGGACTGACCGATGCTTTGCTGATTGGCTGGATGTTTAGCAATCGCCCCTCGTATGTGTCGCCTTACGGCTATGGAAATTACCCGCCTAGCTACGGACGTGGATGGTATCGGGATTCTGATGACCGCTACGCAAATCGCGGCAATGTGCGCAATGCCAGTGAAACGATGTCTCGTGTTGATCAGCCCGTGATCAAGCAGCCTGCGGTATCGCCCAATGCCGAAAAAACAGCGGCAAAAGCGCGAGCATTAACGACTCCTACGCAATCACAACGATCCTTTTCATCGTCTTCGCCGTCTTCTTCTTCCTCCTCGACATCTTCCGCAAGTAAACCGTCATCCACTGCGAAAAAACCAACGTCTTCAGGGGGATTTGGTCGATCATCCGGATCAAGTTCCTCAGGGAGTTCAAGTCGGCCTAGCAGTTCTAGCTCTTCGCGTAGCAGTAGTTCTTCGCGCCGAAGGTAATCGAATCCGATCCGTAGAATTTCCGTTTTTTCTGCTATGACTGAAGATCTCAACGATGCCCCATGGACAGTGTCCGAGGAACAAAAAATGCGCTTTGCTGGCATTTTTTTGTTAGAATACATGATCAATCATCCACACATCTTTCAACTCTGGTTGGAAGATCGGGATTCGGATCTTGAGCCGATTCTCGAATGGCTGCTCAGCAAAGGTTGGATTGAGATTCGCGAAGCAAAAGAATATGTTCCTACCAATGAGGGTCGTGATATCTTAAAGCGATTCATGGAGCGCTACGCTCGTTTTGTCTATTTCTTCGATGTGTTTTCCGGTGTGGATCTCGGTGCTGGGGAGTTTGCTTTTGCGAACTATTTTGAGATTTTGGAGCCAGAGGAATGGACGGCCTACTTGCATGAGGAGCGCTTCTCGGATGTGCGCATTGCCATTGCCGAATATCTCGGTATCGATGCGGTGGAAATTGTTTTCATGAGCTTCATCCGCGAAGATCGGTTTGGTCGCGATGCTAGCGGCTGGCAGTTTGATTTGTTGCTAGGCAGCGTCTGGGATCAAATCTTAGACATTTGCAATTCTGCCATCGGTGTGGAAGAACTCGGCTATGAAGATGGTGATTCTTGGATCGACGGCGAGGTGGTAGCAGAGGATATTTTGCAGCAGGGAGGAGCTTTGCTCGGGAAACTTTTGGCACGTGCCGAAGAAGAACTGCAAGGAACGGGCTTTCGGCACAGTGGCGGGAAAGAAGAAGATCGAGTCGTGCCCGCCGTGGTTTTTCCACCTGCTTCGGATTTCAAGTTCGATGAATACATTAAGCCGACTACGCGCGATCGCTTTTGGGATAATAACTGGGATGGACCATGATTTTTCTACTCTTGTTTCGCCGATGGAATGCTTTACGCCACAAGCCATCCGTACGCATCGTTACCGCACTCCTGCTCGCAGCACTGCTGAACGTTCTTTTTGGTTTGGCTTTCTATTTCGTAGAAAGATCTCATCAAAGCGGACTCGGGATCATGGACTCGGTGTGGTGGTCGATGGTGACGATGACCACGGTCGGCTACGGCGATTATTTTCCCAAAACCACGGCAGGGCGATTTCTGGTCGCTTATCCGTGCTTGATCATTGGCATCGGCCTTGTTGGTTACTCACTGGGAGTGATTGCGGAGTCGATGCTCGATGCCATTCAGCAAAAAAAGAAAGGAACTCGACCCATGAATTTTGAAGATCATCTTGTGATTTGCCAATGCCCCTCCATCGCCCGCATCTTGAAGTTGGTGGCACAATTTCGCGCCGCACACGGCGATGAGCATCGCCCTGCCGTTGTGGTTACTACGCGGTTGGAGGAGTTGCCTGTGGAATTTCAGCAACATGGCATTCATTTTGTCAAAGGTGTGCCAACCTCGGAGGAGGTGCTGCTGCGTGCTGGAGTCGCCAAAGCAGCTGGGGTGATTGTTTTGGCGCATGATGCAAACGATGAAGGTAGCGATGCAGAAAGTTTCACCGCAGGAACTCTGGTGAAACTGATCGCTGAAGACGTAGAGCGCCCGATTTCTTTGGTCATCGAATTAGCGCAGCGGAAAAACATGCGCATGATGGAGCGCGTCGGTGCCGATGGCGTGATCCCTGCCGAAGGCATCACCGATATGCTGCTGATGCAGGAAATTTTCAACCCTGGGTTGCGCTCACTGTTTGAAGATCTTGTCACTTACAAAAAAGGCAGTGAATTCTACATAGTCAGTCACCAACTTATGGGCTATGCTTTGCGCGAAGTTCAAATCGCCGCGCTGCACTCGTCTTGGAACCTCCAAGTTATCGGCGTGCTGCGCGATCAATCGGCGGTCGTCAATCCGCCGATCGATTTCGCGCTTGCAGCCAGCGATCAATTGATCTTCCTTGCCGACACGAAAAACCATTTCCAAGCTTTCCAACAATTCTTCATTCAACTACAATCTCAACAACAATCCAAACATCACCCGTCAATATGAAAAACATCCTAATCAAACTCAAACGCGAGGAAGAACTTCCACGTTTCCTCGAATCCCACGGTTTCTCGGTAGCAGAACTCGATCATGGTGTGATTCGCGTGGAGCGCGACGATGAACTGCCTGTCTTTCTCAAGGTGGGCGAGCAACAAATCTTCTTTGAAGTCGATCTCGGCAACATCGATGAAATCATTTCCGCGGAATTGTTGTTATCCTTGCTAGCTCTGAACACGGAAATCCTCCCGGTAAGCGTAGGACTTGATACGACCGATGCTTCTGACCGTCGTTTGGTGCTCGTAGAGAGTCGCGAAACAACCGATCTTAGCGATCAGGAATTCCTTTCCGTATTTGACGCGCTCGAACTTGCCGTGGATCGTGTCACCTCACTGCTTTCTTCTTCGATCAATTCCTAATTCCTTACCATCATGAGCATTTTTTCCCGCATTTTTAAAATTGGCCAAGCTTCTGCAAACAAAGTCATCGAGAAGTTTGAGAAACCCGAGTTGATGCTTGAGCAGGCGATTGCCGACAAGGATAAGCAGATTCGCGAAATGAAGCAGTCGATTCAGCAAGTTATTGCGACCGAGCGACAAACCAAAGCGCAGCTTGAAAGAGAAAAGTCTGAGAAATTCCAATGGGAACAAAAAGCCGAAGCTGCCATGCGCGCTGGCCGTGAAGACCTTGCGGTAAAGGCCTTAGAGCGAGCAAGTGAGCACGAGGCACGTGCCGTAGCGCTCGAACCAAGTTGGCAAAGTCAACAAACCTCCGTTGCTGAACTCAAGCAAGAGGTGGTGAAAGTCGAAGCTGAACTCGCAGAATTCCGCCGCAATAAAGATTTCATCATCGCGCAAAGCAAAGCCGCGCAGGTGAAAAAAGACATTTACGAAGCCAAGGCAAAAATCACTAGCAAAAATAGCGCCGACGATCTCATGGCCCGCATGAAAGCCAAAGCCGAACGCCAAACGTTCGAAGCGGAAGCCGCGAAAGAAATGGCCACTACTACCGGGGCTACAGTTCTCGAGGATGAGTTTAAATCTCTTGCTTCTGGCGCAGGAAATCCGAACGTCCAAGCCAAACTTGATGCTTTGAAAGCCAAACTCGGTAGCACCAGCGCGGGGATGTAATTCCGATGACGTGGCTTCGCTACAGCAAGTCACATTGATGCTATGATTGAATCACTCGCCCATCGTTCCTGCGCAGGTTTGCTCGCTGTTCGCAAATCGTTAGCTTCGGAATATGGCTGTGAACCGATGGAGTTGGACTATGAAATCAAGCTCTTGCTCTTTCTTGCTGCTCGCATCGATGGCGAAACCAATTTTGCAGAAAACTCTTTTGCTTCGGCGGTAGCGCGTATCATCGAATGGTCGCCTACCCACGAACGGATGTTGGAGTCTCGCGTGCTTGCTCAGCCGAGTTATGATCTCGCAGCACTACGATTTGGCGTGTTGTATCCTTCGTGGGGCGAGCAATTATTCCGGCTTGCAGCGGGTATGACCTTGGCTGATGGCTCAGTGCGACACGATGAACGTTTATTTTTGAACAATCTTGCGCACTCCTTACTTAAGGGTGATGTGTCGCGCATGCAGGTGATCCTTGATCGACTCGAATCCGGCGAGGCAGACATTCCTCCTCCGCCTCCGCCACCGGTGGTGAAAGAAAATCTCGCTGATTGCCTAGCTGCTTTGCACAAGCTTTCGGGCTTGGAAAACGTCAAAGCCGAAATCGAGAGCTTGGTCGGATTCTTAGAAGTCAACAAAGCCCGCGAGCAACACGAACTCAAGGGCGCCGCCATGTCCTTACACATGGTCTTTTCCGGTAATCCAGGCACGGGCAAAACCACCGTAGCTCGCATCGTCGCGAAAATTTTTTCCGCTCTGGGATTGCTGGAAAAAGGGCATCTCGTCGAGACGGATCGCCTCGGCCTCGTAGGGCAATTCATCGGTCATACCGCCAAAAAAACCGACGATTTGGTGAATCAAGCCTTGGATGGTATCTTGTTCGTCGATGAAGCCTATTCGCTGATCGCGGGAGGCGAGAATGATTTTGGCCGCGAGGCCATCGACACCTTGGTCAAGCGCATGGAGGACTATCGCGAACGACTGATCGTCATCGTGGCAGGCTACACCGAGGACATGAAACGGTTCATCGATACCAATCCTGGCTTGCAGTCGCGTTTTACCATCCATCTGCATTTCGCCGATTATCGCCAACCCGAATTGGTGCAGATTTTCAAAGGTTTTTGCGAAAAAAATCAATACACCCTCAGCGAAGAAGCCGAGGTGGCTCTCGCCGAGAAAATCTCGCAAGACCTGCTCGCCGCCGGCCCTGGCTTTGGCAATGGACGTCACATGCGCAATCTTTTTGAAAAAGCCATCCGCAAGCACGCTGTGCGACTTTGCATGCGCAAGCGCGACTGGACCAAAGAAGAGCTCTCGCAATTTACCGCAGAAGATCTCGCCTGATGGCGTGTTGCGACCGAAACTACGCGGTCAATTTTTCCAGTTGCTCCTTGCGAAAATTCGTCGGTGAAGTCCCTACGATGCGCGCAAAGGATCGATTGAACTGCGAGAGCGATTGGTAGCCGATTTCGAAAGCAATCTCGGAAATACGAACTTCGGGATTCAAAAGCTCACGTTTTGCCCACTCGATGCGGCAGCGGTTGACGTAATCGGTTAGCGTCAAATGCGTTGCATCCTTAAACATCCGGCAAAAATGTGATTCGGATAGGCCGGCAACTCGCGCCACTTGCCCAAGGGTCAGTGCTTGATCGAGGTTTTCGTGGATGTATTTTTTCGCCTTTGCGACCATCTCTGGTTCCGAACCTTGATCGATGATCGATAGCTGCTCGCAGTGATGTGATAGCTGCTCACCAAAACTTGCCAGCAAGGTGACCATGCTCTGATAGCGTTCCGGATCCACGGTGCGGGTTTGTAAGTAGGCTTCGCGTAAAGCGTTTTGTTGTTTTTTGCTGATGGTTTTTGCCCCGATCATCGATAGCACCTTGTCGAAACTTGTCTCATCGGGTGTTCGCGAAAAAACTTGGCCCGTTTTCAAATACGCCACCGTAGTTACACCAAGTTTGATAGGCACGGCAGTAGCAGTCAGACCCGCAAAGCAATGACAAGTGGATGGCCCTTTGACATCAGCTTCTTTCATCAGACGTTGATTGACCGAGAGGCATGCTCCGCACGCCGTATTACACAGGTTAAGTTTTTCGCAAAAAGGACTGCGATTGATCGCATGGTCATCGAGGCACCACGTGTCACTGTCTGCGGAAACAATGCGCAATGGCAGTCCTGTAGCACTGCGGAACGCATTCTGGTAGATCTGAAAACGCTCGCTCTCCGCAAGGCGTTGAAAAAGAACTTTCGGGAGGTCTTTATGTCCTGCGGGAGATGGATGATCGATTACATTCATCATGGCAGGAAATGAATAGTTGAAACGCCCAGTCTATTCAAGCAGGAAACAGCGAAATCTTTGGAGTCTTGACCAAAACCTCATCTCATGAAGTCCATCGTGATCATCTGCCCATCTGGCTGTAAAACACGATGCGACTCCCCCTCGGATCTCGGGCTAAATGCTCCGCCCAATTTTCTGCTGAATTTGTCTTGTCTCCATTCCATAAGAAAGATACTCCCTCCTGCGTCTGCGTTCATTCAAATTTCATGAAAGCAATGCCACTCCGCTCCTGCTCTGTCTCCCGGATTGCCAGGGCGGGTGCTGTCTGATGGTTTGATCTACAAACATCCAGCTCCGAAATCAATGCCGAGCTGCTGATTCGAAACGAGTTGAAGTAGTCACACACCACCTCAGAGGACTCAATCTTTTTCCAACTCTATCGCATCCCTTCCATGGCCTCAAGCCACACAACTGAAACAAAAACAGCGCCCTTCGCCTTGCTCTGGCAGCAGATGCATGGCTTCCGCGGCAAGTATGCGTGGGCCATCGCGGCGTTGTTTGTTTTCACCGCGATCAATTACATCACGCCGCTCATCGCCAGCGCGACGATCGATTTCGCGCTCTCGCAAAAACCGAACGATAGCCCCCTCACCACCCGCATCATCGCCCTCATGGGTGGCGCGGATTTCGTGAAGGAACGCTTGTGGTTTCCCGCACTGTTGATGCTTTTGCTGACGATGATCGCCGGGGGATTCAGCTATCTGAAAGGCCGCTTCGCAGCTGAGGCATCGGATGGTATCGCTCGACGTCTCAAGGACCGCCTCTACGATCACTTGCAACGCCTGCCCGCCCGCTACCACGACCGCGCGGAAACCGGCGACCTGATCCAACGCTGCACTTCCGATGTGGAAACGCTGCGCCTCGCCCTCGCCGCACAGGTGGTGGACATCAGCAATGCGATTCTTCTGCTGCTCACGGCATTGCCCATCATGATTCTGTTAGATGGGCGCATGACCCTCGTTTCCTTCGCCCTCGTCGTGCCCATCATCCTCTTCGGCTACGTTTACATCGGCAAGGTGAAGCATCTCTTTGCGGAAGTCGCGGAGTCCGAGGGACAAGTCACTCGCGTGGTGCAGGAAAATCTCACAGGTCTGCGTGTGGTGCGTGCGTTTGCGCGACAGGAGTTCGAGATCGCGAAATTCGCCGAGCCGAACCAGCTCTACCGCGACCGCAGCCTGAAGCTTCTTCGCCTGATGTCCTGGTACTGGTCCACCTCGGATCTCATCGTGCTCACGCAGCAGGCCATCGTGCTGTTCACCGGCGCGTATTTCATTTCCCAAGGCACCCTCACGCTCGGCACCCTGTTCGCCTTCATCATGTTTCTCAACATGTTGCTGTGGCCCGTTAGGCAAATGGGCCGCACGCTCACCGATCTCGGAAAATCCGTGGTCGCCCTGAATCGTATGGGCGAAATTTTATCCGAGCCAGAGGAAAGTACGCCGACCCACCTCGCCCCGCCGCCCTCTCCCGCCCAAGGAAAAATCGAGGTCACCGATCTCGTGTTCGCCTACACCGAGGAAACCGCCGCGCTCAATGGCATTTCCTTCACGGTGGAACCGGGCGAAACACTCGCTATCCTCGGGCCCTCCGGTGCGGGGAAATCCACCATCATGCACTTGTTGCTGCGACTGTACGATTACTCGTCCGGCTCGATCCAATTCGATGGCCACGAGCTCACCGACTTGGATCGCCAATGGGTGCGCTCGCAGTTCAGCGTGGTCATGCAGGAGCCATTTCTGTTCTCGAAAACCATCGGCGAAAACATCCGCCTCGGTCGCAGTGCCGCCGATAACGAGGAACTCCACGAAGCCGCAAACCTCGCCGACATTCACGACACCATCCAGGGATTTCCCGCGGCTTACTCGACTCTCGTCGGCGAGCGCGGCGTGACTCTATCGGGCGGCCAACGCCAGCGCGTGGCCCTCGCCAGAGCCTTGCTGCAAGACACCCCCGTGCTATTGCTCGACGATGCCCTCAGCGCCGTCGATGCCGAAACCGAATCGACCATCCTCGATGCCCTGCGCCGCCGCCATGGCAAGCGCACCACCCTGGTCATCGCCCACCGCCTTTCCACACTGGCGCATGCCGATAAAGTCATCGTGCTCGAAAAAGGCCGTATCATCCAGCACGGCACCCACGCCGAACTCTCCGCCCAAGACGGCCTCTACCGCCGCCTGTGGACGATCCAGAACGCACTGGAAAATGAAATGATAGAGGAGGCCGCCCCATGAAAGACGAACCGCAAGAAGATGTTTTCAGCGACAAGCTCGACCTGAGCTTGTGGGCGCGCGTGTTCCGCCACACCTTGCCCTACAAGCACCTCGTCGTGCGACTCGCCATTTCCGCCGTGGCCATCGCCATCGCCGATGCCAGCTTCGCGCTCGTTACCCGCTGGGCGGTGGACGATGTGGTGAAAGCCGGAAACGCGGTCAACCTCGCGCCGCACATCGCGGTGTATGCCGTGCTCCTTATCTCGCTCGTCATCAGCGTGTGGGTTTTCATCAACTCCGCAGGCGGGCTCTCGAATAACATGAGCCACGACATCCGCGCGGAATGCTTCAAGCGCATCCAGGAGCTGGAGTTCGCCTACTTCGATCACCGCCCCACCGGCTGGCTGATTTCCCGACTGACCTCAGATTGCGACAAGCTCGCACGCATCATCGCCTGGGGCAGCCTCGATCTGGTGTGGGCGTTCTGTCTGGTGATCATGATCGCCATCATTCTCATCGTGCTGCAGCCAGTGCTAGGGCTGCTCGTTCTCTCCGTCGTGCCGCCGCTGATATGGATCAGCGCGATTTTCCAGAAAAAACTCCTGCTCAGCTCCCGCGACACCCGCAAGTTCAACTCGATGATCACCGCTTCCTTCGCCGAGGCCCTGCAAGGACTGCGAACTACGAAATCTCTCGTACGAGAGCAGGAAAACCTCCGCGAGTTCCAAGGGCTGTCCTCACAGATGTATGGCGTCTCGATCCAAAACGCCCTGCAATCGGCCGTCTATATCCCCATCGTCCTCACCCTCGGCAGCCTCGCCGCAGGCATCGCCCTGTGGCGCGGTGGCGCGGGCGTGATCGATGGCACACTCACGCTCGGCACGCTGGTGGCGTTCATTTTCTACGCCGGCCAGTTCTTCAATCCGATCAACCAGATCGCCCAGGTCCTCGTGCAAATGCAAGGCGCGCAAGCCGCCGGCGAACGCGTGCTCAGCCTGCTCGCCACCGTGCCAGCCATCGGCGATAGCGAGGAAGTCACCGCAAAATTGCACCAATGGGACAAGCCCGACCGCCCCACTGACCTCGCGCCCGATGGCCATCCCGCAGGCATCGAAACGCTCGAATTCCGCCATGTTGATTTCGCCTACACCGATGGCGAACCCGTGCTCAAGGATTTCAACCTCACCGTGCAAGCCGGCCAAACCATCGCCCTCGTCGGAGCCAGCGGCGGCGGCAAGAGCACCATCGTCAACCTTGCCGCCCGCTTCTACGAACCCACCGGCGGAAGCATCCTCGTCAACGGCCACGACCTGCGCGACCGCTCCCTCGCTTGGTATCAATCGAACCTCGGCATCGTCCTCCAAGGCCCGCATCTTTTCAGTGGATCGGTGCGGGAAAACATCCGCTACGGCAGGCTCGACGCCACCGATGAGGAAATCGAACAAGCCGCCCGCAGCGTCAATGCCGATGCCTTCATCCGCGCCCTCGAAAACGGCTACGACACCGATGTCGGCGAAGGCGGCAACCGCCTCTCCACCGGCCAAAAGCAACTCATCTCCTTCGCCCGCGCCCTGCTCGCCAACCCACGGATTTTCATCATGGACGAAGCCACCTCCTCCATCGACACCGAGACCGAACAACTCATCCAACAAGGCCTCAAAGCCATCTTCGAGGGCCGCATCAGCTTCGTCATCGCGCATAGGCTCTCCACCATCCGCACCGCCGATCGCATCCTCGTCATCGAAAAAGGCCGTATCTTAGAAAGCGGCACCCACCAAGAACTCCTCGCCCAAAAAGCCCACTACCACGCCCTCTACACCCACCAATTCCAGCAAGAACGGGAGGCGAAGTTGTTTGAGGTGGGGGGATGAAGATATTCTCAAACGCAATCGGATCCCGCTAGTTTAGATAAATCATCATAAGCGTTACTGAATCACTCTTACGCGCCAACGGCGCATCACCATACCAGCCTAGCCCAACGGGCTAGGTTTTTGAATAGGGGAGCATTCATGAGGGCTGAAAGCCCGATCCATGGTGGGCGATGTTGTTTGGGCATACGACATAGAACGGGCTTTCAGCCCTCCGTATTTTTGTTTGGCATCCACACCTAGCCCGTTGGGCTAGGCTGGTATAGTTGGCACCTTTGGTGCGTTAGAATGGGCTTCGTTTTTGGATGCAGAGTGTCTGCCTCTTGATTTGCGCTGATTTGCTTCCGCGCCGACGGTGTACCAGGATACCAGCCTAGCAATTTCTTCCGTGCCAACGGCGCATCACCATACCAGCCTAGCCCATCGGGCTAGGTTTGTGCAGAAGAGAACATTCTTGAGGGCTGAAAGCCCGATTCATGGTGGCGGATGTTGTTTTGGCGTAAGACATATTGCACGAACGGAAACCGCCACCGTGGGGTTGAACCTGGAAGCAAAGAGAGAGGCACGCTGGAAATGTATGGCCGGAGTTCAGAACTGCGATGCCCGAGTTCCGAACCGCGATGTCGGAGTTCGGAACTGCGATGTCGGAGTTCAGAACTGCGATGTCGGAGTTCGGAACCGCGATGACGGAGTTCAAAGATGCGATGACGAAGTTCAGAGATGCGATGACGGAGTTCAGAGATGCGATGACGGAGTTCAGAGATGCGATGACGGAGT
>JAIYDP010000285.1 GCA_027487435.1 Verrucomicrobiaceae bacterium | reverse complement strand
GGCCTTTTTGCCACTCCTGTCAAAGTGAACCAAGAGTCAGCGGCACACCACAAATATCAAACTATGCACTAAAAGTTACCTGTTATCCCAAAAGCGGATGTCCATTAATCCCCCTAATGAGTCACACCAAAAAAGGAAACCTTACCCGAACGCGAAAGCCGTTACTGCTTGAGTTACGCCTCTCTTAGCTTCTTATCCACACTACTTTGAGTAGTCAGCAACAACACATTATTATCCACCTTAAACATCTCACTGCTCGCGTGCTTGTGCTTGTTGGAAGCCTCCCGCCTTTTTTATCTCTTTTTCCCTCCCATCCAAAATTAGATTTTCATGATCACCGGAATGAAGCTTCTCATTGTCTTCCTCCGTACCTCGTTTCCGCACAACCCTTTGATTCTTGCAGTGCTCATCATGTTGGCGACTATGTCCCAATCAAGGCGCATGCTGCAAACTGGGACCGTTCCGACAAATGTTGCAGGAGTCGTTGGGGGCCCTTTGAAAATGACCGTGAGCTGGACTCTTGTCAACGATACATCAGCGATAGGCTACAGAGTGACCAGAAATGAGCCACCATTTAGTTCCGCTTTCGTTGACGTTGGCGTCGCCGTCAACAACGCAACGTTCTCCAACTTGCAACGAGGTGTCACGTACTTTGCTGTTGTGCAGACCAAGTACGACTCGACGACGTTTTCAAGCTCCTCCGCAACTGTCTCTATCGTCGTTCAGGGTTTTTCAATCTCCGGTTTCGTTAACTTCGTCAGATCTCCCGCAGACTCCTCGCAGTCCGACAATCGCTCTCGACGGACCGAACTCGATTCGGTTGTCTTGGACTGCTCCGCTTGCGCATGGTTCAACTACTTCCATCGACGGTACTGTCTTGCTGTACGAAGTGCAGGTCGATTCTACGCTGGATTTCAACTCTGCGAATCTGAAGTCCGCCACCGTCACGGCAGCCTCGGGCACGACCACCGCCATTTCCTCCCTCACGCCGGGGGTGCTTTACTACGGTCGCGTGCGCGCTGTCAATGACGCAGGGTCTGGGAATTGGACAACGACTTCTGCAGCCGTCCAAGCCATCAGTGGGGACGCCTGGATCGATTTTTGACAATGCAGCCGTTCCGTCGGTCATTACGACGATTTCCCTCACTCCGCTCACTCCCGCCTCTCTTCGCATCACCTTCTCTCCTCCCGCCGACGTCGGCGCCGGCTCAGGTGTTGCCTTGTCCAACTCGTCTGTGAGCTACATTGTGTCCATCACAACGGGCTCCACGGGCGCGACAACGAACGTGTCAGTCACGTCCTCACCCTACGTCCATTCTCAGGTTGTTGTGGGCGACGTCTACGGCGTGCGAATGGTGGCCTGCAACGGGGCTGGTTGCGGCAGCTTCTCTTCGTCGTTTTCCCGTGTTCTTGTTGGTTCAAATTATGCAGGTGCTACAGCTGACAATGCTAGGCCCCCCTGCGAGAGTGGAAGGTGCGAACTCGTCAGTAGTTGCTCCTCGTGTTGTCAATGTCATGTGGTCCGTCCCGTCGGACACAGGCCTTGGGAATCAGACATACCCTGTAACTTATGACGTCGAGAGAAGTGGAGGCGGGTCCACTGTGACCGTCTCCGGCGTGTCGCTGACAGCGTACAACTTCAGCTCTCTCGTGAAAGGGACGACGTATTCTTTCGCCATCCGAGCCACCAGCGACGCCTTCAGTGGGACTTACTCGACATCTACGTCAACCAAAGCTCTTGGTTCCATCCTTTTTGTATGTTCTGACTTCCCAGATGTCGCAGGCACTCCACAGACTGTCGCTGCCGCTGCCTCCGGTATCGCTGCAATAACGTTGACGTGGGCCCTTCCTGCTGACACAGGCGGAGGGGCTTCATTGCTCTCTGACCTGTCATCATATACTATCTATGTCAGCTCCGGCGCCTCGACAAGTTTGCACTCAGCAGCGTCTTCGGCTACGTCGCTCGTCATTTCCTCAGGACTGACTGTTGGGCAATTCTACAACTTTTCGATTGTTGCTATCAATTCTGCCGGGTCTGGGACAATCAGTGACGTCGTGACTGAGCGAGCCATCAGTAGGTCCAACTTTGAATTTCTGACTCTTCAGATGCGTCCTCCGTTCCTCAGAGCGCCTCCCTCTTTGTTACGGGTTCACTGGCCATAGCCTTCATGTGGTCTGCGCCAACAGACACGGGGGGAGGTGATGCCCTCTATCCCCTTCTTGGGTACGAAGTCACTCGTGCTGCCGGAAACGATGCATCTTTCGCCACCCTTCAAGTTGCTGTCAATATCTCCAGCTCGACACTCAGCTCCAACACCTCCTCAGGCCTTACGAAAGGTGTGGCATACTTGTTTAGAGTTCGTGCGCTCAACCGAGCTGGATTCTCCCCCTACACATCGACTCTGAACATCACAGCAGCCACTGCACCTTCGGCTCCTCAGGCCTTTTCTGCTCTTGCCACAACTGCTTTGGCTATTAGCATTTCTTGGTCTGTGCCTGCGGACACTGGCACAGGTGACACCTCGTTCCCTCTTTCGCAATATGAGCTTCAATACGCAAACGATATCCTTTTCACTTCCAACGTGTCTTCCGCAGTGTTTGTGGCTTCCTCTGTCAGTGCACACACGTTCACCAACTTGTACAAGGGGCTCACGTTTTATTTTCGCGTTCGCGCAGTCAGCGCTGCTGGGTTTGGGACGTACGCCAACCCAGTGTTTGCCTTGTCACAAGGTTTCCTGCCCAAGTTTGGTTTCTGACGTAATAGTGCCAAAGTTGTTGAATACGTCAGTTACTCCAGCTTCATCGAAAGCAGGCGCGTTGACCGCTTTCAATGCGAGCTTCACAGTCGTTACCTCAGTTGACGCCACCGCTGTGTTTGTTGTTGTGTTTCCGACAGAGTTTGACTTGAGTGGCATCCAGGTCGCCTCCCTCTCTGGAACAGCTGGCACAGCATCTGCAACTGTCTCAGGAACAACAGTAGCTATAGCTCGATCGTCTGGTGCTACTGTCGCAGCGAACACCTTCATTTCGATAGTGTTGTCGAATGTGCGTGTGCGCGGTGTTTCCGGAGAGTCTGGCGACTTTCAGATCTACACACAAAATAGCCACCGCAATTTCACTCATGACGAGGACCTTGCTGTGAAAGGGTTCACGATTTCCCCTGGAGATATCGTTGCAGCTGTTGCATTTTCCTCCGTCCGAAGCTACGCCACTACGGTAGTGTCGCTCACCCTTGCGTTATCGAATGAAGTACCCCAAACTGGCGCGTACATGATAGTGTTCCCCGCCGGCGTTACTTTCGTGTCTCCAGTTGTCTCTGCTACTGGCGATTCAAGCACCCTTGCCGTCACGGTTTCGAATGCTACAAGCACTCTCGTCGTCAACAGGACTTCAGCCAGTTCCGCCATCGCTAGAGGTTCAACTGTGACGCTCACCATCAGCGGTTTACGCAACCGTGCTCTATCGGGTGTGTTGACTGCGCTTCAAGTGTCGGTATTGACCAATGCTGGTTCCGTGATCGATAGAAACACCTCTGTGGCGGCTCCTTCCATCACGACGAACGATCTTCTCGTTGCGTCCGTCGCGCCATTTGCAGCCAATGTCGGCCGTTCAACTCAGTATTGGTTTGCGTTTACTACTTCGTCGCCTCTCCCCCCTAGTTTTATCGTCGAGATCACCTTCCCTTCAGGCACATCAATTGCTGCAGTCTCGGCAGCGTCAGGAATATCAGGTGGAGTCATGACTCCCACCGTCATCGGACAGGTTTTGACTCTGGCTGTGTTAAGGGCTGCAGAGATCCCAGCGGGAGCAACTCTCAACATTACCGTATCTGGAGTTGTCAACAATCCCGCTGGAACGCAAGTGATTACTCCTTTCACCATCAAGACTGCAGATTCTTCCAACGTGGCCATTGACCTGACCACCTCACTGACTACTTTTACTTTAACCCCAGAAGTGTTGTCTGTGCTCGCTCTTTCCGTCACTAGCAACCTCACTGGAGATGATCTCCACCCCACGTTTTCGCTTACAACAGTGAATCCGATCCCAGCGACTGGCTGCATCGTCGTCTCTCTCCCTACGGACTTTTCTTTGTCCAGCCCCGCACTCACGTTGTCGTCAGGCCTCACTGGGGCTGCCTTAACAACATCAGCAAATGATATTCGAGTGTGCGTTTCTGCACAAGTTGCTGCTGGCACTGCCATTTCATTCAAGGTTTCTGGTATTCTGAACCCTGATGGATCAATGACAACGTCTGCAATGTCTGTCAAGACTTCTCAGAGCACATTGACCCTTGTCATTGACTCTGGTGCCTTCGTGCCCGTCCAGATTGTTCCCAGCTCTTTCTCTGCCGCATCTGTGACATTTTCATCTAATGTCGTGTATGCTGTTACCTCTGTGACGATAGCTATCACTAACAAAAATCGTATTCCCGTCGGGGGCCGCTTCCTTGTGTACTTCCCTGCTGGCATTGACATATCTTCGGCCTCTGTTTCGTCGAGTTCAGGGTTTGATGGATCCGTGTCTATTGGTGCCACGAGTGCAGCTTCCAACGTGCTTGCCCTGAACAGAACCGGTGGCGTGACAACTGTCACTGCATCTACAGCATTAACGATTGTCCTGGGAAACATTAGGAATAGAGCGTTTTCTGGAACCGTGGAGGGATTCCGTATCCAGTCCGTGACGGCGTTGAGCTTGGTCATGGACCAGTCCTTGAGTGTTTCCTCTCCCAGCTTGGTGGCTGGTGCGATCACGGATGCCTCTGTCACACCTGAGTTTCTGAACGTCGGGAGGCGCACAAATTACACTGTAAGCTTCAGGAATTCTGCACCTCTTGCAGCAAGCTCCATCATTCAAGTTACTCTCCCATCTGGGACAAATCTTACTTCTCTAAGCGGAATTGCGACCGTCCTTCCCTCAGGAGTGACGTTCTCATCGTCGGTGACAGGAACGGTCGTAAGTGTGGCAATCTCGGCAACCGTATCTGCTTCGCAGAACATAACATTTGTTATTCTCAACATTAACAACAGGAATGGACTCTCAGGCGCCACTGGCGTGTACACGATTCGCACCATCACTGCAGCCGGTGCTGCAATTGATGAAAACACTGCAGTTGCTCAGAGTGTTTTAATACCTGGTCAGCTTACTTCGATCTCATTGACTCTGTCGAACAGTGTTGCGGGAAATTACTCAGTTATGTTTCTGCAATTTACAACAACCAATCCTATCCCGTCGGACGGTGCTTTGCAGATTTCGCTTCCAAACGGGTTCTCTGTGACATCATTGTATGAGGACTCAACTCGTCGAGTCAACGCCAACTCTTTTGCTGGCACTTTCGTGTTCAATTTCACAACGTCCGCGTGTGCGTCCCCAACATGGCAGAATTGCACCGTGTTTCAAGCCACGAGGGCTTCTACTGGGTTTGAATTTGCAGCGGGAACCGTCGGGTTTTACATTGGCGGTATTTTGAATGCCCCCTTGTCTGGAGTTTCCGGAGTGTTTGGACTGTCGACATTGAATTCGGGTGGTGTTGTGATCGATCAGGAGACCTCTATCGCTGGAGTGACACTTGTGGCAGCTGCATCTTCGTACGTGGATGGTACTGACACCATTTTTGCTGCAGAAACTGTATCATTCACTTTGGTGGTGAGCTTTTTCAACATCCTTCCTCCTGGTGCTTTTGTCACCGTTACGCTGCCGTCAAGTCTTGCGGCGTCAGGGTCTACGACAGGGGCAGTGTTACCGTCTGGCGAATTTTCATACTCGTACATCTCAGCAACTCAAGTCAATTTCACCAGAAGCGCAGCCACGATACACCCTCGTGCGACGAATGTAAGCTTTACCCTCGGAGGTATCTCAAGCAGAGCAACATCTGGACTCGTAGGGTCCGTTTCAGTGAGCTCTTTTGACAGTCGCTTCATCCTAATGGACACTGGGACGTTTAACATTCCAAGACCTCGAATAATATATCGCTCTCCGCTCGTATCCAGTGTGTCTCCTGTCAATTTCCCGAAATTCTCAAGCTCTTCTGTGACCGTGTTCGGAAGATATTTTGCACCCATCGACAGTTCTGTAAAGGCTTCTATTGGATCAACGGCTGTTGTTGGCTCGCATTGGACGTCTGACTCTGCGATTGTGTCTTTGCCCGCAAGGTCGTCCGGAATTTCGAAATCTATCGCTGTCTCAGTGGAATCGCAGATGGGGCAAATGACTAACATGTTCTCGTTTGATTTAGTAACAATTTCATCATTAAAGCAAAACGCTCCTACCACGGGAGCGTTGGTGTCTCTGTTCGGATCGAATTTCGGGTCCTTTGACATGTCTGTGAGGGTTAGGGTTGGGCACACAGCTACAAGATCAACCAATTGGGTTTCGGATACTCACGTCATTGCACACGTCTCGCACGGCGTCGGGATATCTCGTGCTGTCGTCGCATCTATTGAGGGTTCCGTCAGAACTTCATCGCCGTTGTTCTCCTTCGATATCGTCAGTCTTTCGTCGGTCTCATCGATACTTCTAGCAACATCTGGAGATGTTATCAGTTTTTTTGGAGCAAATTTTGGAACTTTTGATGTGAGCGTCCGTGTACGTGTCGGAGGTACTGGATGTATGTCAACGACCTGGACTGCAGACACTGCTGTCGTTGGCCGTGTTGCTGCTGGTGTGTCGACGTCCCTCAGTGTTGTTGTGTCTATTGCAAATGTCGCAGCAACAAGTAATGCTCTTATAAGCTTTTTTGGTCCTACCATCACGTCGTTATCGTCTGTTGCTTTCCCAACAACAGGTTCATCCTTCTTAACTGTGTTTGGGAGCTATTTTGCTCTTGCAGATTACTCTTTGCGAGCTTCTGTTGGAGGAACTGCCATGGAGTTAACGCAATGGCAGTCTGACACATCTTTCATTGCCAAAATAGGCCGAGGCGTTGGATTGAGCTTACATGCGACTGTTTCGGTGGGAGCTCAGCGCCATACGTTTGTCGGTGCGTTGACTTTTAGCTCACCTGTGATGTTGTCAATCGACGTTCTGGTCCTCCATACAACTGGTGCAGCTAGCTTGACAGTTGCCGGCAGGAACTTTGGGTCGTTTGACACCACCCTTCGCGTCCGAATTGGAGGCACCTCTTGTGAGGCGTCGTTGTGGAGGTCTGACTCAAGCATATCTTGCAAGTATTCAGTCGGTGTGTCATCAAGTCTCTCCATTGCGGCTACAATCTATTCTCAACGGGCAACGTTATCAATGATTTTGTCGTACGCAGCTCCTCTTTTGTCTTCAAGCAATTCGATTCTGCACATGACGAGCGGATCATCATCTGTGACAGTGTTAGGATCATTACTGGGAACGTTTGATTCCACTGTACGTGTTCGCATTGGGGGTACTGCCGGAGAGGCTACATCGTGGATTTCGGACTCGTCTGTCCGAGTCAAGATTTCTGCTGGTGTTGCTTCGTCTCTGACGGCTGTGGCCACTGTCACTTCTTTGCGCCATTCTCTTTTGAGTTTGATTTCGTACAGAGGGCCCGTTGTTACATCTTTTACACTACCGATGCCATCAACAGGAAGTGCTGTTCTCTCACTCTTTGGGGCTGGGTTTGGCTCCTTCGATTACACTATTGCTGCCCGTGTAGGTCAGACTTCTGCGCAGTTTTCGAACTGGTTATCAGACTCGAGCTTGACAGTGAAATCTAGCGCTGGTCTTGGTGCATCTTTGCCTCTGAAGGTCACAGTCGGTCTTGTCCGCGAGTCAAGCACTCTCGATGTGTCCTATGTGTCCCCATTGATTTCATCCCTTTCCCACTATTGTTTACCAACACTGCCCTCCGCAGCCATGACTGTTTTCGGCGCAGGGTTTGGTATTTTTGACCTCAGTGTTCGCGTTCGTGTCGGAGGAACTTCCGCAGAACAGACCTCTTGGACGTCGGATTCTTCTGCTGCTGCAAAGCCTGCGTCTGGTAGCGGTGGAAGCAAGCCTGTTGTAATGAGTGCTAGCTTGCTGTCCTCCACGAGTGCCCTTTTCTTTTCGTATAGTTCCCCGATTGTTACTGCCTCTCACATTCCCTTCGTTGCTGCCACAGGAAGCGGAGTTTTAACTCTGTTTGGTGCCAATTTTGCTGGTACAGATGCGTCGGTATCTGTAAGACTTGGAAGCACTGCGTGTCCTTCATCCCATTGGTTAGCTGATACGTCAATCATTTGCAAAGTTTCTGCTGGAGTCGGCAGCTCTTTTTCCGTTACTGTTAGTTTATCTCGCTTGGTTGCTGCAAGTTTCTTGTCGATATCGTATTCAAGTCCCACGATTACATCTCATTCCAATGGAGCCCTGCCGACCACTGGGTCTGCAGTGCTTCTTGTGACTGCATCCAATTTGGGAACTTCAGATTTTTCGATCCGAGTGAGAGTTGGTTCAACCGCTTGTGAAGTCTCTCTGTGGACTTCTGATAGTAGTGTGTCTTGCAAGGTGTCCTCAGGGCTGAGATCTAGCCTAGACCTTTCCTTGTCCTTGCTCAATTCAAAGTTCATGATTTCCTCTGCATTCTCCTATTCCTCGGTCGCCACTTCGTCTTTGGCCCCTTCGTCTCTCGCTGCCTCCGGGTCTCATCAGCTTACTATTTTTGCTGCACATCTAGGAGTTGCTGATTTCTCTCCGATCGCTCGAGTTGGCTTGACGACTTGTGAAGCCAGTCGGTGGCACTCTGATTCGTCTTTGTATTGTAAGCTTTCTGCTGGACTTGGAGGGTCTTTGTCTGCTATCATAAGCTTAGCTTCTGTCTCAACCCTCTCACGGGCATTCTCTTTTTCACTGCCAACAGCTTCTTCCATGCTTGTGTTGGCCCTCCCATCCACTGGTGGCGATTCCGCCACCGTATTTGGTTCTGACTTTGGCGTTTTCATGCAGTCGCAGCAGGTCCGCGTTGGATTCACTGCTTGCTCGGCTTCTGTTTGGACATCTGATTCTTCGATTTTTTGCAAGGCTGCATCAGGTATTGGACGGAGCCTCTCAGTCAAAGTTACTGCTTTGCATCAAGTGTCATCAAGTCCTCTAACGATAAGTTATTTGCAGGCGACGCTGTCTTCCATTGTATCCAATGTGATCCCGTCTACTGGGTCTCTTCTTTCATCCCTGTTCGGAAGCGGATACGGAGTTGCTGATCACTCTGTGCGCGCTCGTGTGGGCGGAACTTCTTGCGAATTAACTGGTTGGGTCTCGGATAGTTCGCTGGTTTGCAAGGCTCCGTCTGGTCTGTTGCAGTCCCGGCTGCTGGTTGTGTCCGTAAGTCAATCTGCATCGTTCCAATCTATCCTTAGCTATTCTCAAGCATTGTTGTCCTCTCTCAATCCGCTTGTCATGCAGAGTTCAGGAAGTTTTTTTACGTTATTTGGGAGCTCCTTCGGTGTGTTTGACTCGACTGTGTCTGTTCGATTGGGTGCCTCTGCAACACAGTCATCGGTTTGGCTTTCTGATTCATCCATCTTTGTTCGGTCGTCATCAGGAATCGGTCAGGGCTTGTCAGTCACAACGTCTATCCTTTCGCGCACTTCTTCTTCTTTGTTCTCTGTCAGTTTTAGTTCGCCATTGATGTCATCTGGATCTGCACAACTTCCAACAACGGGAAGCTTATTGATGACTGTCTTTGGATTTCAATTTGGTTTTGCTGATTACAGTGTTCGGGTTCGCGTTGGTGGTACTGCTGCGGAGGCTTCATCATGGCAATCAGACACTTCTGTAATTATCAAGAGTTCCAGTGGAATATCTTTAAGCAAAGGCCTCATTGTTTCTTTATTGTCAAGTCCTTTTTCGATCCTTAATGCGTTTTCTTTCTCAAGTCCTTCGGTTCTGGCAGTATCTTCCTCTCCCACGACAGGCTCATTTTTGATCTCACTTGCGGGATCACATTTTGGTGTTTCGGATTATTCTTTGGCCGTTCGAATAGGATCGACTGCTTGTGAGGCGTCTGTTTGGAAATCGGACTCATCTGTTCTCTGCAAGAGCCCGAATGGTGTTGGTTTACAACATTCAGCTTTTTTGTCACTTGCCAATTCTGTTTTTTCAGGAGACAAAGGTTTTTCATACAGTCCCGCTGGCCTATCTTCTGCCTCTGTTTATTATGTTCCACTCGCAGGGGGTGGGTTGATCACTGTGTTTGGCACCAACTTTGGTGTTCGCGACATTTCAGTCCAAGCCCGTCTAGGTTCAACCTCTTGTGAATTTTCCCATTGGGTTTCGGACTCAAGCGTAAGGGTGCGTTCGCCGGCTGGAGTTGGTGGACAGCTGTCTTTTTTGTTGTCTGTAGCTGTGAATGTTGGTGTTGTCAGCCGAAGCTTCTCTTATTCCGATCCTGTCATTTCATCTGTGCTATCGTTGACTGTACCAACAACTGGTTCATCAGTCACGATTTACGGAGGCAATTTTGGTGCTTGGGATATTAGCGCATCTGCTCGCATTGGCCAGACTCGCTGTGAATCCACTTTTTGGATTTCGGATTCTGCTGTGAAATGTAAGCTTGCAGGAGGCATTGGTGTTAGTCTCGATCTGTCTGTGACCACGACTGGACAAGTTGGACTTTTCGCTTCTTCGGTATCTTACAACGGTCCCACTCTGACGTCAGCGACTCCTCGAGTTCTAGAAACCACTGGCTCCTACTCTCTCACAGTTTTCGGCTCAGGGTTCGGAATTTTTGATCTCACGACACGCGTTCGAATCGGAGGAACTTCTGCAATGTCATCACTTTGGATATCAGACTCTTGCTTGTTTGTTAAGCAAGCTGCGGGAGTTGGAGAATCACAATCTGTAACAATTACTGCTGCTGTGCAAAAGGGATCCTCTACTTCAATCTTTTCTTTTGCGAAAGCATTTCTGTCTTCTTTATCATTTCATGCGCTACCAACAACTGGATCTTTTTCAATCGTGGCCCGAGGAGGGAGATTTGGCGTGAATGACTATTCAATGCGATCGAGGATCGGATACACAGCATGTGAATCTTCTGAATGGATGTCAGATTCGTCGTTGATATGCAAATCTCCAAGTGGGACGAATCGAAACGTTGTATTCTTCGTGTCTCTCTCGAACTCAGTTGTAACGACATCTCAAACCATCAGTTACCATTCCCCCGCCATCACAAATCTGCGTGGGTCATCCCCCTCGACTGGTTCGTCTACATTGACGATTTCCGGATCATCATTTGGGATCCATGACAGCACCGTGAAATCCAGAATCGGTCACACATCCTGTGAATTCACGTCCTGGACATCCGATTCCTCACTCCATTGTAAGAATGGGGCAGGAATCGGGAAGAACATTGCCGTCGTAACAACCGTATCCCAAAGTTTGCAAATATCTACACAAACTTACAGTTATTTCAAACCAACGATCACAGCAATCATACAAGGCATCATTCCTACAACAGGAGGGTTTAGTGTTACTGTTATTGGGCTTGGGTATGGAGTTTCTGACTACAGTGTTCGAGTTCGTGTTGGAGGGACTGGGTGTGAGGGGAGTGTGTGGGTGTCTGACAGTAGTGCTGTGTGTAAGGTTGGGTCTGGTGTTGGAGTTGGGCGTGATGTTGTTTCTAGTGCTGGGGGGCAGCATGGGACGCTTGTTGGAGTGTTTAGCTTTGTTGGAGCTGGTGTGACGAGCTTGGTTGGGACGCGGGGGATGAGTACTGGAGGGTTTAGTGTTACTGTTGTTGGGCTTGGGTATGGAGTTTCTGACTACAGTGTTCGAGTTCGTGTTGGAGGGACTGGGTGTGAGGGGACTGTGTGGGTGTCTGACAGTAGTGCTGTGTGTAAGGTTGGGGCTGGTTTGGGTTCTTCTAGATTGGTGGTTTTGTCGTCTTCGGGGTTTTCTTCGATTGCAGTTTCTGTGTTTTCCTTTGTTTCTCCTTTTGTATCGTCTTCGTCTCAAACTGTTCTTTCTCCTTTTGGGTCTGATGGTACGTTCCTTTTTGGAGCAGGTTTTGGTGTGTTTGATGGGTCTCCACGGGTTCGTTTTGGGTTGACCTCTTGTGCATCTTCTCGTTGGATCTCGGATTCTAATGTTTTTTGCCGTACTTCTTCTGGAGTTGGGTTGTCGCAGAATTTTGTAGTTAGCAGTGGAGGGTCGACTGGGACTTTTCTTTCGTCCTATTTGTCTCCCTTTGTTTCGACGATATCTCCTGATTTTGCATATGTGACTGTCTCTACGAACATTTCCATATTTGGACGTAGCTTTGGTGCTCTCGACTATTCGCCTTCGATGAGTTTTGGAAGTGGTTCTGCAAGAACCATGTGGACTTCGGATTCGTCTATGGTTGCTTTGTTCCGACCGAGCACCCTTGGATTTAGAAATGTAAGCATAGTTCTTGTGAACGACACATTTGTTGCCGGCAATTTTTCAGTTATCTCGTATCCTGCAGATTTCTATCCTGTTTCGGTTCTCTCTCTTGCAGCGACACAGTCTGCTTGTGACGACGTGATCCTCGATGGCTCTTTATCGTACGGTCTTGGAAGGAGCTCTCTTCAATTTGTTTTCACAGTTTTGTCGAATTCGTCATTTGTTACTTCAGGTCACTTGGGTTTGTTCATGTCAACCTCTCGACTCAATCTTGGCAAGCTAAGTCCTGGTTCGTATGTGTTCCAGCTCTATGTTCAAAATTATCTTGGCTTGTCTTCTGTGTCAAATGCAACAATTGCAATTGTGGATCAGGTTGTTCCTCAAGTTTCCATTGCTGGAGGCTCTACGAAACTTCGATGCTCGACTGATATTCAAATGGATGCTTCTGTTACTTATGCGTCTTGCGTGAACGGAACAATCTCGTCCCAGGTGTCAGCTTGGTCAGTTGGACTTGGTGCAGGCTCTCTGTTGAAGGGGTCGCTTTCTTCCTTCTTCATTTCCAAAGATAGTTTAGCAGCCGGAGGAACTTACAACGTGACTCTGATTGTGTCGGCAACATACCTAGGTGCTCGTATTGTCGGGTCCCAATCTGTGTCCCTTGAGTGCCTTCGTTCGGCTCCTGTTGCTGTCATTTCTGGTGGTTCATCTCGTGTCAGCTCACGTGATGAACCTCTTGTAATTGATGGTTCTTCGTCGGTTGACGTGGACTCACCTGCGTCTTCAGCTTTATTGCGGTACGTATGGAATTGCACAACCTCAGATGCTGCCGGAAACTATTCTTGTCCTCAGAGAATCTTGAGCTCCCTTTTGCCAGTCAGCGTTCTTTCTCTTCCTTCTTCTGCTCTTGTTGCCGGGGAGACCATCTCATTTTCTCTGACGGTTGTCCACAATGTATCGTTGCTGTCCTCAGTCGCAACGACCGACGTTTTTATTGTGTCTGGCTCACCTCCCCGTGTTTCCATCACTGGCCCCACATCGAAGGTGTCAATCAGTTCGCTTTTGTCTCTGACAGCCTCTGCTGTCGCTGTCAATGGGACCGTTTCGGTGTCCAACATTTCTTGGTCGATTGTGTCTGGACCTACTTCCATTCTGTCCCCGTCGAATTTGCAATCCTCTACTTTTGGATCGGTCCTAGTCATTAAATCAAGTGTGCTCTCTCCAGGTACGTCATACAGGTTCAGAGCGTCTGCGTTTTATGAAGGGAACACAGGATTCTCAGATTTCACTCTTGCTACGTTCGCCATCCCTTCGAGTGGCACCTTCATTGTCTCTCCGGTCAATGGCACCGACACAACGTCATTTGCCATGTCATTTGAGGGATGGGACGGAGATTCGAGCCTCCTTCCTCTTCGCTTCTACGTATCTCGAGTTGATGGTGATTCTGAGCTCCCCGTCGTTGGAATTAGCACTCAGACTGCACGAAATGGCTTGTTGTTGCCAGCTGGCTCTGGTGAGAATGGCACCCTTTCACTTGTTGGATATATCGTTGATCAATCTGGAACGTCAGTGGCTGTGTCTCGAACCGTTTTTGTCACTCGTGCCGCCTCGTTCAACGTTTCAAACGCTGCCAATGCGCTATCTGCGGTGGATGCCAAAAGCGATCCTGCGAGTGCTCGAGCTCTTGTAGCAACTTTATCGTCGTCATTGACCACGAGCAATGCAAGCGATGCAACGGAGGCTGTTAAGCTGCGCGAGAGCTTGCTTAGCACACTCTCTGACGCGTCTTCCTCAATTACCTCCGAAGTCGCACTCCTGCAGACCGTCCAGGTCTTGGAGTCGGTCACATCATCGTCAACGCAGCTCAGTGCGAGCTCCGTGTCATCTGCCGTTAATATCCTTGACTCGGTGATGACAGCTTCGCTGTCAATCACATCCACGGACACGAATGCTGCGAAGACCTCTTCCATCGTCGCGGAGTCTGTCAACAACATTTTCGACGCCATCGATACGACTGATTCCACTCCTGCTCGACGGCTGCTCCAAGTCTCCTCAGCTCAACAACGTTCGAGCGTTCTTAGGGCCCTCAACCTTGTCGACCGACTTAGCGCGTTTACTGCTTCGCGCCTTCTCATTGGTCAAACCCCGGCCACGATTAACTCCTCTCGATTCGTGATGACGACAAGGAGGGACGTTCGCACTGCTTTCATTCAGTCAATCTTGACTGTTAACAATCAGTCGGCGGCCATGTCGTTGAACTTGTCAGCTGCATCCGTCGTCGCAGAATCGTATGAGATCCAAACTGTCGCTCATCGTATTGATCCATTCCGCGTCTTCGGCAATCTCGGCGGAGAGAGAGTCATTTCACCAATCTTCGTCGCCAACGTGAGAAGCTTCCGCGGAAATGTTTCTCAAGTCAACAACGTGTCATTGAACTTTTCCGTGCAGCCATTATCTGCGCCTCAGTACCGTGCCTACCGCTGCGTGTGGTTCGACGAACTGCAAGGGAGGTGGTCCGACGACGGTGTCACGACACGCCTCTCTGGAGGCAACGTCGTTTGTCAATCGAGTCATCTCACTGCCTTCACCGTGCAGGACGCGCCCATCGGCTGCGACTCGATCTTTTTCAGCCCGAAGCGCTTTGATGTATGCGGCGCTTGTGATGGCACCGTCTCGGATGCAACCCGTTGTAATTCTCCTCCCGACAACAACTATGGAGCGATCATCATCGGCGCCATTGTTGGCGGCGTTGTGTTCATCATTGTCTTCGTCGCTATGTTCTTGTACCTCCGTGTCAAGAAGCCGTCCGACAGCAAGATGATGCCTCCCCCTCTTCCACAGCCAACTGCAACGCCTTTACCCGCGCCGCAGCCGTTCAACATCGGCTTCTCTGCACCTCCCCCTCAATCGCAAGGCGCAAGGTCCCCACAGACGTATTACGCCGACGAAGCTGCCGGAATTGCAGACTACGCTGTTCGACACGAGTCCGTCCGCATCTCTGACCACGACTTTGACCTCTCCTCCAGCTTTGAGTTTTACAATCAAGGAGAGCTGCCCCTGTCCGAGTTCTTTGAGGAGGTCCACCGCCACGACCAGCGCCGCGGCCCGCCGCAGTGAGAGCGCAGGAGTTTGTTTTGTGGACGTGGCTTTTGACCTTGTTCTTTCATTTCTGTTGTGAGTCGTTGTTTTTTTATTCTGGGCGCGGCGCCTGTTCGGTCCAGTGCGCCTTGCTTTTAATTTAAGTAAACAATTTCTTAGTTGCACGGGCTGTTCTTCACTTCGCACAGCGCCACAGAAGGGCGCATCGATCCTATTTGTAGCCAGCGCCTGCTGGCTCACTCATAATCTGCATTGTACGCGCCAAAAGCCCTGTCACTGTGGGGG
>JAIYDP010000093.1 GCA_027487435.1 Verrucomicrobiaceae bacterium | reverse complement strand
CGACCCCACCCCAACCGTCACGGACGTCCCCACCTCACCCAGCACCAGCCGCCGCACTTCCGAAAAAGGCATCCCCTTCAGCGGCACGAAGTCGACCTCGCGCACAACCTCCCCCTCGCGTAGCCCCCCGCTCAGAGCGGCACACCCCCCCGATTCGAATCAATTCAACACGAACCCACACTCGTCGTCTCTCCCCCGCGCGAGGCCGATGCCGCACAACCCGCCGGACTCGCGCATGGGGTCTTCGGCTGAGGAGTAACCGCTACTTTCGACGTCTGTTAGCATTTGCTCTTGCAGCGCCGTCCTCACGATTTTGACCCGAACGGTTGCGCCGTTGCGTCGCCGCATGAGGCCGACTTCGGCAGTCGAGCCGCGCGGGCCGAGAACGAGCGCCGAAAGCTGCTCGACCGACCTTTCGAACACCGACACCCCCCCCACATCCAATAGCATGTCCCCAACCTCAACTTCGCCACTTCGCTTCGCCGCGCCGCCATCCAAAAGCCGCTTGACGCGAAAATATCCGTCACGCCCCATTGAAAAAACAATCTGAAATCTTTAGCCCCCCCCCCTTCAAAACCTACGCCAAGCCCGCACCGATCCGCCCCCCCGACGCCAACCGCGCCTCTCACACCGACCACAGGCGAGCCCCCTCCCACCCCGCGCGTGAGGCGGACGTCGTACGCGCGGCGGTCGGAGCGGAGGGACAGCTCCGTCACCGACCCGACGGGACCCAAAATGAGCCTCCCCGCCGCATCGACGGACTTCCCCGCCACCGCCACCCCATCAATTTTAACAATCTGTTAGGTTAGGGATTGCAAATGTTGCGGGTAAACGATATCGCCGACGGAAATGACGCCCGTGCGCGCGGCGGCGCTGCCCTCCTCAAGGCGCCGGATGACGACTTGGCCGTCCTTCCCCGCTGCCAAAACAACCCCCACCCCGACGAGGTGGGGCGTGGGGGTGCGAGGCGAGTCGATTGCGTCGCCCCCCTCAGACTCTGACTCATAGAGGCGCCGCCGCGTCAGCGCCACCGTTCGCGAGGGGGCACCCGCAGACTGGAGGGTCAGCGCGACGGCTGACCCGGCCGGGCCGACGACAAGGCGCGTGAAGGCCCTCGTCGAGAGACCTGCCGCATCCTCGCCATTGACCTGACGAGGGGGGGGTCAGAATGGAGAGGAGCGAAACGGGTGCACCTGCAGGATGGCGTCGCCGATCGCAACGGCGCCGCTGCGCTGGGCGGGCCCGTCGGACATGAGGCGGCGCACAATAAATGACCCTGAGGGGGTCCTTTTAAATGTCGCGCCAATGCCGACCATCGCCCGCAATGCGTCGGAGTCAGAGGCGTCGGACCCTTCTGTCGCGCCAGCCCCTTCCGAAGCGAAGTCAGACGCTGCGTCAGATGTGTCCCCTTCTCCCGGGGAGGGGGGGTCGTCCCGCCACGTTAGCGTCGCCTTGGTGCGTTCAGATTTCACAGGGGGGGTCTCCTTGATGACCGTCGCAGGCACGCGCAGGCCCTCCCCCCCCCCTGTGACGCCTGCAGGCGCGGCGACAACGCGCACGTTGCTTTCCCTCTGCGACTCTCCATCGCCGTCATCCCCCCCCCCCCCCATTTCCATCGACTGCGAGTAGTCAATGGTCGACATCTCCGCAGAGACTCCCTTCGGCGCACGAGTCAAAATAACGTCCCGCGGCGCCCCTCCCCCTGTCCGAACGGTCAGCACCAGCCGCGTCCCCACCGCCCCCAACACAAGCTCCGACAGCTCCGAATTTGAGACCCCCCCCACCGCCACGCCGTCGATCGCCACGACGACGTCATCGGCTGCGATTTGGCCGCTCATGGCGGCGGGGCCGTCAGGGGTAAGGCGCTTGACGGCGAAGTAACCGAGGCGGGATTTTTTAAAAGTTATCCCGACGCCGACGCGTTTACGAGACGCGGGGGGAGGTGGAGGGGGAGGGTTGATGCCCTCGCCGTCAGAAGAGGAGGCGATGGAGGGGGCGTGGCGGTCGGAGCGAGTGAGGGGGAGGGAGAAAACGGCGCCATCGGTGGAGCGGACGGAAATTTGAATTTTGGAGAGGGGGGGTCCCAATACAAGAGGAGAGAGCTCTGTTAGCGCCTTGTCACGAAGGGGGACCCCATCAATCGCAAGGACGCAATCACCCGGCCGTAACTTGCCGCACGCATCCGCCGGTTCGCCCTCTAAAAGGCGCTTGATATAAAAGTTGCCGTCTGTTAGCCTCTTGAACACGATCCCGATCCCGAACTTGGGAGCGTCGTCGGCGAACGAGACGGTTTTCCTCTGCGTTGCGGCTTGAGGGGGGGGTAGGGGGGAATCTGGAGAAGCTGCAGACGAGAGAGGGGGGGGGCTTGGGGGTGGAGAGGGGGGGCGCAAGGGAGCGCTTAAGAGATCGGGGATATCAATCACCGACGACACAGCCGCAACACGCGCGGGTGCTTGCCTCTCCCCCCCCTGATCCGTTGGAAAGGCGCCATCAAACGAAGGGACGTCAATGATTGAAAGCTGGCTTAAGACGGCCGAAACGGGGGGGGGATTCCCACGACTGAGGCCGGCGGCGGGTGAGTCGCGCGCGGTGACCAAATTCCCCCCGACGCTCACACTCGCAAGCGCCGCCGCTGCAACCCCCCCTCCGCCTGCGCGAAGGACTTGGCCATCCCCGAGGGTGAAGCCGGGGCGCACGGCGCGCAGGGGACGCGGGGGGGTCACCGACAACGCGCGCGAAGCGCTGGCGTCGACTTGAGGGGGGTTTTGTTGGGGCCCTTGTGTTGCGCCGCCCCAAAGATTTGAATTTTGAATTTTCGCAGGGTCTGGCTTCGGCTCGGTTGCTGAGTCGGAGCGGACGACAGGGGGGGGGGCGTATCGGGACGGAGGAGCTGCCTTGCGGGGAGGAGCAGCGATCGAAGAGTCGTCGTCATTGTCATCATCGACGTCATTGTCAAAATCATCTTGCAGGACCCGCGAATCGAAGCGAAGGTTCAGCGGCGCGTGCAGGGGGGTGGCGCCGTCGTCGTCGGACAGCGCGTCGCCGTCGTCAATCGTCGCGGTGGCAGTTGGCTCTTCGTCACCCCACGCGTCGCTGCCGTCCACAGCCTCCCGAACAGTCGCACTTTCGCTCTCAGATCCCATCGGCCAATTTAAATCTCCCGCCATTTTCGAATTCTCCCCCCAAACTCCAGCGCCGCGCGAGTTCTCGCGGCTCACGCCATCAAAGCGCCCGCTGAGACCCCCCCCCACCGCGCCAAATCGCTCGCCCCAGCGCGCGGACAGCTGCGGCGCGATGCCCGCGTCGGAGTATTGGGCGAAGGGGTCGGGGAGGAGCGCGGCCATGGACGCGATGACGTCCTAAAAAATTAGTTTCACGGCTGTTAACTTTGAATAAGCAGAAGGAATGGATTTGGAGGTACTGTTTGGCCTCGAGACTTCAGCATGCGGGTGATGCTTTCGGCGTGGTCGTTTAAGAGATGGTGGATAAAAATAGAATCGTCCTCCTCCGTTTGGGCGGTGGGCTCGGACGAGTCGCCCCCGTCGTGAAAAACGCTCTAAAAATAAGACTTTTGAACTCGAACGGTCACCCGAGACATTTCAACAGCTTTCGCGAGCGTCGAGTGCGCGAGGATAACAGATTCGTTAAGTGCCGCAGATGCATCCCTTGCAGGAAATTGCGTTTGGTTGGCCACATGCTCTAAAAATCTAGTCGTTAGCGTCAGAAACCGCGACGTCCTGGTCGACGTTGACGCGCCTGCGGAATCAAAGGCGATCACAAGGAGGGGGGGGGGGATCGACTTGTCAAAATGCCATAGGCTTGGGGCGCAGAAAGCGCCGGGCAGACGAAGCGAAGCAAAAGCACCCCCATCGCCGCGTCCACAAACGCGTCGCGCGATTCGGAGGCGATAGCCTCGTGGAGGGCCTTCATAATCGACCCGAAAACGCTAAAAGAAGTAAGAAATAGTCTTCAGGATCGAACCGAGGGGCGTCGGCGAGGGCGGCCGCCACTCGCTCGACCAGGCGGATGCAAAAGGCGCGCAGCGCGTCGATTTCTTTTGCGCGAGCCCCCTCGCTTTTGTCGCGGGCAAGCTAAGAGGGGGGGGGTGAGGAAACGAAACGAAGCGAAGGCGACCCCCCCGTCCTCTGCGCGAAGGACGTCGGCGAGGACGGGCCCGACGATGCCGCGGAGAAACGGCGCGGCTGCGAATCGAAGGGAGGACTGACAAATGACCGAAAGCGGCGACAGCGCGCGAAAGAGCGTCGTTGCTCCGGCTGCGGGTGGGGGGTTACTTGAGGGGAGGGGGGAGTCAACATTTGACCGATGTCGCGCGCAGCTCCTCGGCGATGGCGACGCTTAAGAGGGGGGCGAAGAGGTCGACATCGTCTAAAACCCTTAACAAACAACCAACGGCCTCGACGGCGCGCTCGCCGACCCCTTCGAGGGCGGCGCAGACCACAAAAAAGGCGAACCAAGGGCCACCGATGACAACAGCCTGTAAAAGACGCTTTTTATCCGATCGGATGGCAACTCTGCGGGGAGTCGGCGGCGCGCGAGCTTCGACGACCTGACAGAAGGGGGTGGGGGTCAGAGAAAGAAACTCAACGTCTGAAACTGATTGGGGAGGGGGAAGGGGGGGCGTACAGACGACGCGATTTGTTTCAGCCGCACGACGTCGGCTTCAACGGCGGCGAGATGGCGGGTGGCGGCTGCGATGCTGTCGGCGTAACGGTCCATCACCTTGGCGACGCTCTGAGGGGGTCACGCGAAGCGAAGCGAACACCAACGGTCGCAAAGACGCGATCGACGATTGCGTCGAGCGCAGGCAGCTCCGCGTTGACGGCAGCGAGCGCACCCTCAAGCGCGTCCTTTGCCGCAGAGACTTTTGAGTCCGCCTGTCAAGTCAACAACCAGGGGGGGGAGGGGAAATGAACGCGGAATATGTCTTCAGACGTCGCGCGATGAGAACGACGTTTCGAAGCCTTCATGCGCGCAACGTCGAGGACCGTGCGGGTCTCTGCCGCGTCGCTGAACAGGCGCTGCAAGGGAGAGGTCAGACAAAACCGAAACCACGTGACTTCGATATTTCTGACGTCGCGATCGAGCAGCTCCCTCATTTGGACGCCAAAGCTTTTCATCGTCGCCGTCTTCGGGTCAGCAATGATGTGGGGGGCTTCACGATCTCAATCTTTGCGTTCTCCATCTCTCGGATTGTGCGAGATATCGCCGAGGAAACCGCGCCCAAAGTGGGAGAACGCGTCGAGGCAAATTTGCCAAACGCTGTGATGAAAAGAATTGTCTCAACGCCATCCACTGCAACGTTAAGGACTCAAGGGACGTCTAAACCAGACTCAGAGTACACTCTACTCTCGGTTTCCGAAATAAGCTCATGCAGCCGCTCTTTGAGCTCCTTCAACCTCGATTGGCCTTGAGTAATATGCTCAGGGAACGGAGTCCTGTCGATTATCCCACTGCTAATTGCTTTCTGCAGCTTGCGTTCATTGCGCGTAAATGTCCAATCTTGGACAAACTTTCGAAACTTGTCAGCATTCAGCATTGTGTCCTCGAGTAATTGCCCATCAAAAGTTGCGCTAAATAAAAGCGAAAATACACACTTCTTCACCACCAAAACATTCATTCTCAAATAGAGACCATGTTATCAAGACAATTTCTCCATTTTTATGAAGATGTCAATGAAAAAATGATCGAACTGCATATGGAAAAGTGCCCTTGGGGATAAAGTCTCTAACCTTTAGTTTGTTTGTCATGCCGATCATTTACTCTTTGATTTCGAGGGGGACAGTCGTGCTGGCAGAGCACACAGATCAGAAAGGCAACTTCCAGCAGATTACTCGTATCATTCTGGACAAAGTCTCCACTTCGGCCAACTCACGAATCTCATACACTTACGACCAGTGAGTCCGCCAACATTTGTTTGACCAACCAGGTATCTGTTCCACATCGTCATTGAGGACTCGATTCTATACATAGCAATGACTGACCAGAATTTTGAGCGACGAATTGCATTCCAGTATTTGGAAGAAATCAAGAATCGGTTCGTGAAGCAGTATGGGCCTGCTGTGCGGAGTGCTCTTGCCTTTGAAATGAACAAGTCATTCCAGCGCGTGCTCAAGGAGCAAATGGTAGCATATCTATCTAATCCGAATCCCGCTGCCCACTTGTAACATTCAACAGGACTTCTTCTCCTCGCCCCAAGCAAACAAAGTCGCCATGGTGAGGGCCGAAGTCGATTCCGTCAAACAGGTCATGGTTGAAAACATCGGTACCCCACCTTCTCCCCTTGCAGCACGCACTTACGGCCTCAGAGCGCATCCTCGAGCGGGGCGAAAAGATTGAGCTGCTCGTCGACAAAGCGGACGCGCTGAACGAGCAGGCGTTTCAGTTCAAGAAGTCGTCGACGAAGCTGAAGCAGCGCATGTGGTGGCAGAACTTCAAGCTGATGCTCATCATCATCATCATCGTTCTCGTGCGATACCCCCCCCCCTTGACTGACTGCGCAGGCTGTCATTGCTGGCATTGCCGTTGCGATTTGGAAATCGACCCAAAGATAATCCCGCTTGTCAAACTCGTAAAAGGATATTTATAGAGTTCGTTAAGTACATCACGGGCCGCGGTGTTAAGCCTCGGCGCGCTGAAAAGAGTTACACGAGCGTTGTTAAACGGCGCCCTTTGAGGAGTTGTGGCGCTTTAGTCGCGCAAGGCGCTCCTGGAGGCTGCGACATGAGTGACGTCCCTTTGACATGGCACTTTGATAAGGTCGTCTCCTGTGGGTCCATGGGGGTCTCAACGGGCGCAGGCGTCGGGGCTGTGACGAGCATCGACTTGACGCGCCGCAGAGTCTCCTGACGGGGGCGTCAAGGCAAAGAAATCGAGGGGCGGAGGAGGGTACCTCTGCTGGAGATTTGGACACGGGGTGCTCCACATCTTCGGTAGCGGCAAATTTTTGCTGCGAGGTCAGAGAAAGGAGGGAGAAGGGTGGTGGGAGGAAAAGGGCGTACAAGCCTCTTGCGGACAAAGGCCTGGAAGTGGTCGGAGCATTTTGAGAGGTGGGGCTCGATGTCGACGGTCGGGTTTGCCTTTGTGAAGTTGTACAGCGCCGACACAACGCCTTGAGCGTCCTTGGACTTGGCAAAGCTCTCAAAAATCTCCGCGAGCTCGCGGTGAGCTGACGGAGTTGACGACGGGAGGGAGACGGAGGACGTCAGGTGATGAGCCACCCCCCCGTTGGAGGCGGGCTTGAGGAGAAGGTCAATATACGTGAGGACGGTGGGCCGCTCGGCGGTGGGGTTGGCGCGGGCAGAGGACGTGACGAGGCCGATGTGGTTTCGAATGTCGGCGCCCTTGTAATTGACGAGGCCGTTGAGGATGGTCTTGAGGAGGCGGAGAGGGCGGAAATCTTGGCCCTTGTACTTGGAGGGGGGGTGCGCCGTGAGGAAAAGGTGAATGTCGACGAGGAGATGGTCGATGGAGACTGACTCCATCTTCAGCTCCAGCATCTTACCCACCTTCATCAGACAGCGCAAGATCTGCGCGCATAAGTAACGGCGACGACGCTGAGGGGGTACTCCGTCTGTAAACCGCGGCCGCAGCGTCTCGTTCCCGTCGAGGGCGGGGATGTTTGCTTGCTCGTACAACGCCTCCAGCAGGACCGAAAACACGGCGTTGAGGTTGGCTGTTTGGATAATGCGCAGCAGCACCGAGTTGATGCCCCTCTGCATGGCGTCCACCTCTGATGGGACCATCCACGGCCCCCACGCCAACGCGTCGCTGTCGTGGAGCTGCAGCACAAGCGCGTGCACAGCCGCCCCGAGCTGCCGCTGCGTCAGCGCCGCCGTGAACTCGGCCTTGTCGCAGAGCTGTGGGGTAAATATCAATCAGCTTGTTAGGGGGGAGGGAAGGAGTGGACCTGGCTCATGGTGAAAACATTGTGCTTGCACAGGCGCGTGCGCTGCTCATCGACATCAGCGCCGTCGGCGGCGAAGAGGGCGGAGAAGCGGCGGACGAGCACCGCCATGGCTGCGTCGGCGACGTGCCGAAGCTCTGCGACGGTGACGTTGATGTCGCGGCAGAGCTTTTTGTAAGCGAGGACTTGGTCCTCAACGTCACCGCCTTCGATGCTGCGGAAGAGGTCGCCCTGCGCGCTCAAAAAGAGGCCCGCCAACTCCGACGAGGCCGCACGCGCTGGCGTTGTTGGGCGCTCTTTCGCCTCGGCGGTGGCGGGGCGCTGGAGGATGGGGGAGGGGGGCGCTTCCTTGCGAGTTTTTAGCTTGTCTTCAAAAACAGAACGGATCGAGTCAGGAAACGATGAGAGGGCAGCGACTGTGTCAACGGGGTGCTGCTCATGGCAAGTCACAAAAAGCGCAAACGACGCAGCCCGCAGCTGCGGGTCCTTCTCAGCGACCCACTTTGCAAGCGGCGCCACCGCCTTCTCGACGGGACACGTCTCATTGCCAAAGCGCGAAACGAGGAGACCAATCTCGTCTGCCACTTCTGCGCGCGACTTGGCCGTGCGCGCGATGCAGGCGGTGTCGACCAGGGCGACGAACAGCTTCGAAGGGGCATACACAGCCCGGAGGCTGGTGATGGCGGCCTTGGCGCTCTTTCTATGAGGCTCGAGGCTTGAGGACAGCCGCTCGATGAGGGCAGGGACGAGGACTGCGGCCTCAGCGTCGAGGAGTTGGTACTTTTTGGAGGAGAGGAGGGAGAGGAGGGAGGAGACGAGGTCGAGGCAGCGCGAGGCTAAGGCTGGGGTTGTAGAGGTCTCAAACAAACGGAGGCTTAGGTACTTAAAGAGGACGTCACTGTTGTCGAGGACAGCGCTTGACTGTGACGAGACCATATTCGCAACGTCAGTCAAGCCCTCGAGCTGCTTCTTCACGTCGCTGTGAAAGAGCTTCGTCGCGAGCGCGTCGGAGATGCAGCCGGAGCTCATGACCTCCTGCAGCGTCTCCGACAGGTGCGCCGTCACAGCGCCATCGAGGATCCATCTCCGCACCTTTTCTTTTTTGAGCCGCGCCGACTTCTGATCGTTTGAAAGCAGGACGGCCCCGTTGGCAGCGAGAGGGGACGTTTCTCGTGGGGTCTCGCGTTCGCGGCGCGCGCCAGGGGGTCTGACGTTTTCTTTGTCGGCGTCGGGCTTTGGGTCGCCTGCGCGAACAACCGGCGCAGCGTCGCGCCGCACTTCAGCCGCAACGGGTTTGATCTCCAGCGTGTCTTTTTGAGGTCGCGCCTCGGCCTTGGGCGGAGGAGGGGCAGGAGCCTCTTCCACCACAAGCTCCGAATCAACACGCTCGAGAATGGCCGACACTGCCTGAAGCAGCGCAGGCTTAAGGCCTCGGGCCTCCTTTCGCAGCGAGTCCATGCCTGTGCGCTTGGCGATGGGCGCTATCAGGCTTTCAGCGGCTGAACGGACGTCAGCAGTGCGGTAGGTCAGGGAGTCGATGAGGGGCTTGACAAGAGGGGTCAAGTCCACTGATGAGGGGAGGGACGAAAAGCATTTGGAAATCAAGTCCAGCAGCTCTTTGCGAGCGGCGCCGTTGTCGGTGGCGAGGGCTGCCGGGAGGTACGGGACGATTCGCTCGAAACCGACGACCGTCGCGATGGCGTCAAGGCAAGTGACCATGGCATCGCGGACGTTCTTTTTGTTATCGTGAACGTTAGCGAGGATCGCGGGGACGATCGCCTTGATATTTCTTTCGAATGCTGGGCCTATAGACGACGCGATAAGGCTGACAAGGCCCAACGCCTGCATGATCAAGTTCTTGTTCGAATCGCCGACGCGGTGCTTCATCGCAGCGATGAGGTCGCTGACGGAGGGGGAGATGCAGCGGTTGGCGTCGACAATCGCCTTTTCAATCGCCGAGAGGGCGTCCTGGCGGACCTTCCAGTTTGCATCCCCAAGCTCTTTGACTTTTGCGCTTACGGCGGAGCTGATGTCAGTGCGCCCAAACAAGCTTTCGGCGCCGCTCGAGCCCGAAGAAGTCGACGTTGCGGTGCCAGGTGCTTCGCGAACTGCACGCTTGGGTTGAATTGCAACGCTGGGAATCTTTGAGAATTCGTCGTCAATTGTCACTAGGAGCTGCTGCTTGACATCATTTAGGCCATCACGCACAGCAGGCCCAATCAGACGGCGCATAGTCACAAGGAGGCGAATGGTAGCAGACTTGACAAGCGGGTTCGAGTTGTCCAACTGCGCCTTACAAAGATCGAGCAGAAGCTTTGCAGAAGTACCCACGGCGCCAAAGTCAGTTAATATTGCGTCAATTGCAGCAACGGCATCAGCGATGACCTTTGGGCTCTTCTGCTTCCCGACAATGGGGGTGATGTGCGTGAGTACGAACGCGGGCGTGACGGCCTCACACACTGACATAAGACACTCCATGGCCACGCCCTTCAGCTTCGCGTCGGCGATTTTGTCGACAATCGGCTCCAAAAGTAAAAAAGCGGCTCGCTTTGGAAGCTTTGGCGCATTCGACGCGATTGTGCCGAAGGTGGTCAACATTTTCCCAAACACTTGCACATTGGACTCCTTGAACCCAGGCGTCTTCGCCAGCACTCGCACAATCGCCTCAGGCATCGCTCCCTCGAGGTTGACGCTTCCTTCCGACAGGCGCTGCGCCAGCCCTTCCATGGCCGTCAACCGGTCCTTCCAATTCGATGATGCGAGGGCGCTTCGAGTGGCGTCGTCAAACGATTCGGATAGTATCCGCTCCGCGTCCTCCGGCGTCATTGTGGACGTAAGGTCCTCCTCTTCTCCTGCTGATTTCTTCTCCTTGGTTGACTTTGCAGTGGCTGACTTTCCTGGTGCTGCTGCCTTCGAAGTTGTTGCGGCTGACACCTTTGCTGTTGCAACCGTTGACTCTTTTGCCGCAGTGGTTGATTTTGCAGTCGCTTGGGTCGGCTGCGAAGGAGCCTTCTTCGTAGCATCAGGCGCCGCCTCTGCAGCCGTTCCACCCATGAGCTCGCGGACTCGCGTTGCCTTCTTTGGGTCCATGCCAGTGGTAAGCGACACTACTTGAGCATCTGGGAGAGGCTTGTAGAGAGCAGCAAGAAACTGAATGGCAGCCTCCCGCACGTTGGGGTCCGAATCGTCGGATAGCTTGACAACGGCCTCAGACAGGGGCTTCAGAGCCTTGGCAGTCACAGGCTTCGCCTGCACTGCACGCTTGAGCCATACGAGCGCTGCTGTTCGCGCAGGAGGGACTTTGCTTTGTAGAGCGACAAAAATATCTTCAAGTACCTCATGAACTTGAAAGCAGCGAGCGGCCATGGCGTCGAGACACGCGGCTGAGGCGTCGACGAGAAGTTTGTTTTTCTGTGCGAGCTTCTCAAGCATAACAGGGCACATAAGCTTCGCGTACGGCGCAAAGTCTTTGCCGCCCCCATTTGCAAGATTCATGAGGGCTTTGGCGGAGGATATCCCCAAAACGACCATTGGGTCGCTGAGTAGCCGTTTCAGTGTCTTGACAACTTCTGTGAAGTCTCCAATGACAATCTTGGGAGCGCCGAAGAGAGCCGTCACGGCGTCCAACTGCTCCTTCTTTTCCGTCCACTTCGCGTCAGATAATTGAAAGTCACAGAAGTCCTTCGGCATCTTCGCTAAGACATCGACGGCGTCAACAAACTCAAGCGGGTCGAATGCTGCCGCGGTGGTTTCTTTCTTCGAGGCTCCTGACGACGCTGGCGCCATCGCAGCTGCAGCCCGTGCGGATCTCGTCAGCTTCGGAGGGACCTTTTGAACTGTAATGGCTTCGAATGCAGTCTCGAGCTCTTTCTCTTGGGCAGGACGTAGCTTCTCGAGGCTTGGTTTGACTGCAGGGCCAATCCACTGGTACAGGGCAGTGGCGACGTTCTTTGCCTCGTTGCGGACAGCTGCATCAGAGCTGTCGAAGGCTCCAGCGAAGGACTTCAAGGCAGCTTTGACAGGAAGAGCCTTCACACCAAAGGATGTCAAGAGAACTGCAAAGGCGCTGAGGCTCGCAGCAATCACTTTAGGCTGCTTGTGCGTGAAACCTGCAACCAGCTCATCAGACACAAACTGTCCGCAGTCAAATTCAACCAAAGCCTCGAGTGCAACAAGAGCCTTCGACTTCGTAGATGCACGACCAGAGAGGCATTTCTCAACAATCACGGAGGCAGCGTCTCCAGCGACGCGAGCAGCTCCCGCAGGATTTTTTTCCACAAATTTGGCAAAAACTTCCACTGCTTTCTCCTGAGCCGCAGCATGGCTGTCGTTCAACATTGCCTTGAATGAGCCAGTGAATTCGGAGCAGTCTGACGAATCAAGACGGTCCATCAACTCTTCGTAAGCTCTCAGACGCACGTTCCACTTCTTCTTGTCCACCAGCCTTTCTTCCAGAGGCCTGCTGTCGTTATCAGCCTGTGAGCCATTGGCAAATTCGGGAGGAAATTCGCTTGGAGGCCCTCCACTCCGAACAGGGAATTCTTCCATGTCCAGATTTGAATTCTTTAAAAGGCTTTTAATTTAGGCTCCGTTACATTTTGAATTTGACAGTTTGATTTTCTTTGCTGGAACACGTTTCTGGCGTCTTTGCTGCACGTAGACCCCCCTCTTGAAACACTTGGCCCTAGTCCATGCACCCAATTTACGATAAAAATGTAGTACTTGGAGTGGCTATGGAACGATCAGGACTGATGAGCAGCGAAAGGACTGAACAAGAGCGAGACGGTGGCCTAAAGGCTCATGGGGAGAGGGCAGCTGGGCTGTGGGGGGGAAGATGGCAGCAGTGTTGCGGGAAACACTGCATTTTAGTTTCAAAGCCGAATTTTTTAGTATTTTCAGATGTCGAAAAAAACTGTTCATGTTTTTAACCTCGCAGTTTCATGAACACGATGAAAAGATTGCGCAGTACGAACAGTAAGTGTCTACAGATTCGAAATATCTTTAGACCCAAAAGTTTACTTGTTAGTTTAGTTTAAGGTATGCAGAAGCGACAGGAGACCCTGGAGAATTTTTCCTCTTTTCAAAGAATAAAAAAGAAGCCAAAGAGCGGCGGCATACTAGAGAAATGTGCGACGTCTGATATCGAGGCTTCCCTTGTCCGATTGAAGGGAGCTGCACAGCCTCGAATTTCAAAATTTCAAGTGGCCGCCGCGATTTATGGATCAGAGGGGAAGTGCTATCCTGGAGTCAATGTTGAGTTTAACGGAGTCGGCCTCGAAGCGACTATTCATGCGGAAGAGTTCGCCGTCTTGGCAGCAAGATCCCAGCTTGAGAGCAAGGCTGAGTGGATTGCTGTTTCTGCAGCTCCATGTGGATGTAAGTGTCATTTTTTTTTTTTTTTTTTTCATCCTTTGCATTTTTTGAAAGCTACAGATTGCCGGCAGCTCCTCAACGAATTTGCCCCATCCATCTCAGTTCGAGTCGTCGGACAGCCGCCCCAGCCCCTCCAGTCCCTCCTCCCACATTCTTTTGGCCCAACTGATCTTGGCATTGGCCCTCAGACCTTGACGTCGACAACTCCTCTACCCCCCATCGAGCCTTTGCCGCTTGATGTCCCGAAGGACATTGCGGACTCAGCCCTCTCCGCTCTCGCCTCGTGCTACTGCCCCTACACAAAGGCATTCTCCGCCGCAGTCCTTCGCACTCGATCTGGGGCTCTGTTTGTGGGTAGCCACATTGAGAACGCCGCGTTCAACCCGAGCATACCCCCTTGGAAGGTGCCCGCCCTGCCGTCACGCTCATCACCGCAGGGTGCCGTCGTCGCGCTCATGCGTGCCGGCGAAGTGGTCGAGGACGTCGTGGAAGCCATTCTTGTAGAGACGGCAGGCTCTGTGTCCCACGAGGCGTCTTTTCGAGGCGTTGTCGTGGGGTTTGCGAAAGACGCTGCCGTGCGGGTGCTGCGCGTTGCCGTGCTCGGTAACAACGGGTTACCACCCGCTTGAGCACAGTCGAAATGATTTAGTAAATTATTGATGTCAGCGGAGAGAAATGAGGTTGATTCTTTTTACTCCAGCAGCACTGCAACTTCAAACGGGGCCAAGTCGACAGCAGCGCCATCAAACGGCCCCTCTACATAGCCCCGGCCGAACTCCGACGACGCTACGCGTCGGATCCTGCCAGAGAATGCCTCGCTGAGGCCCACAGACGCTCCAAACACGCGCTTATTACCAAGTAGGACCTTGCGCGCCCCCGTTGCTGCGTCGACAAACGTGCGGGCATAGACGGCATCCTCCGACGATGCGCTACCGACGCCCCTCGCGCAGGCGGCCTTGACGACGAGGTGCTTGACCGTGCCGAAGCAAGGGTCGCCAAAAGTCTTCGTGTCAGCCAAGACGGTGCAGCTCTTCTTCCCAACGCACGCCGCAGACAAGATAGCCTTCGCGTCTACGGTGGAGCAGTTCCCAGCCGCCCAAGAGGCGCCGCACGACCCCGCTGGGGTGCCATAATCCGCGTACACGATCTCCGAGATGACGTCGCTGTCGCAGCTCAACGTAAGGGCCTCTAGGTTGAGCGCAATGCCACAAAACTCGCCATCATGGCGCTGTGTTAGAGGCGCGTCGAAAATCTTGTCGCCGGGTCGGAAGGAGTCAATGAGCATCTTCAGAACGTCATATCGCGCATTGCCAAGGCCCGTGTCCCAATCAAGCATCGTCACGGAGGGAAACTGCGGGTCGAGGCCCAAATGCGGCAACTGCGGGAAGCCAACAAGCTGCGACTCGCCGAGCACGTCAATGCCTTGGGCGGAGAGAAGAGCAAATACGTACGCGTACAAACTACCCGCCGCATTCCAGTAAATGCGGGGAGGGATGGGAGCGCCAGCGGTGTTGTCGTCTGGGAGGATGACGCCGATCTCATCGATGGTCGTTTTCGTCGCAGGGGAGAGCAACGTGCGAATGGCCTCGATTTCAGACACCTCCTCTGCGAAGTCGTCCGCTTGGGCGAAAAACGACTCGTAGGAGGAGGGGTCTGTGCGGAGGCTGCAGGAGGCGTAGAAATGGTAGCTGATGTAGTCCAACGGGATGTCCGCTTGGTGATTGGAAGAGTTGAGGAAGTACCGGTAGAACTCGAATTCGCGGTGCCCCGCCAACGCAAGCCCCACAAACTTCATTTTTTTCTCCGCGTCGGCATGGCGGCGGATGCCAGCGACGATGGCGTCGTAATGGGCCGTGTAAGTCACCGGCGTGTGGTGGAACTCGTAATCCGGCTCGTTGAGGACCTCCCTTACATACATCAGCCAGTAGCGCGAGGCCAAACCAATGCGTGATGGGGAAGGCGTGGCCAGACGATTGCGTCCGCCCATGCTCGTCGACAAAACCGCCGCGGGTAAACCACGCGAGCAGCCTGCCGTAGTAGTCGCCGAGAGCAACTCCAGTTGAGTCTCTAAGGCTTGCCCCTCGCTCATACGACCAATCGACCTGCCTGTTAGGAGAAGGGGGGAGGGAGAGGTGCCTTCTTGGGATCTGAAGGGAAGTCATGGGTGATCGTGTCGAACAGCCAAGTCGGAGGTGTCGAGAAGTTAATGATCGTTGTTCTATTCTGCAGAGTGGGTGGGTGCACAAGTGAAGGAAACCTCAGAGCTCTTGAGAAAATCCTCGAGAAGCGGATCAATGAGGTCAAAGCCCCAGCTTGCAGACTTCGAGGTTGGAGGATTTAGCTCTGCGACAGCATACTGAGGGTATGGAAACCAAGGTACAAAACGAGTCATATCTGCTGACAGATTCTTGAGTGATTCGTACACGTTTGAGAAGATTGGCGAATCGCGAGTTATCAAGGGGTTGACGACCACTTGTAAAGTTGTCGTCGTCTTTGAGACTCTCACAAAGTCCTTAGCGCCAATGTTAGCAACCATTGTCGACGTTGATGTTGACGCAAGTAGCAGAAAGATCCAAGCGAATTCCGTATGGGCCATTTGTTAAAGAGCAAATTTAAGAATATTGAGATGCACGACATTGATGTAATTCGGACGACACTAGAGCGTTTTCAACCGAAAGCTTTATCAGTTGCGGAACCAAAAGCAAAGGCTTCGATTGGGCTTATACTATTCCGAGTCACCGTAGACCGCGTTTTCGAATTGAGCCTCACAGTGCAAGGACTCGACTGAAGCGTCCGTCTTGGTGACGAAAAGGTCCATGAACTTGAAAACTCATGCTGGAGAATCTGCATTTCCTGGAGGTCTGAGCTACCGTGGTTCGTATAATCCTGCAGGGAAGAAGGACCCGACTGACGCAAGTGCACTCTCCTGCGCCTTGAGAGAGATTTTCGAAGAAGTAGGGATTCCTTCCTCGTCCCTTCTTCTCCTTGGCCAACTTGATGACGGTACGCCCATCCAGAGTCATCATCTGAAACGTAGCTCTCAGCCGTTTTGGCATTCTAGTCACTCCATTTGTGTTCGAGTTCGTTGGCGACCGAAGCTGCATCGAAGCCAACCCGTCCGAAGTAGCGCAGCATTAGCGCCTTTGACGCTCAAGGTCGCTGAGATATTTTTTGTTCCTCTAAGACTTTTTCTCAACCGCTCCCCTCCCGTTTACAGCTCCGCGGAGGTGCCTTGGCGAGGCACCATCACCATCATCCATTTCTTCAATTACAGCGGCCACATCGTCTTTGGCCTCACCGCCCGCATTGCCATGGCTCTGGCAGACTTCTTGGCGCAGGCAGCTCTGTGACTGCCACCCAACGAATGTTTGCTCGCTCGAGTGCCTCGGTGAGGTCAAATTCTCATGATCGGGTTAGTCAAGGCTTCTCTGCGAATCAAGTTTGCGGCGCATGGAGTTCTGAGTCAGGAACGTCTTCAGTTGTTGTTTACAGCCACACATGGTACACAAATACATGTCCCATCTCTTCGAATCCATTCTTTTTGTAGAAACGGCAAGCCCCTTCGTTCGCCCGCTGCGTCACGACGGTCATGGTCGTCAGAGAATTTTCTCGCGCCCACTCAAAACTCTTCTGCAGCAACGTTTGACCGATCCCTCCGTTCCTGCGGCTAGGATCAACCGCAATCAAGCCAATGTCTCCATGCTCGCCAACAACTCGCAGCGTAATCATCCCAACGACGAATCCTACGTCGTCCTTTGCTGCGAACACGTCTTTCGCCGCAAGTCCTTTGATGGAATTCTGCATCCAACGCCTAAAGAGTTCTTTAGCGGCCTCCCTGCTGATGTTGGAGTCAGCGAAAAATCTGGACGCGTGTCCAGAAGCGATGGCGAGTTCTTCGAGCTGCGGAGACGTTGCATCAACCCTCTCGACGATTAAACCAGATGTGGGCTGAGTCGAAGTGGTAGCATCCGCGACAGAGCGGTGGAATGTGACTTTGTCGTCAACGTAATTAATGTTGTGCTCGACCATGAAGCTAATCTCAAGCTCGTCGGCTTTTTCCAGCGACACATACAGCAACTTCAAGCCCTGTTCTCGAGCACTTGCCACTGCATCCACCAAGGGTAGCCCATCGTCAGTCGAGCATCTGTCGAGGACACCAGTCTTGATCCCAAAGAGGTCAGTATCAAACTGAAGAAACCGCAAAGCCCACAGTACCATGGTCGAATGTACCCAGTAACATGAATGGTCCTTCGGCGAGTTTTGTTGCTCGTCCTAATGATTTGTTGCCCTTCCGTGATCTCGCTTACGTTCAAGGCGTCCGATGTGCAATCAATCCTGATCCCTCTCTTCGTGTGCAAGCACTCTTGTTCATTGAGGAACCAGCCTCTGCGCTCTTTAGTTTGATCGCTTTGATCGTGCATATGTCTGGCGTCCCTGTACCAAATAATGGAGCAGCCGCTTCTTCTGCAAACTGAGACAGCTTACGTGTCCTCATTTCTACTATTTCTACTCCAGCCAATGGATGCTTGCAAATGCAGCAGCCCTCATATTTCACATTCACGAGGGTCCTGTCCTCAACAACAACGTTAACTCAGTCAGATCGACCATACTTTGTCACTGAGAAGCTCGACTATTTCTCTGTGCTCGCCGCCCTCGAGCAAACCTTTTATCTCGTGACTGCTATTGCCCTTCGCAAGTGGAGGCGAGTGGACACTTTTAAATTGGTTCTTCGCTCTCTTTTACTTCTACTATATGTTCTCTTTGTGACGTACATGCTCGCCATCAAATTCGACTACGGCCTCCACGTCAAGGTGTGTGCCTTTTGGGTCGTCGCGTCTGCGTTCGTCACCTTTGCAACTCTCTTCACACCCGACCGAAAAGTGTTTGCCCCAATGGCAGCTGCCCTCATTTCTGTTGCCTCCTCTGCTCCTCTGGAGTTATTTGACTTCAAGCCAATCTGGAATGTGATGAGGATTGGAAACCTTTGATGCCGCAGATCTTTGATGCACACTCTCTGTGGCATCTCTCGACCATTCCCTCCATTTGGCTTGTTTATCTGACCCAGACAAGGGCCATCCAGCGGGAGGAAAGCAAACTGTTATGAATGACTCTGGTTTACACGGCTGTGGAATGCTATCAGTACATACAAAGACGCAGAGAGGAGAAGTCCTCATCAGTGGGTCCCGTACGCGCAGAGACATGCTCCTCTCCGCCTGCAATTCGCCCCATTGCAGCTATGAATGTACCCTCTGCAGCACTGACAGGAGGCGGATATGGGGTAGAAGTAATCTGTTGCAGCTCCAGGTGACGTTTCGTACTCAGCGAACCTAGCGTCCAGGCCTTCGAAGTCGTCATGCATTGGGTACTGCATCGCACTTGCACAACCGCACATGCCCAGACTGAGACAAGTTTGGTCACCACAAGAGTACACATAGCCTCTGCAACAGGAGCACCCAGAGAACTGCGGGTAGAACCAGTCCCTCATTTCTGAGAAAGCCGCATCCCGCTCAGTTATATTGGTCAGAAACGAGGGTTCTGCGTATTGAACTGGCTGAGGGGCGAAACGATTGCGAGGAGGAGATCTTTCAATTGGAACTGAGCTGTAAGTTGACGCAAATGCGGTCAAGAACCTGAGCCCATTGTTGGAGCAGCCCACGATGTTGTGTTGTTCTGAGAAGGAGCGGACGACAGCTTGACAAAGATGCGTGGGGGCAAGTCTGACACAGTCCTTGGTTGCAGAACTTTCTACGGAAATAAGGAAGGCAAAAGATTCAACGCACGTTCTTGGACTTCTCGTACAGTGCGAAAGAGTTGAAATCACGAGGTAAGTTCACAGCCTTGCAAAGTCCTTCGTAGAACTCAGGCATCCTCTCGGCGTTCACGTGCCTTGTGACGGACACGTCAGGAGCGACTTCAATGACGACCTGAATCATGTGAACTTTCTACAGCAGGTTTTGGCTGAGTAGCTGACAAAACACATAGAGAGGCGAAGACAACCAGAGACGTCACGCAAGGCAACAGGAGGGCGAGAGATCATGCAAAAAACAAAGGCAGAGAGGAGAGAATGTTGACCTCAAACTGTGGCATCGCTTCCGGCGCAACGAACGATGAGCCAGTCAAAGTCAAGTCAAACATAACGAAGCCCTCCGACAGTGCGTGCACTGCAAGGCGAATGAGCTAGTTTCTCAGCACTACCTTGCAGGTTAACTGCAGGTTAACTGCTGTGCTCATTTCGTTTGCCGTCCAGCGATGCTTGGGTGGAACTCGTTCCTGAAGACGAGCAAACTGCAGGGCAAGTTGCTTGTCACTTCAAGTGAGCATTAGCGTGTTCATCACTAGGAGACAATGCTGAAAAGCTGCAGCGCAGAGCTTGAATTTGATGCGAATTCAGCGCAATTGTCTGACATGGGTTGTACAGTGACTGGACATATTGTGTCTCAGTTCGAGTAACCCCATTTGATTTTCATGCCTTAACGGTTCCGAATATGCTTGCATACTAGTCTATGAGGTCTAGGAAAAGAAAATGTCGAGTCGTGGAATCTTGCGATTCGCGATACGGGAGGGAGATACTGCTTTCCCTTCTTTTTGGAGTCGATGAGCAGGATACTCAGGGTTCATCTCAGGTAGCATTAAGAGAAAAAGAGGCCGTACGGGACAGTGCAGGAGTGGTTGGAAAGAGAAAGTTTTGAATGTCTATGACATCAGAGTGCTGCTGACAATCGTGTAGACCACAAAATTCTAAATTTTGCATCACAGACTGTTAATTATGAGACTGTCAGATGTCGATTGTGATACGATCGAACAGCCCGCGCACACCAAAACAAACTCGCTGTGACTGACCAAAGTTGCAAGTCGTTCCGGAAAAAAATGGAGTTTGACAAATTGAAAATATTCGAAAACGAGTCAAATCAACTTCTTTCTTTAAAGAAAAAGATACAAACGATGACGAGGCGCCATACACGTATCGAGGACCACTCATCAAACCCTTGCAAAGTTGTCAACATGGGGGGACAAAAACGTTTCGCGTCCAATGAAGACAAAATCTTCCCATCAAGCGCGTATCAAGATCATGACGACTTCCTTCTCGCTGAAACAGATTAAAAAATGTTTTCGAAACGTTCGTTCTCAGAGAAATTTGATTATCAGCACAAAGAATATCTTCAACAGTGTCAGAGCAGATCTTAGATGTGGAACATCACAAAATGGAGTAGTCACGCAACGATGAGCACAGCATACCGGACTCAGAGAAATGCCGGCATTCACAGGGGGGGGCAACGCGTCAAGGTCAAATCAAAAATAAATTAAATCGGATTTCCTTTTACAGCAGTGGTGGCGCTGTGAAGCAATGGGTGACAACGCCGACGACAACGATCTCAATGATGACCGTCTCGATCCTTTCACTAAGATCGTGTCGAGGAGAGCTCGTAGTTTGAGGAAAAAGCTCCAGCGAATCCAGGTTCTGACATCGCCTGGTAATCGAATTGACCGCCGCAGGATCTCGAGGGCAAGAAGAACCTTCTGCCCGCTCAAGTCGAGCTCCTCAATAGCAAGGGAACCTTTTTAGCAATCCAGGGAGAGCTGAATAAGATCATGCAAGCGTTCTCTGATATTCCGAAGGTACAAGTTGCTTAGCTGTTGTGACATAGTAGGACATGTTCTCAGTTCAAGTCGATGGGAAGGAAGGATCAGCGGCTCCAATTGAAGTATTATTTTCATTGTAAAAGTTCACTGTACAGGTTCCTGCCCTGACACCGTCTCCCGCCCCAATCGAGTCCGTCTCTGCCGTGGCAGCCCAACTTGAAGAAGCCGAGAAGTCTATTGCAGACTTGAAAGCGCAAGTAGCCCAGCTCCAATCCGACAATAGTTTGTTGTCCGCTCAAGTGAACGGCTTGGAGCTGAATTTGCAAGAGGTCGTGCGCTTGTGTTTTACCTTACGTTGCAGGCGATTGCAAAATCAGTCGCTTCTGAACAATCCAACAGAATGCAGTTTGGGAAAGTCGTTTCCACCATGCTTTGCTGCTCTCTCGCCACGCAGTACCTGACTTTTGCCGCTGATGGCCATGGAGAGGTTCCTCGCTTCGTATGTTGGATAACGTACCAGGTCATGTTGCAGGCTCTTCCGCTGTTTTCTAGCACTTTGTTCAAGATGCTCATGTGACATTTGTCGTTAAAAATTGACATGAAAAGGGAAGGCGATATCGACTCGATCATCTCGATTCTTGACAAGACTGCCCAGAGAATTGAAGAACCGCTGGTTTGCTTTCCTGGAATTACCTGTTTTTTATCTTTTTTTGAGATCTTATTCGTCAGATGCAATCTTTGGTTCCGAGTTGCAGAGAGTTATCGGCCACATGTTTTCGCCGCATCCTAATGTCTTTGATGTTCCCGATACCGTCGTTCCTCCAACTGAGCAGGGTTGTCTCCGTCAAGTTGTCCTCACAAGCCCAGGGATTCAATTTGGATCCTTGCCAAACCTTTCTGCAGGAGCTGAGGAAGTTTCGATTGATGCTCCGTTAGCAACGCCTGATGCCGATATTTCGAAGTAGGATTGATTTTCATGCTTGTTGACTGCTAAGGCCGCAAAGGCCAAAAAGTGGATCACGCCGTCCCCCGCGGAGAGGTATTAGCAATGATCGCCTCTCTGACTGTGAGAAGAGGGCGAGCATAAATCTGAGGGAAATAAAGAAGGAAGTGGTCGGCGAGGTGCACGAGGTGGTGGTCGCCCGCGGCCGCAAGCTGCCGCTGCAGTGAGTTCCACTGAGTGACCTCTGCGGTTGTGTTGTAGAGGCAGCTCAATGTTGCGTACATTCTTGATTGATTGGAATCTTTACTTTTATGTACAAATCTGCAAGGATTGTCGATTTACGCTGGAGGTCTCGCAAAATAATTCATGACCAACCCGATGATTGAGAAGGCAATAGATGTTACCATCTGTTTTGTGTCGGTCTCAGAGCTCTTCGTATTCGCTACTGAGGAGATACAACTGAAGAGGGCGAGCCATGACATGAGCTTGTTCTGCTCAACTCAGACCGGGCAATTTACATCGTGACCTTCATCAGAAGTCCCACAAAACCGAGAACCAAAGAGATAAGAGACATGTAGTTAGGTGGAAGGTCATCGACTGAAACCGTGTCGGGAACAAACTTCACAATTTTGTCCTCTCGCTTGGAGGACTTGGACATCTCCTAGATTAAAAATAACAGATAGTAGTCTGTTAGCAGACAAGAGGGTCAATTTTACTGGAGAAGAATTCAGCAAGAGCTACCTCCTGCAATTTCTCGTTTCCTTCATCAAAAAAGCGTGAGCGTGAAATTTTAGGACGCCAGCGATCAGGACATGGAGCAAATTAAAGTCAATGCTTGTTTAGCTGAGCCAAAAACCAATCTTGAAGTGCTCGAAGGCAAAACAACAATTACTCTCTTCATGAGTTATCAAATTCAAGTATTATTGAGTTGACTCCGTGGCCTAATGGATAAGGCGTTGGACTTCGGATCCAGAGAGTGAGGGTTCGAATCCCTTCGGAGTCGAATTTTTTCTCTTTGTGGATCAAAAGTACAGTAAGTGGGCTCAATGTACATAGGAACCTTCATTTTTTTCATAAATTCTACAAGTAATCTCCTCGTGCTCGAAGCGTGTATGAAGAAGAGTTCGAAGAAGCTCCAAAGATTCCAATCCACATCGTGAATGAGAACCTTAACTCAACGGATCCAACATATCGTCCATCCGGTTGGTATGTGCCTCTAGAGGCTGTGCTTGTCGACGCTCGCATGTATGAAGAAGAAGGAGCCAAATCGCCGACGGAATCTCGAACATAAACTTGAAAAACGTTCGCGTGAGCTCCTTCCACAAAGTAGTTGAACCTTTGTGAAGATCCAGCCGAAGGCGACGGAACACTGACTCGAAAGAATGCCCAGCAGCCAGTGTCCACTGTGGTAGCATTTGAAGTTTGGTTTTTCAGCAGCGACACGACCGGAGAGACGCATGGGGCTTGGATTGGTGTGTTGTCGCCTACCAGAGTCACTTTCGAATGAAGACAACTCACGCTGAATAACAATCGAGAGGACGACGATCCCAGCAATGAAATAGAGGCAAAGCATGACAATGGATGCGATGGAGCACAACTTGGTGAGAAAGTTTTGACCACGAATGTAACAGAAAGCACAAAACCACACCGGGAAGAGGACAAAGCCGAGAAAAAATCTACGCTGTCAAAAAAGAGAGGTGCTTTTAGTTTTTTGACATACATCAGAGTTGGAAAAAAGAAGTCTCCCTCCTCTCGACGACCACCTGACACTCGAAACGACGGGAACGCCATCCGGCCTCGTAACGAAGGGAAGCTCCAACCGCCAAGCCCACGAGAGACTTTCCTTACTTGCACTTGCGTAGGATCTGACGATTGAATCGGTTGAGCGAGAACGACTTGCTGGACTACATGCTGGCCCCCAGAAACATGGCTGCGTAGAGTGTTGTCAGGAGCACCCATGGGTGGGGGAATGGCTAGTTTCCTCGCATCATGAAGATGAGGTAGGTATTCGACTTGTCCAAGAGGAGCCTGATGGGACCCCACAGTAGGACCCACAGCAGGTGGTGGTCCAGACTGCGAGATCGCAACAGCTGCTGGTGCTTGGAAAGGCTGCCCCTCAACTGCAACCACCGGTTGTCCATAGGCGTGGTTTCTTAGAACTTTGTCGTACGAATAAGGTAAGTACGACATTGCTCAAAATCGAACTTGGCCAGTCGACCAAAATAGGCGTATCAAAAATAATGCTGTCAAAAACCTTGGCGAAAGGAAGTTGTGGAAATTTCCTCAAATCCTTGGATGGAGTGCGTTTCATGTATTTTCGTTTTACAAATGAGCTAAAAATAATGCAAATGCACATGTTACTCACTTTGGTTCTATCTTTTAGTCTTTAGATTGTTTTAGTCAGAATTCAATCATTTGCTCGTTTGAGATTTCAAAAGCAAGATTGAAGCTGAATCTTCATGCAGCCTGATCGAGTTACAGATGGAAATCACTTACTGCAGCCCTTTAACGTTTCTTGGGTGCAGCCAAACGTTCCGAATTCGTCTCCCCTTCGGGACCTGCAGAATCCATTGCATGCTTCTCAGAACGGACAGAGTCCCCTGCTGAGATCACAAATTTCTTCAAGTACCCGTGACATCAGCGACACGCAAAGCTCAGGCGACGGTTTGCACAAGCCAAAGCGAAGAAAAGTCCGAGTGAACAAAGTCGACTTTTACGAATCTCGTATTGCCCATGTATTTCTTTCTAATCCTTAAGCTATCCGAAATGTTATTCTTTTTCATATCGGGCCCATTCCCTCCCCTTCTTCCCTCGGAGTGACGCTGGCTCCGCTGGATGCAGTGACTCAGCGAGGCCTCCGCATCACCGCCATCGAACCCTCGTCCTTCGCCTCAGAAATAAAACTTCTCCCATCTGATGTCATCGCTGCCATCAACGGCTGCGACCTCATCACATTTCCTTTCACAGCCGCCCTGCAACAACTCTCCTCATTGTTGTCCCCACCAAACCTCGCCGTCCTCGCAGTCTTGCGAAATCTTCCGCAAGTCGACTCCTCCTCTGTCGTCGACTTCCTCGTCTCCCTCGACCGCTTCCCCGATCAGTCCTTCGGCTTCACGCCAGGGCCAATTCTCCTGCCGTGGGCTCCAAAAAAGAAAAAATCGTTCTTTAGCAGCGACGAGTGGGACGGCAGTGCGTTTGCGTACAGCCCTGCTGGCTTGCCCATTGTAAAAGTCGACCGGTGCACGCAGGCGCGGTACAACGGCTTGCGCTACGGCGATGTGGTGGTCGAAGTCAACGGCGAGGCTCTTGGCGGTGAGCTGGGCGTCCTCTCGTGCGCTGATGTCGTTTAGAGCACAACTTGTGGCACACAATGAATGTTATCCGGCACGCCATGGCCAACAAGCACTCTCTCGCATTGTGCGAGTACGCCATGCATGGCAAGACCGCCGATAAAACCGTCGAAAAGCGCGTCAATTTTCAAAATCGCGTCGTGTTCACCGTCCGGCGCCTCCTTTTTGCAGAGTTTGGATGCCATTGGCCGCTCTAACGGGTCGGTAGGCATCCGTCGCAGACAGACTATCGCAGCCCTGACGTTATTGTCGTTCCACTCGAAGAGGATTCAACCCCCCCTGTCCCGTCCTCTCAACTCCCTCGTCGAAAGCGCCGCCGCGAGGAACGCCATCTCCGCGCCATCCTCAACGAAATGACGTGATGCCCCCCTGTGCCGCTTCATAACGCAACAGGACGACCCTTGTCATCCCCCGCGAGGTTGGCGGCTTTGGTTTCACCCCCTACCGCTTCATGGTCTCTGATTTCGACGCGTCCGAGTTTACGAAGGCCCCCGCAGGCCTCCCCATCCGCGCTGTTGTCGCCAACTCAGCCGCCGCAAGGGCGGGGCTTGTCCCTGGCGATGTGATTGTCTCCGTCAATGGCCAGGGCATCACAAATCTAGATGCAAGCGCCGCCATGGCGGCTTTGCGCGTGCCGGGTGACGAGTTGACCCTTGCCGTCATCCACCCCTTCGCCCCCCTCAAATTTGATGACGAGTTTGATTTCCTTATTGGCTCTCACCATTCCAGCGCATCGGAACCAACTGCGGCTGCTCCGCGTGGTCGCGACGTCGAAGTCGTTACGCTCGTTCGCGGCCCCAGCGGCGTCGGCCTCACGCTTGCGCGATTCTTGCTCTCCTCCGATTTCGATGGCGGCGCCCTCTACCCCGTCGATTTTGGACTGCCGATTCTCAGCGTCCGCGCGGGCTCTCCGGGCGCCGAGGCTGGGCTCTGCGGCAATGACGTCATTGTCGAGATTGATCGGAGGGAGGTCGGGCGAATGAACTACGTCGACGCCATCGCCGCCATGAAGGGCGAGTCTGTGCGCGTGGGATACGTCCGCGGCCGCATTCGTGTGGAGCCGCGGTCGGATGACCTGCCGCGCCCAGCCCCACTGTCGCAACGGTCTCCAATGCAAGCGCAACAGTTGCTCCCGATGCCCCCCCTTGTTCCCATCGCAGCCGCGGATGCTTCATTCGGACCGCGACCTCTCATTTTCGTTGGAAACGACCCCCCCCCTCTACCTCCTCCAACTTTGAGCCCCCCTCGTCGTCTGAATCTGCGCGAGTCCCTTCGCGATCTCGTTCGCCCCCCGGGCGAAATGTTACACCCCCCGTCCATCAATTCTGTTTGACGCAACCAGAGTCCCCATCACCGTCGCTCGCGTAAACTCGTCGTTTGGCTTCACCCCCGCCAAGTACATGGTCGGCGATGACTTCGACCTCTCCTCCTACTCGCACGCCCTCTATGGCCTCGCCGTCTTGTCGGTCGATCCCTCCGGCCCTTCCGCGCTGGCTGGCATGCGCAGCGGCGACGTTATCCTCGCAGCTGGCGGCAAGTCCATAGCGCGCATGACGTACGACGACGCGCTGCGGTGGGTGAAGGAGCTTGCCGATGCGGCGGAGTTCCTTTTGGTCCATCCCCACACCCCCTTCCCGGATGACTTTCGAGCGATTCCGGTCACACGACGAGTGTCTGCGGCTGACGTAGCTGTCGACATGACGTTTCACAGCTCGTTAGGGCCTCACCGCCGTCACGTTGACCGCTCAGGGAGACGGTCACGGTGGGGAGAAACCCGGACCGAGGATTTGGCTTCGAGCCCTGCCCGTTCATGCTCAGCGATGACTCCGACTGCTCCGCGTTCACGGCAGCGAAGAAAGGACTCCCAGTGAGGCGGAGCCAAAATGCGCAGCTGGGCCCAGGCGATGTTATTTTGGCCGTTGGGGGGGTCAACATCACGAGGATGACGTACGACGAGGCTCTCCTCGTACGAGCTCGATTCTTTTGAAGTTTATGACGTAGGCGATCAAGAATGCGTACGGGGACAGTGCCCAATTTACAATTATCCGAGCAAGGAGTCTGCCGACGAGACTTCAGCTCAAGTTGGCGTCACCACGCCGATCTCGAGAAGAGGAACGTTTCGCCATGACAATGTGACAGGCTTTAGTCTTATCTCACTGTCTTCAGGTTTTGGCTTGGCATTGTCTTGCCGCTAGCAGCGTACGCAGTTCTTCGCGCATTGTCTGACTTCGCAGTTTGTTTAACGCAGTGTTGTATTGCCGTTCCGGACGTCCTGCCGCGAGATTTTGGCAGCGTTTGAGCATTGTTTCATTTTTGATTGAGGCCATTGTGATTATCATCGTTGCGTCATCTGTGGGTGGCTCATCTCAAGTTGGGAATCGGATGAACTCTATTTAAGTTGTGTGATCTTTTAAATTAATGAATTGGAAAATAGAGCACTTCAAATGTCCACAGCAGAGGTGGTGAACGTTTCCCGCACGGAGTTCGATTTGAAAGTTAGCACGGATGCCATGGTCACGGCTGCAAACTCTGGTCTGTACAGTGAGGAACGGTTGAGATCCATTGTTGCATCCCTTCAGCTCGATGGGCCCAAGAGCAAGCATTGGGGCCGGTTCGAATTTGTCGATTCGCGTCTTTACCGGTGCGAAGGATTCATGGTATGATTTTGTTGTTTTTGTTCACAGTGTAAGGAAAAGCGAGAGGTCATTTCGACCTCGCGTCTTTTTGATGTCATTGAGTCCTATCATTGTTGCCGCTCTCCTCACGTCAACGCCAAGGAGCTGTACTCGACGTGATTCTGCTTGGAGTATTTCTCATTCCACAGCCTTCATCGCTTGTTCTGCGGGATCCCTCGCAGAGTTGTTGACATGTATTCGAAAATGTGTCCTGCGTGCGCAGATGATAAAATCAAGAGCCCACGGGGGGGAAGTGGTCGAAAGAGCTTCGCGACAGTGCTCATTTGCTTTCCTTCACCTGAAACATTCAGGAAGAAGTGCCAAAAGTCTCGTTTCAGCAATCTGTATTCAGTCCTCTCGTGACCTAACCAACGCAAAGGTTCGAGCCCACATTCGGCAAGCGGTTGAAGCCATCTGCATCCTCTCAACGCCAGATCCCAGGCCTATTCGGAAGGAACGACCGTTGGTGAGGAAGAGGCCTCCCGGGTTTGTTGCGATGCGATCGCGAGAGCGATTGAAGAAACGCCCGAAATCGTCAAGCTCTCCAACCTCTGTCGCTAGAACTGACAGAAATGTCGCGGCGCAGGCGACACCAGCGGACACGATAGTGTCGTCATTTGAGCCACTTGTGCACCGTGTGTGGGCGTCCACTGACCGCGAAGAGTCGAGTGGACATGAGCATCATCATTCCCGCCATGTTCCCCTCCTTCACTGACATGCCCGTTGTTTGCCGACCCCCAAGCCAAGCAACGACTGGGTGCAACGAGTTATTCGAGTTTATTCAGACACCGAAATCATGCGGCTAGCTTCATTTCGAAGTTATTTTACACAGATTAAGCCTGGAGGCTGGAGGACAATTGGCTTGCAACGACTTTTGTCGCTACGCTCGTGGCGAATCCTTGGATTTTATTTTTCGCAGCTGCTCAATTAAATGTAAATTCCATGTCAGCGTCACCTTTGCTGCATTTCAAGTATCCTACGATGTTTGCTGTGTTGAGAGAGAGGGCGACTAGAGTACACAGCAACCAGCCGAAGCGAAGCCCAAACAGAGACGAGATGGAGCAGAAGCCCCAAACGATTGGCGTCACCCATAGAGATATCCAGAATGTCTTTGAGTCCACATCAGCGATCCTCGACCGATCCTACAGTTTTAGTTATGAAAATGCGCACTTCACTTCGAGGGATTCAAACCGCCAGTTGTTTGAACCATCTTCATTTACTTCATTCCACCAGCGAAGGCCTACCAATAGCCGTCCTGTGACATTTTTGACGGTCCAGAAGTCGAATGCTAGAAGAAGGACAATGACAACAAAGAGTGTCACGAAGTTTGTGTTGGTCAGAGCTGAACCAAGAAAATATCTTCAGAGTTATTCCATCGAAATAGTCGCATACACAAGAAAAGCGCCCGCTTTGAATCCAATGTGAAATACCAGCGCGACGGGATGATTTGACCGTTTCAGCACAGATTGCTGTGGTTGCGGTGCATCACTTGGAGGCTGCGAGGCTGATGTCCCAGTTGCCTGCAGTGTTACAGAAGCAATCGGGGAAGAACCTGTTCGGGACCTAGAGCATTCCTCGCGACATTGAGAACAACATCTCGAACAAATTCAGACATGAGGGATGACCAAATTAGATAAAAGCTCATACTTTGTTTGTTAAACAAAAGGGGATTTCTTTGTGCAGATTTTCTTTTCGGTAGGAATTTCAAAAGAGAATTGTGATCCTACATCAGTGTCAATGCCGCAAAATGAGAATTCTTGCAAAAGGTACGATCTTGATTTTTAGAGCATCTTGTTATTCCAAAAAAGGTAACAAATTTTGTAGTCAATACAGCCCACCTCCACTCGGTCATGGTCGTGAAGTAGGAACACGGTTTTATGGGCTCACATGGAAGAACCGAGCTTTGCGCCTTCAGCAATTACAAAATCTACCCGGGCCACGGAATTCGCTTCGTTCGCATGGACTCAAAGGTGATCCAACTGAGGAGGAATTCTGAAAATTGCAGTCTTTCTTTTTCCGTGATTCGAAGTGTATCTCCTACTTCCACATGAAGAGGAATCCCCGTAAGCTGCCTTGGACTCTGTTCTTCCGCCGGCTCCACAAGAAGGGAACTGTTGAGGAGGAGAAGAAGAAGAAGATGAAGCGTGCTGCTGTCTCTGTTTTGAAGCGTGGTTTCTCTGGTGCCACCGCGGAAGATATCAAGGCGAAGCGTGACGAGAAGCCTCAGACCCGTCAGGCTAACCGTGACAACGCTGTTCGGTTTGATTACTCTGTTCTTTCCGTGACCATGCAGTCTTGCCAAGGAGGCCAAGAAGTCGAAGGTCTCGGCGAAGAAGGAGGCTTTGAAGAAGGCGGCGGCTGCCCAGAAGCCTGCTCCCTCCAAGGCTGCTCCCGCCAAGACGTCGGCAAAGGCGCAGCCCAAGGGCAAGGGTCGTTAAAGTCGGTGTGCGTGTCTCTGACCGAAGTGGATGTGGTAAACTTGAATATGAACGGTTTACTAAGTTGGCTGTACATCTCAAAACTAGGGATCGCGAATCTACTTGCGATACTTGGGTTCTGGGATGGAACACTTGTTTCTCCGCTTGTCTGGATTCATTTCGCAGTACCATTTTCTTTTCTTGAATTGATTCAAATCAACTTCCGCTCCAACGCGACGCCACTTTCTGCACCGGTCGCATTGCACCCACTTTTGGTCGCTGTGAATTGAGATCGGAAGTTGTTCCAACAAACTCTGGAGCCCCCATGTCGTCGTCGTCGTCGTCGGCCGATGCGTGGGGGGCGCTTCGATTGCGAGCGGGCCTGGCATGTGAGTGGAGATTCGAATGGCCACACCTGTCCGAGCGCTTTGAAGCGTAGTCGTACAAATCCTCTTTCGAATATGACGGCCGCTCGTCCTCGAGATGGCATGCCACCTTCATGAACCGAATGTCATCGTTCAGCTCCTTCTTTTCGATGGGTATCACATCTCGGAACACAGGAAACCACAACTGATACAGCCTCGACGTCAGAAGCCGTCGCCGGACCCAGTCCCACCGTCCCGCACCCTCGACGTCATCTGACGAGCCTTGCTCGGCTTCAACCCTCGACTTGCATTCTGCAATTTCTTCGTCAAGTGCTTTCTGATCCACAAGCTCTCCAATGCTCACATTGATGGGCATCTTGTTCTCGTCTATCTCAAGCGTGAAAACGTATTCAGGCTTCGCCTTTGCAGCCGCTTGCTGCGTTTGAGATCGACGAGTCGGAGGTTCCCTCCGCGGCTTTTTCTCATCTACCTCTTCCTCCGCTTCCTCCTCCGCTTCTTCCGCTTCTTCGCCAGCCTCTTCTTCGCCCTCTTCCGCCTTCACAGACGCGCGCCCTTTGTCAGCAGCGCCATCGTTTGAGCTGATGAGAAAATTGATAGAGCCCTTGTTGCTAGGCGAGCCCTGCACATTACTCGGCGCGACAGCGGGCGCAGTAGGGGTCGGCTTTCGCCGAGATCGTTGGGGCTGACGTCGTGAAGTGTTGGCCTGTGGCTGGGAGGACGGCAATCTCGTGGGCTGCTGCTGCTGAAACTGTGCGGCGTGGTATTGCTGCTGTGCGAGGAGTTGCCGCTGCGCCTGCATGTTCATGTAGTCATAAGAAGGGTCATATTCGTAGCTGGACATAAGATTGTAGTCGCTGTAGATTTCGCGGGCCGTGACGTGGGGAATGGTGTTTGAATTGTAGTTCATGCGACGCGATGCTGCGATCCAGTAGTAGCGATAGTGAAGCTGCACCTCGGCAGGGGTTCTGTTGCCGAGAATGGCAGAAATGAGGTTGAAATCATAGCCAACGCGCTCAATCGCGTTCAAAAAGCGTGCATGCTCTTCCTCCGACCAAGGGGGCAAAGACATAGAGGCTCGCATATCTGCGGATTGCTCCATTGAATGCTGCGCTCTTAATGGTGACACTGGCGTGGTGAGTATAAAGTGAAGGCAGGCTTTTACAGATTGCTTCGGGTTGATTTGCGTACATGTGCTGCGAGGGTAAGAGCAGTCACTTGAGACGCAAGTCGAAACGACTAGATAACGATTTCAGACGACTGAGATAGAGCGATCATGAAAGAAAATTCAGTTGCGACGTCAGCGACACGCTACTGGACTATCATTCAAAAAAGCCTAAAGAAATAACCACCCAGTGTAGAATGCAGACAGAAGATGTGGCCGATCTTCATGAAATCTCAGAGATATTCAAACAAGAGACGGAGTTCTCCGTAAAGACGACATGATGGATTCATGCATAGTGCACCACGCTTTTGAGCCACGACATTGTCACAAGCGTAGCGTGAAAGGACAGAAAATTCATATTCGCTTCAAAAAACATAGCGCAAGTACGACAAATAAGCAAAAACTAGGAACGTGCTGAAACTACGAGCAGAAGACTACAAACGCGGCAGCCCATGGATGAATGGACCAAAGACAACGTACAAATCACGCGGCTACCTTGATTGGATGAGGTGGAGCTTCTATGGACCTTGAAAATGAGGAGAGGAAATGCTTCGGAGGCAGCCAAACGGCGCTAATAATGGTTCTAATGAGATAAAGACTCCGGTCAAAAAAAGGTCGGGTGTAGGGGGAAAGTTGGAACGAGTCGCTGGCAGACGGAGCGATTGCAGCTGGGTTCTTGAGGCCGCTGATGTTGGGCTCGGGTCTCACGCGTGACGTTCTCGGTGCTCAACGGCGGCTCAAGCATGAAGTGAGCATTTAAAGTGGCAAGGGGCGAGCGGGCTCATTGTGCAGACCTGGCTCCGCGAATTTAAGCGGCCGGACGGCCGCTGATGCAAAGCAATACGGGCAGGGGTTGAGGTTGCTTTTACGACGGCCGGATCGTGTCTCCGGCATTTTCAGACCCCACCTTCTACTTGGGCAATTATTAATGTTCGCGCGCTGGTGAGGAATGCTACGGGTGCGCTCCCTGATCGGTTCGAGGACGGGGCTCACTTGACCATACAGTCGCATCACGCTTTACATTGAAGTCATGACCTGCCTCGACTCTTACCAAACACTCTGTATGAAGATTTCTTTGGAGAAGGTGAGTTCCTAGTCCGGACTGATGTCGAACAACCACGTCAGAATGTGTATCGGCAACTCGCAACAGCTGTAAAAGAGGAGGGGTGCACTTCGCGAGAATAGATGGATGGACAGTGAGAGATTGTGCGAACGCAAATGTGCAAATCCCCAAAAGCCGATGCCCATTATTTCACTTGCAGATGCTTGCTGGGGGCCAGCTTCGGGTTTAACTTCTTCGAATTATCTTTTAATTTAATTCCGAATGGGTTTGAAACTGAAGCTTCTCGTCGTATTCGTCGTTTGTGTTTGCACTGCCCAGCAGTGCACTCTAAAGTGCCAACTTTAAAAATGTCGTTCTGACTCCTGAGATCTGTTTTTGATTTGAGTACGCTGCAGTGTTCCGCTTGCGCAGACCCTCTCGTTTCAAGTGCACAAGGTTCTGACCTCTTCTGACTCATCTACTTAATTCAGCGATAGGCTACTCCTGCCAGTGTCCTGTTACCATGAGATCTATTGTTCAGATTACACAAATATCCGGATTAACATCGCGCACTGTGACCTGTCAGCCATGCTCATCCGGAACCGTTATTCTCCACTTATTCATCTCACACCAAAGTTCCCTTCGTCTGATTCATACTATTGTCTGCCTTGCGGAAATGGTCCTCCTACCAATTCCACGACGTTCTTGAACCCGAACATCGCTGCCGGCTCGTGCACATGCCCAGTCGGCTTTGTTCTCAGTTCTTTTAACCACCCTTTGCAAGCTTATGGCGTAGGCGACTTCGTTCCCTCCGGGAATTTCTCTCTTTCACTCGGCAAGACGTGCATGATGTGTCCTTGGAATTCCATCGTCAGTCCGACGGACCCTTACACTTGCGAGCGCTGTCCAGATCCCCTTATGCGGCGAAATGCCGAAGGGGTCTGCTCTTGCATTGATACCCCCTTTGAGCAGAAGCTAGCGGTTAGGCCTTGTGGATTCCTTTAGTTACAACACAGGCCGGCGAAGCGTGTGTGAACAAGGACGTATACAATAGCCTGTTGGCGCAATACCCTCGTGATCAAGCCGCTCGAATTACATTTACTGGAGCCAAAGTGTGCTTTCACAGATGAATGGTTGACACTCCAGTTTTCGTCCACAGACGTCCGTGAAATTGTATTTGAAGGGTCGTCCATTTTCGAGCGGCGATTTCACTCTTCCGCGTCAAAATGCCAGGTTCCGTGCCCTTCCCCTCAGTGTGCGGCAACTCACCCAGCAAAGGGGGAGAATGACCCATCCGCTTGTCAGGCGCTCGCCAACCTTTGCGCGCTCACTTTGTACCGCACTGAGTCCCCCTCATGCAGGGCTTTTGCCGCAATCCAATCTCGCATTGGCATCCAAGTCTCTGGTTTTCCAGGGTGGTATCGCGGTTTGCCGTTTCTTTTTTACGAAGGGGACCCAAACATAATTGCCTCACGCACTGCCATCACCCGCCAAGTTGCTCTTCAAGGCCAGGTTCGGCCTTATCAGCTGGCCTGTCCTCATGTTGCAGAACTCATTCCTCAACATCACCGCCTCCGTATTTTCTTTAAACGGAACCTGGCTCGGGTACCGCCAGTTTGCGAAAGAGCTTGCAGTCATTGTTTTATTTGAGTCTACGTCTAAGGTCCTCAGACGTGCGACCTCTCGTCCTCGCGGCTGCAACGGCTCTTTCGGTTTGGCTCCAACACAGCCTTTTCCTGCATTACGGACGTGACGGACTTGTTGGCGACGCGCGAGCCCGTCATGTACGACCTCTGTGAGCAACATTCTTGTGGCTCTTTGTCTCACCTCTGCCAGTTTTGGTTGACGGATCGTCGATGTACCCACTTCCCATCGCCATCACCAATGCGCCATCAAACAATGGAGTGACTTTCCCCCGGATTTGCTGACGGCGCAGCTTTCGATTTCTCCAACATCGACGTTGCCAACAAACGGATTCTTAGTCAGACGCTTTGCGCTCGTCGACACGATTGTTTGTTCGTTCGCAACGCATGTCTCACTTGTCCCAGACGTCTGTCAAATCGACGTCAGGCACTCCGGAGTACATCCGCTACGTGGAGTCCTTTGTATTGCGAGTGGAGACCCAGTCCGTCAATCGGCAGCTCATCAATGTCCCTGTGCTGTACGTCACATACGCGACAGTTCAAACAGCCGCCGCAACTGCGTCAGCCTCGGTTTAACTTGCCGCGTCGTCAACTAATCCTTCAAGGGCTCGGGCACATTCCACTTGGTCAATCGAGGCTTCAGCGCCTTCTACACAATGAACCTCGCCTCTTACTATCAGACACAGCTCATTTTGTTCATCGTCACAGTCGTCCTCATGTTCTTCGGCTGGGTCTTTCAAATGTATCGCTTCAACCGCATCTCAGCACCTTCCAACGTCCCCTCCCCTGATTCTTTGGCCTGACATGCCTCCAGATCATATATCATGCCTTCTTCACAGGCCTTGGCGTCCTCGCTGACGGCTTCTTCTGGTTCCTCTTTGTCATGACCAGCTACTGGTGGCTCTTCTTCAAGGCCCAGCAGGACATTTTCGTCCTCCTCCCCATCGAAGATCAGCCCCGTGACTTCATTTTGATCGTCTCCATCGCCATTGCCGCCAAGTTCTTGCACTTCTTCTACTGCCTCTTCTTGCAGAGTGATGTTGACGTCTTCCTCGTCGACTGGGAGAAGCCCCGTCCAGAAATGTACGTCCCCCCCGTCCTGAGCCCTCATCCTCCAAGGTTTGTCGCTGAGAAGGACAACGAAGTCCCCCTCGTCAGCTTCTGGCGCTCCGTTTTCGTAGCAAATGAGTGGAACGAGCTCCAAACCGTCCGCCACATGTCGCAGGAGCTCACGCTCTTCTTTGTCGTCTTCCTCCTCGAGGGTCCACCCGCTCATCGGCTCGTTTTCTGACAGCGCAGGGGTTGGCCTTCGCGGCTATTCGAACCCTCAGCCGGACGAAGATGACATCAAAGCGCCCGGAGAGAACTGGTTTTTGCCATCACTGACTTGGAGCTGATTCGAGCAGGATGCTCATGTTTTGCATTTCGACCTTCTTTTGGCTAATAACTTGCCTTGCGCAGTTCCTATGGAAGTTCCTCATTCAGTATCGCTACTTTGCGGACCAATGCGAGCAGTTCGTCGACCTCCTCTCCCTTGCAAACGTCTCCCTTTTTGTCTTCGACGCCCGGTACCACGGCTTCTATCTGCACGGCCGCAGCTTGCACCAACAAGCCGACAGCTCCATGCTCGAGCTAGTGGAGCAAATCAAAAAGGAGGAGGAGGGGATGGTCACCAAGCGCGGCCTCGACAGCTCATCCGAGGTTCAGGTCTTTGAGGTCTACCCGACGGAGGGCATGCGCAAGGAGTGCGACAAGTTCAGGACCCTCGTTGACGTCTGCGTTCGTTTCGTCGACGCTGACGTCGAAGATGGCTGCACCTGGTATGGGGAGGATGGACCCCTCTCGTGCGCGGCAGGGTGGGCGTAAGATATCAGCGGAGCTCGTGAAGGCGCAGCGGCGCTTGACCGATTTTTTGACAAAGGACCTCATCGACAAGGCACGTGTCGCTGAGTCGGTCTAACGCAAGCAGATCGCAGCGGAGCCGTCCAAGAGAATCCTCCAGAAGTCGATGTTCGAGAAAATGACGTCGATGCCGCCGGTTGTTGCGCTGCAGGCGGACACGCTGTTCTACGCAAGTGCCACCCTCTTTTGTCAGTCTGAGCCGTCAGCGTCAAAGGACGCATTCTCAAAGGTCACGCTGATGGGCATTGAGCACGACTGCATCGTGTTCGAGGCTCTCCAGTTCTACATGTCCCTCCCCGTCATCCAAGCTTATCGCGCAGGTGGTGGATGGTCACAAAAAACTTTGCAGTTTCAGGGCTTCTGACGTTTGTTGTCGTGAGCCTCCTCTCAACCCGATCTAATCGCCCCGCAGACGTCGCTGCTCGTTCGTGCGCGAGGCTTTCTCGGCCAACGCAACCTCTCTCGAACAGCCCTCGTGGACGATCGGTTCCTCCTCTGAGGGGCCGTGGCTTGCACAAGCGCTGCTGTAACCTCATTGTAGCATATCGTACATACGGCACTGTAATCCGAAGACATGCGACGCTAATCCCTATTTTCACTCTGTTTGTTAGTTAGTTTCTAAAAATACTGCCATCATGCGACCCATCTTGAGTTCGCGACTTGCGATCCCCGTATTTGCCTCGACGCTTCTCGTGGCAATCAGCTGCGTCATCCTCATCACAGCCAATGAAGTGACCCCCCCCCCCTCCTTGAGTTGCCACCCTGACGGAGCAGGACAATAAGATGACGTCCCTTCAGCAGCTGCACGAAAGCTACGCCGACGAGTCGTTCCGATGGACGAAGAAAGTGCTGCCCCTTGGGGACCGCGTTGATGAGCACGTCAACGAGCGGCCTTGGAGGTGGTACGACGCCGTCCTTGACGAGCACGAGAGCACCAAGAGGTTTTTGAACAGACAATCTCTTGGGGGGAAGGACGATCAGTACGAGATGACGCAGAGGCTCATTCAGAAGTTCTGGAAGAAGTACCACCTTTCGTCCGACTAAATGTTGCAATGAGTGTGTTTCTCACAAGTGTATTGCTACGTCCTTCATGCGCTGTCACCACAATGATGGGTATGTTTTGGTTTTAAATGTCGCTTTGAGGTTGCAACGAGTTGCGCCTTACTAGGCTGCATCAAATTGAAAGAGTGGGAATGGTGCACAGTACGCAGGGAATGCGGGGTCTCCGCTTTACAATTGACATGCGACGAGCCAGGGCATGGATGCGACGGTCGAAAGAGAAGCTCAGCTTGTCGGTATTGCAACTGATTGGTGCTGCATCGCGTGTCGAAGTTGAATTTTTTGAATCGTGTCATAGACCCAGTGCTGCAACCTCTGCAATTAAGCTTGACGCGAGTGTGTCATCTCATCACCCAGAAGCAGCACGCCCCTCAAAGCACATCAATTCCAAGAAACCCTCACCTGTCGGATTGAGTGCAGCTTTCTTCAAGGTCGTCCTCCACTTCCCCAACGATCCCGTCTTACCTCAGGCGTACTGCGCGGCTGCTCGCTGTGGCCATAGCCCCTCCTCAAGTAGCAGCAGCAGCACTCCACCAGCGCCTTGCGGCCCTTCCAGAATGGGAGTTCTCGATGGGCGTTGGTCTTAGTAGGACCCACTTTGCCCCACTGGGCGACAGATTGGAAGCGCGCTGCCCGCCGTCAACACCTCGCTGACCCCGATCTGCTCAACCGAGTCGACTCCCCCCGTTTGATGTCGCCGTAGTTACTGTTTGATGTCATCGTAGTTTCCACCACACACTTGTGCCCCCCTTCGCGGCCTTTGGCGCGCTCCATACTGGCAATCCACCGCAGCTGCGGCGGTGACCTTTTGGTGCGGCGCAAACGCCTGCGCCCTCTACATGAGTGCGCTTCATGTCCCCCTTCCTACTCGCACAGCACCCTTCCCGTCCCCCTCACCGCTTTAAAGGCACCTCCGTCGCCGCTGTGCCAGAAAGTCATCAAACTCTCTTCTGCATATCACCCCCCCCCCCCCCGTCGTCGCCCTCGGGCGTAAATTCAGCGAGCGGCACCTGCCGCCGTGGCATACGCCCCACCGCCATGATTTTGAACGTCGCTGCGCTGATGCCCACAATTTCCCCACCCCCTCTATCGGCGCTCAAATTCGGTGCGTTGCTCTGCATGGCACCCTCCCCACCTGCTTTTCCGCTGACAGCGCACGCAAGCGCTCCACTGTCAGTGCCCTGAAGCTGTCCTCGCCCTCCGAACGTTCTTCCGCCGATGCTCCCATCGCCCCTTGCCGTTCCGCCGCCATCTCCAAGTTTTGCCGTCCATTGCTCGTCCCAGAGTTCGATCGCACCACCCCACTCTCTGGTGCAGGGCCACCTTTACCCTCCATCCCAAAGAGATGTATCTGAAACAAAAGAACTAGTCGTGCTTCCATTGTAGATGAAGTTAGGGGATTGACAGCTGACCTCGAAAGAACAAGGCAGAATGTCTGTGGATGCGAACGAAGGGAGCTTGGGGTGTTGGCCCACAGCACGCGCTGTTATGATCAAGGGGTTGGAGCAAGCGGAGTAGAAGAGGTCTCGGGGGAAGTTCCGAGGGCAAGTCATGGGACTGAGTTGGGCTAAAGGAATTCAAATGAGGGCGGAGTCGTGGCTTCAAAATTTTACGAGAGCAAAAGAAATTGGACAATTGGACAGCGGTGCGATGTGCGGTGTGCAGGGATCGCGTACCCGATGAGCTGCGCAGCAAAGTTCTTGCTGAGGTGCCGCAACACATGAAACGACCCGCCAACTCCCCAAATGCTCCCCCGTTATCCTGGATGAGCTTCTTCTAACAGAACCAGTGCCCGTTGTTATCTAACCGCAAGTCCGATCGCAATGAGACAAAAAAGGAAGGAAGGCCCTACCCAAATTCAAAGCCAATGCAGAGAACCGCCCTCGTGCTGTGTCTCTGCTTACTTTCGTCAGCTCATGCCCGTTCCTACCATCGTCGAAAATTCTCACCTCTCAGAGCTGACTGATGCGACCAAGTCGGTGATGACGGGAAATGGCTTGAAGTTGGCCACTTCCGGTGTTCAAGCGTCTTTCACCGTCACCGCGAGAGATGAATCCGGAACTCGCCGAACTTCCGGAGGCGACAACTTCATCGTTCAGCTCTCAGGGTCTGTTTCAGCGGACTTTACCAGTGGTGTCGCGGATCAGTTGAACGGCGTGTATGCGGTCACGTACCTACCGACGAAATCCGGAATCTACGACCTCGGGGTCAAGCTTGCACGGCGTAAGATATGGGCTCACTTTTCTTATCAGTGCAGCTGGTGGGTTGCAAGCACAGTACTACGAGAACGTGTGGTTCTTCTACACGCCGGTGAAAACTTCAATTGACCCTCAGATCAATTTTGACTGGGGAACTGGACTCATCACTAGCTCCGCCTCGAACTACGTTAGCATTCGGTGGCAGGGGAAAGTGAAGCCGTTCTACACGGAGACATTTACTTTCTTCGCCACGACCGACGACGGCGCCAGGCTTTGGGTCAATGATGTCCTCATCATTGATCGCTGGGATTCATTCTGTAATGACACCATTGGGACACTCTCTCTCGCGGCGAATAAATTCTACGGCATCAAGATGGAGTACAAGCAAATCGTCGGCACTGCGTACTCAAAGCTGAGCTGGGCGTCACAATCTACGCCAAAAGAAATTCTACCAACCAGCCAACTCTACTTCGAAACAGACGTAACTGGGAGCCCCTCCGTTTTACAAGTTTTCCCAGGTTTCTGCCACAATATTTGTTATCTCATGGATCACAGCTTCAATTTGCGCAACAACTTCAACAGCCGCAGGGTCTGGACTGAGTGGTGCGACGGCTGGGGTTGCCTCGCAATTCACCGTTTTCTCGAATGATGCGTACAACAATGAGCTTGGTCGAGGCGGCGACAGCTACACTGTTCGATTGTACCCTCCTTCAACGGCTTCAAATCCTCGCTCTATTCAAGGCATTGTGGTCGACAACAGCGATTCCACATATTCAGTCGAGTACACGTCGTATTTTGCGGGCAACAACGTCTTGAACGTGCAGACAATGACAGGTGCTTTTCAAATATATCAACTGACGCTCAAGTGATTGGTGCCTCCAACCCACTCACTGGTTCTATCACTCAAGGTGCACTCACGAAATCGTATAACTTTGCCGGTGGACTCGACTTCGCCACCAGCAACTTTCAGACAAGCTACGCCAGCTTTTCGAACGCAGCGTTCACAGCAAGATTTGCATCCTTCATCAAGCCTACACTGGACGCAACCCACAGCTTCCGTGTTACAGTCGCAGCTGTCACTGAACGATACCGCCTCTATGTTGATGGGAGCATGTTGCTTGATTTTCTAACAATTGCACCTTCAGCGACCCAGTTGGCCGCAACTCTTGATCTGAAGCAGCAATTCTTCTATGACGTCCAAATTGATTACTCCTATCCCTCGGCTCCAGGCTCCACCTCCCTTGCTGTTAAACTTGAGTTCAACTCTGGCGCCGGATGGAATGTATTTGCCATTAACTCAGCTACCACTGCGCATCGAGGCGACCATATCCGTGGAAGCCCCTACGCCGTCAAGGTTTTGTCGTCGGGCACCTGCGCCACTCGAAGCTACACAACATCATCTATCTATTTGACCTTGGCCACCGCTGGAGCTCAAGGTGAGTTTACAATCCAAGCTATCGATCTCTACGGAAACAAGCGTGAGACTGGAGGGGAAGCATTCAAAGTTCGGCTTAGCGGTGTTGACAGCAATAGTGGCATCTTGCTCGACCGCGGGGACGGCACATACCGAATTGTGTACACAGCAACGAAAACTGGAACGTACGATCTCTCCATTGTGTACGGAGCGGCGTCAATCCAGTCCAGTCCGTTCAGATTGAAGGTTGAACCAGCATTCAGGCACTTGCAGACTTCGTTCGCGACTGGCAGATTCCTCACCTTGACGACAGCAGGCGTGTCATCCACGTTTACGATCACCGTGCTTGATCGTCACGCAAACTGGCAGCCCACAACGTTCACTTCAAGTACCGATCCCTACATTAGGGCATTTGCCATCGACTCTGCAGGTGCCAGTGTGGGGACGAATCACTTGGCAGACGCTGGGTACATGAGCGTTGGTGGACGTGTCCCTGCGCTAAATGGGATGGGCGGCTCTGGTGTCGCAACCCCGACAACCGTTGACAATCCCAACCTCGTTATCGTCTACTCGATTGCAAGGAGCGGTTCTTACAGGCTCGTTGTGAATGGGACGAGATATTCGTATGATGGCCAAATAACTGGATCCCCTTTTCCGTTGACTGTCTACCCTCACATCGTGTGCTCCTCCACATCCACTGCGTCTGGTGGTCCGTTGTCGATCATGACATCTGGCTCACGGGGCACGTTCACCATACAAGCTCGCGATCAATTCAATAACATTCGAGGCACTTTCGCTGGCGATGCTTTTTCCGTGCATGTTCGTCGTGGAGATGCTGTTGTGACTGGAAACACAAACACAATGGCGGATATCTACGGATCTGTCACGGATAACAAGGATTCGACTTACACTGCGTCATATTCGACCAACACCGCTCAGCAAACTGACTTGTGGGCTACTGTCTTGGGCTCAGTCGGCGTTATTGCAACATACTACGAGCCGCCCTCAACGCCAAAAACGGTTATCAGTACTATCGACTTCAGCTCTTCGGTCACTCAAGCGACGACTGGAATTGCGGCTAATTCTGGCTCTTGGTCTGCTCGATGGGGGGGCTACTTTGTTCCAACTTCAACAGGTACTTACACTTTTACTTTCACTGCAACTGGAACTGGTTATAGTGGCGGTACATTGGCCACTTATGTTGCTATTAATAATGACTCTCCGAGTGGAGGGGGTGGTATGAGGACCGCCGGCACAACTCAGACCTTCTCATATCCTCTTACTGGCAACAATTATTATCACATTGACGCATATTTGAGTGGGACTGGCGGAACAGGTCTCAGCGCTGTAACCGCTCAAATGCAATACACTACTGCAGGTGGCTCATCAACAACAGTAATTGGGCGATGTCGGCAGCACATCGCAGGCAGTCCCTTTTCGATAACGGTAAAGCCAACAATTATGTGCACAGCGACGTCTGTTACGAATGGAAATTTCTTGACTCTTTCCACCGCTGGTGTTACGTCAACTTTCCGCGTAACTGCCATCGATACATTTAGCAACACCCGTGAAGTCAGTGGTGACACGTTCCAGTTTTCGCTTTCTACCGGGAGTGTGTTGCCGTCAAGCGGTATTCAGCCTTCCATTCAGGATGGAGGCATCGATAGGGTTGGATCAAATCTTACCTATCTTTCCAATGGCGAGTACTTGATCACGTACACACCCACAATATCCAGGAATTATCAGCTTCGCGGGTCAGCTTTTCAACGCGGAGGCCTCATTGGCTATTACTATGAAAATCAAGATTTGACTGACCATCCGATCGATGCCAGCACAGGTAACGCTGCAACGGCAGGTCCGTATTGGCGGATTGACTCATCCATTGACTTTCAATGGTCTCTTGGTTCTCCTGTCAGCGCCAACAATAAGCGGATCGGTCCTGACTACTTTGGTGTGCGGTGGGTCGGCATTGTTAGCCCCGCATACTCGGAGGTCTACACATTCTCCGCTGAGGTAGATGATGGCGTGCGACTCTATGTTGATGATCTACTGATTGTCGATTTTTGGTACAGCCGTATTGGTATTGTGGATGGCACAATCGCGCTGATCAAGGATCAATTTTACAGCCTGAAAATGGAGTACATGGAGATCAAAGGCAACGCTACTGCAAGGCTTCGATGGAAGAGCAGCAGCCAAGGTAGCGAAATCGTCCCATCGTCTCGGCTCTATTTTAATTCCACTTCGTCAACATTGTCGGGAGCTTTTCTAAGCGTTGAACCCACCGGAGTCTGCGCTTCCACATCAACGGTTGTTGGTCAAGGAATGAGCATCTCAACCGCTGGCGCAAATGCATATTTCACTGTCACGGTTCGAGATATGTACGGGAATATTAGGAAGGAGATGAGCGACTCCAGCGCTGTTTTTTATGCCCGAGTTGTTCCGGTTGTCAGCAACGTCCAAGTTCCGTACCACATGAATTGGGCAAAACGCCTTGCATCGAAGGAATTCCCTGATGGTCTCACTGCAACATACTACAACACTGGCGGCACAGCTCTACAAGTGTCGTGCGGCGTTCCGAACATGCAGAACATTGCTGATGCGACGAAGTCGCCAAAGACCCTGATCTGTCTTCCATTGGACAGCACAGCCGGGAATCCGAGCTTTTTGATGCAGTATTCTGATACCAATGATCCTGTTCGGCTTGCCACATCCCCAACCAAGATTATTTATCGTGGTGGCGTGAAGCCGTCTGTTTCTGGACTTCATTCATTCCGCCTCACGACGGCGGGCTCCTCCTCAGCAACTATCTCATTCAAGATTGGCGCTGTTGATGATGCCCTCATGTCCACGGTCATCTCGCAGACATCCGTCGCGTCTGGAGTGTACGCAGGATCGTTTCAAGTCCCTAACGCAGATGTCGTTTACGATATCGTCGTGACTTATGACAAAGGGGCCACAGCCATTACAGCTGGCGACGAGCTGAAACTTGATTGGTACTCAACTGCGTATCCCAGCTTCACAGTCGTGCCCTCTGATCGCATATTTCCTCTTGGAGCCTACTTTTTGGTTAACTATCTCGCCACTGTGAAGGGTGATTACCAAGTCCAGGTCAGTACTGCGGAGTTGGGCGGTATTGACGCGACTTATTATGATGACATTGATCTTTCCATCCCAAGGTCAAGCTTTTCTGACACCATGATCCGGTACAATGAGGACGCAGATGTTGACTTCACCACCGGAGCCCGGACTGTGAAGTCAGGACTATCGGATTATCAGAGTTTTTCTGCAAGATGGGTTGGAATGTTTAAGAGCTCTGCGTCAGCGTCGTCAACCCATACCTTCCAAGCAATTGTCAAGGAGGCCAACAACCGAGTCAAGCTATGGGTCGACAACGTCCTCTTAATTGACCGCTGGGATACGTACATGGACAACACGCTGACGTCATTCAGCGCAACGACGAGCCTTGATCCTACCAAGTTTTACGATATTCGCGCGGAATACTACGCCTTTGCGAAGACTGCTGCCACTGCTGATCCATGGGTCAAGGTTCAAGTTGCACATCCGCAGCAAACCACCCTCACGGACATTCCTTCGTCCACAGTGGGCACTCCCTCAGGCTACTTTAAGTTGCGGGAAACGAATGGGTCACCGTTTGCTCCATTCGAGATCCTTCCTGCAATTGCATGTGCGACGACTTCCACATATCGAGGGCGGGCTCTGACTGTTGGCACAACCGGCGTCATGAGTTCGTTTACGATCCAAGCAAATGACCAATATTACAATGAGCGAGGAGTTGGAAATGACGTCTTCGCAAGCAGGGTCTTCGCGTCCTCGTGCCCCACTTGCACACCGTCTGTGCTGGGGTCCGTTTTGGACCTCAGTGACTCCTCTTACGTCGTTTCGTACAACATTACAAAGGCAGGCTCATATAGGATCCGAAGCTGGCTTCTTCGCCCCGGCCTAACTGCGTACATTTGCGGCGGGACCACTAGCACACAATGCCCTGTTCCGACTGCTGCAGACCTCCATCTTACTGGTCCGTACAGCCCTTTCCCTTCCTATACGACGTGGGCGCCGTCTGGTGTGTTGAGGTGCACTGCTCAACCCTCGACCGTCGATTTTTCGTCGAGTTCTTCAACAGGAATGCCATTCGCTTGTGTCTCTGGTTCCGTGACGATGGCAAGCCCGTATCGGCTGTTTTGGAGTGGGTTTTTGCAGGCTCCTTCGAACGCTTCCACCTACACATTTACGGTGACGTCAGAAACCTCATCCACGAGCACAATTTACATCGATGGCAATCGGGTCATCGCTTCGACTGCAGCCACTTCAGTCACATTCACCGCAACTTTTCCCACTTCAAATGCATTGTATGATATCAACATTGACTACAAGACATCTACAGGAGGGTCGCCAAGGTACAAGCTGGAGTGGGCATATGGGACGGTGCTCCAATCTGTCGTACCGTCCTCACGCCTCTTTGGGACTCTTCATCCGGACAACTCCAAAGTTACCCAACCTGCTACCGATCTTACCATTTGGCCAACATCCACATCAGCTATTGCTAGCGAATCGAACGGTCCTGGCCTTACTTTGGCGACTGCAGGCGATGCCGCTTCTTTCACCATTACGACCAGAGATGCCTACGGAAACTTGCGTACATATTCCGAGGACTCTTTCTTTGTACAGTTACAAGGAACTTCGATTACGTACTCTTTCTCATCCGTCCCCTCCGTTTCCAGCCCTGGGCGATACTCGACAACGTATTCGGTTACGAAGGCTGGCCTTTACAATGTCAACATCATTCGGCCTGCTCCAGGTGGTCTTTTCGCTGAATATTTCAACAACATGTGGTTGGTTGGGTCTCCTGCTGACACCAGCATTGACTCATCCATTGATTTTAATTGGGGCTCCGGGTTTGTTACACCCCGAGCTGATCAGTCCAAAGCCGTGACGGGATCTGACTATGTGTCTGCACGGTGGACAGGGTATTTCAAACCAGAGTACACGGAAACGTACACATTCATTGTTCGTGCCGATGACGGTTTCCGTTTGTATCTCGCTGGAGCGATATCTGTAGATATGTGGAGTGGTCCCAGCGGGGAATTCTCGGCTACTGTGGCGGCAACGGCGGACCAACTAATGGAACTTAAGTTGGAGTACAAGGAAGTCACTGACAGCGCTTTCGTCTCTCTAAGTTACAGCAGCCCCTCCATTGTCAAGAGAGTCGTTCCATCTGCGCGCCTCTACAACTCTGGCAACCACATTTTCGGTAGCCCTTTCAGACTCTATGTTCACCCTACGACAACTTGTGCAGCAACCTCTCAGGTAAATGGAGCTGGTCTCTCTGCTGGGACGTCTGGCGCTACGACTGCATTCACCATCACTGCTCGGGATCGGTACTCTAACACTCGCACTGATTGGACAGAGCAAACTTACTCGGTGCGCCTCCAACCCATCAATGGAGGCGGGCGCGCAAAGATTGGTACGGTGTCCTCGAATTATGTCAAAGCAAGATTCAACGCACAGCTGATTCCAACTGTTTATGCAACTAGCCGCGTCTTTGTCCAGTATCACACAGCAACTGCCCCGGTAGCTACATACTATACATGGGCAAGCTCCAATCCTCAAACTGCCAATGTTGGTTCTCCAGTAACTCTTAGTGTCCGAGGTGCTGCGATTCCCAGTTCCCTTACTTCATATGCTCTCCGATGGTCAGCGATATTGGCACCAACTACGACTGCAACATACACATTCGCAGCAAGCATGACCGCAAACGACTTTGTGAGGGTTTACGTTGACAATGTCCTGGTGTTGGACAAACCTCCGAGTTCGAGCACATCGACGTCGCTGTCCACGACGATTGGGTTTCCTACGAACTCTGACATGTACGAAATTTCCGTTGAGGTTTGGTCTCCTAACAGTGCAAACACGATATCTGTGACAAGCGCTCCAGATCTCTTTGCCTCGGCGGCTACGATGAAAGCAGTCAATGACATTGCAAATAGTCCCTATACCGTTTTAGTGCAACCAGCGGCTGCAAACTGGCCTCAATCGATTGTCAATGGAGCTGCGTTAACTCTTGCAACTGCTGGGGTTCAGTCGCAATTTACTTTGCGACTCAAGGATATGTACGCCAACGACCGTTTGTTGGGTGGTGAGGTCATCTCAGTTCATGCTGCGAAGGCAACAACTCCGTTTACGAGCTTTGATGCTGCTGTTGTTGATGCAGGAACAGGAACTTACACTGTTACTTACACTCCCACTGACCAGGGGACGTATGCTCTTCGTGCAGCTATGGGGGCATCTGAGAAATCATGGACGTTGTTTGTGCAGCCAGGGAAGGCTTGCTCGTCAACGTCGACCGCCAACGGAGAGGGCTTGTCCATTGCAACCGCCGGGATGACGCAATTCTTCACTATCCAATCGAAAGATGAGTACAAGAACCTGAGAACAATGTCTACCAATGAGTTCCTTGTCCGACTTTACTCATCTGATGGAGTTGAAGTTCATCAGCGAGCGGTTGAATATTCAGGTCAAGCCCCTGCCTACAATCTTGGCAAATATTCTGTTTACTACCGAACCACTCGGTCAGGTACGTTTTCCATTGATGCCCGAATGGTTTCCGCCAATGGGTTGAATGCGACTTACTTCCGCGACGAAAAGCAGACCGTTCCCGTTATTTCCCAGATAGACCCAACTGTTAATTTCAACTGGGGCACAGAGACTCCCCACGCTTCCGTTCAGTCTGTCGATTTGTTTAGCGTGAGATGGACGGGATTGGTGAAACCGCCATCCTCGACCGAATACACTTTCTTTGTACGCACAGCCGAAACAGATGAGCGCATCAAGCTGTGGATAAATGACAGATGGTTAGTGAACTTCTGGACCCAAGACCCTGGAACGACTACCTCCTCTGGGACGGTCTATCTTCTTGGCAATGTCATGTATGATGTGAAATTGTGGTACGCAGACATGGTCGGTAGCTCTCAAGTTCAACTTCAGTGGAAGGCCAGCGGGCTTACCCAAGACATCGTTCCATCTTCTCGTTTGTTCTCTTCCACAGCTCATGTAGCTGGCAGTCCTTTCCTGGCTACTATCTTTCCAGCCCTGACTTGCGGGACTATGTCTACGGTCACTGGTGATGGGTTGACTGTTTCGACCTCGGGGATCGCGTCGTCTTTCACCGTACAGTCACGGGATCATTTGGGTAATCTCGTCACGAAGGATACGGACAATTACGTCGTGTATGTGCCATCAGAAACTGGAACAACGGTAACCCGCAATCTCGCCGGAACAGTCACTGCTGTGGGTTCCAACTCTGGTGCATTTGCTGTGACGTACGTTCCAAGAATCAAGCACACTCTCCTCTCAACGTCCTTGCAGCCCATCGTGTCATCGCTTGCGTTGTCTGGCGGTCTGTATGCTACCTTTTACACCTCGTCGTTTGTTCCTATTTCCAAGAGGAGTGGAGCGTCGCGCAACACCGAAATTTTTGCAACAATTGATGACGCCAACACTGCAGCACGTGCAGGAGATGCATCCTTCTCTGCCGGACCATTCCGCATCCGCTGGACTGGTTTTTTCAAGCCCACCACTGCCGACGTTTACACTTTTACGTTCTATTCTCAGACTGGTGACACCAACGCCATGATCATCGATGGCGTATCTGCTGGCGCTCCTGCGACAACCATCTCCATGACGTTGCAGCTCCCAGTCGCCAATTCATTTTACTCTGTGCAGCTCGATTACGTTGCGGCAGTTGCTCCAGGCTCGTCGAAGTCTACGTTTAAGTATAGCACAACTGCCATCACAAGCGCTACTATTCCTTCTTCTCTATTATTCCAAAATGTCCCTGTTACTTTCAATACGTTCGGACGTGGTGGATTGTGGGCCACGTACTATGCACTTGACGCTGGAGGGTCCACTATCAGGGACATGAAGAGGCGCATCGAGTCTACCGTTGATTGGTCTGGTGCAGATAGCAATGCTCGACCGATGCCCCTCGCCTCCTTGTCAACAGGTCGATGGAAAGCTCGATACCAAGGTTTTGTGAACCCGTCTCGTCGTGGAATTTACACTTTCTACATCGACGCGAGTGCCTCAGCTGCAACACAAACTGTGAGCCTCTATGTTGACAACTTGGCAACAGGCGCTGTCCTCATCAACGCTCTATCTGGATCTCGATCTGCCACCTTCTTCTTTCCGAATCCCAATGCTTTCTACGACATCCTTGTAGAATATGAGTTTTCATCGGTCACGCTGGCCCACACGCCTCTAGTTAAACTCCGCTATGAGTCATTGGGATCTGAGAACGTCCCTTACATTGATGCGCTGGCTCCATCCAACGAGACTGTGATTGCTAAGATCGTTCCATCAGATCGCTTATTTTACAAGCAATCTGGTCCCACAGACATCATTCGAGACGATCAGGCTGCGTGGAATTTCGGCGTGTTGGGTTGCGACGCAAGCACTGGTTTGTACCGCTGCCGTGGTGCGGGCTTCAAGACTAATCCCACTCTTATGACTGTCAACCGCGACGCAGTTGTTTGCGCCTCCACAACGACGTTGACGTCACCGGTGACTTTGATGACAACTGGGGTTGCGGCGACTTTTTCTATGACCGTCCGCGACTCCTACAACAACCTCCGTGACGCAACGGACGACAACTTCGTTTCTCGGGCCATGTTTGTCGCCGACGCTTCTGCACGGCCGTTCCACGGGACTTTTGCTCATATTGGAAAAGCATTGAATCCTCCCACAGTGACTGAGGACAACATGAATGGCTTTTACGACGTAGCTCTCACCGTTACTCGTTCTGGAGATTTCAAAATGAGAGTTGCGTCGGCTGATTCAAGAGGCCGTGGACTTTTTGCGACATATTTTGACCGCCCGAATTGCACCGGCAATTATTACAATCAGATTGACGATCAGATCAACTTCGATTGGGGTGCTGGTGCTCCCGTGTCTGCCATTGGTTTCCCTGTCAACTCTTTCAGTGCTCGCTGGACGGGGCTTGTCAAGCCGCAGTACTCTGAGGCCTACACTTTCTTTGTAAACTCTAATGATGGAGGCCGCCTCGTTGTCAACAATGTCGTGCTCGTTGACAACTTCCAGGGCCCTTCTGGTGAGTTTTCTGGGTCCATCGTCCTGGTAGGTGGTGTTTTGTACGACATTCTTGTTGAGTATCAGGACTTCAATGACGCTGCATCCGTGAGCATGTCCTGGCAGAGCGTGACGCAATCCAAGCAGGTGGTTCCCTCATCGCGGTTGTTCCAGGTCACTGTCGGCATCAGTAGCTCACCTTTCTCGTTAAATATTGTCCCGAACATTGCTTGCGCAACCACGTCGGCTCTTGCTGGAAAGGGGCTCTCCATTGCTACCTCGGGCATTTCGAGCACATTCACTATTTTCGAGAAGGATATGTATTTCAATGCAAGGACTGTTGCAGGATCAGGTGCACTGACTGCCAATTACGTTGTGCGCCTGGCGTCCGATACGGCTGCAACTGATGCCTCGGCAGCCGCACGACCGATTAACGGACCGCCCTCTGCAGGGGCGACCGTGGATACGATCAATATTGCCTACACACCGACTCTGTCGGGCTCTCATAACTTGTTTGCCTACTTGGCTCCATCAAGCAGCAGTCTTGGCCTAGTGGCTACGTATTACGACAGCGCTTCTTTTGGGCTTCCTCGCAGAACAACGACAGATACCCTGTACTCGCTCGCCTCCACAAGCACGCCACTCACATCTCTCTCGTCGTTGGCGTTCACTGCAAGATGGTCCGGGTTTTTCAAAGCTGGCTCTACTAGTGGATACACGTTTGCGTCAACTGTTGCAACTGCAGACCAGCGCGTTCGTCTTTGGGTTGATGGATTCCTTGTGATTGATGGATGGACCACTGCCAGTACCACCGTTACTGGCGGTACCACAATGGGATTGACTGCCAACACTTTGTATGAAATCAGAATCGAGTTCCTCTCCTCCAATGCTGCTGCCGCCTCTGTTTCTCTTGCTCTCACTGGCAACAATGCAGCTTTCCTCTCTAATACATACCCTGCAGGTCTAGTGACATCTGTTCCGTTCAGAGTGCAAGTGAACCCCAACGTTGCCATTGGTTCCACGTCGTCCATTACAGGTCCAACTCTTGCAACTGCAGGGGTGCAAGGTTTCTTTACAGTCCAAGCACGAGATTTGAATTCCAACGCTAGGGGCACTGGAGGCGACTTATTCTATGTCCGCGCAGTCCATACAACTGCGGGTATGCCCATTGTGAGGACATCCATCACTGACAATGGCGACTCTACTTACCGGGTGGCCTACACTGGAACAAAGATCACACCAGCAGGTACGCCTTACTCTATCCTCTCCTCGGTGGTCCGTGGGTCGGGTTTGACATCCACATATTTTACATCAGTTCAGACCTTTCCAATTTCTGGAGCTGGAGCTGGAATGCGCCAGGATGCCACTGTTGACTTCTCCTTTGCATCCAATTCTCGATACCCGTCAGGAACTGGTGCATATGCAGCAAAGTGGGCTGGTCTCGTGCGGCCGAGTCGAGCACAACAATATACGTTTTTCGTGAACATGTTTGACGGTGCAAACCGGCATTCTTCTTCAAGGCTCCGTCTTACTGTAGACAAAACCGTTGTCATTGACCTTGTCGCGGGCGTAGGTACTGCAACGACTGCGTCTGGTACCATTGCATTTGGGGTTCCTAACGGTCTGTATGACCTTGAGGTCGAATATTCGGTAGATGCTGCTAACACAGCGAATGGATTCCAACTTCAATGGCAGAACCTGGCTGGGGATTATTCTCAAGACAAGACAGCAAAAGCGGTCATTCCTTCGTCCCGTCTGTTTTACTATGACCCCCTGTCCGGAACAAGCACAATCACTCAGCTCACTGTTGTTCCGGCACCCACTTGTGCGTCAACGTCATTTGCAACTGGTGGCGCCGTCAGCAGCTTTACGGCTGGTTCAACTGCGACGTTTACGATCACTTCCAAGGACATGTATCAAAACGATCGTGATGCTACAACTTCTGTGTTCGGAGTGTCTCTGTACGGCAGTGGTGGTTCTCCGACAGTTAGTGGGACGCAATCCGCGGTAACTGCGCCAAATTTGTATTCAATGCAGTATCTCATGACAGTGGCGAAGAGTTACGAATTATTTGTGCGTCTTGGCAGTGACAATATCAGGGGGAGTCCTTTCACCGTCACCATTTTCCCTCAAGGGCTAACATGTGGCTCCAAGTCAACCATCAGCGGTGCTGGTGTTTATTCGGCCGTTGCAAATCAGCCCTCTGTGTTCACCATCCAAAGCCGCGATCAATATTCAAATGCAATGACTTCCGGCAACGGTACTTTTCTTTTCCTTTAATTTTCTGATTTTCCAGGCGACCTGAGTAGTTACGTCGTCAAAGTGATCTCAGTACCGACGGGAAGTGGTCCGCAGCCGGAACGGAATGGTGTTGCGGCCATCAAGAATGTGCATGGAACTTTGACAGCTACCAATTTGGGCACATATGCTGTTTCCTACACGATTGACAACACAATGCTCACGTATCCTCTGTTTTTGCACGTTGGAATGGTCGCCGGGCTGGGTCTCCAGGCGACTTACTACAAATGGTCTGGCACCAATCGATTCGCAACCCCCATGCAGACTCTGTTTTGGCCCTCAGGCACCAATGTCGATTTCTCTGCTGGGTCGGTCCCAGCGTCATGTACAACTGCTGGCGGATGTGGCCCCTCTGCATTGAACGTCAATTTCGCTGCTGATCCGACAGCTGATGGTTTCTCAGTCAGGTGGCAGGGTTACGTGTCCTTCCCCAGCGCTGCGACGAGGACATTTTATGCAGACAAAACTGCCACTGGCGCTGGTGGTGACTCCGGAGCTCGAGTCTGGTTTGACAACAAGCTTGTGGTGGACTTGTGGGCAACTGCCACTGCCACGTCAACATCATCTGCTCAAACCATTGTATCTGGCAGATACTATGACGTCATCTTGGAGTTCAGCTACAAGAAGTCGACTTCGACTGCTTTCAAATACGCCTTCAAGATCGATGGCACTACCACAGACATCATTACTGTCAGTTCTCTTCGGTTTGATGTCAATGGCTCCCCTGCAGGATCCGTTGCAACTTCCTCGTAATGTATCCGTATGTCACAAGTAAATCTTGATTCGATTGCAATCGACCGCTCCCTCCTCTCCCCTTGGCGATCTCCAGGCGCTGAGAGGCACTCGGCTTGGAGCGAATACTTTAAGGACATTTTGCTTGCTGCTCCAGTCTCGTATCAAACCAACAATAAAAAATTGAATTTAGAGCACAATGAAGTTGATGAAGTCGATGAAGTTTTATCTGGTAGTCATCCTTATGCTGGCAGCCACATTGACAAAAGCTAACTCGTCGGGCAATGCATATCGTGTTCAAGATGCTAGCGACGTGATTGGAAGAACATTCGGAGATGTAAACTTCAGGCTTGGTCCTCTCCAAGTCATTCCCTCAATGTCTCAAGCGTCTTTGCGAGGCGCTTTTCTTGACCCCTCTCTGTTGGTTTCAAGCGAAACCAACTCTTTAAACACATTGTCCTTTAATTGCAGTGGCCTGCAGTGCCCGCTCTCAATCAAAGTAGTCATGACGAATTTTGCTACGCTATTGACGTCTGACATCTGTGTACCGGCTTTGTTGAACATGGTCTCATCAGCATCGTTGTCAGTATCTCAATCTCCTCTTGCTTTTACTCCGTCTTCTTTCGATTCGAAGACTTCGGCAACGTTTTCTTGTGGGCAGTCTCCTTCACAATTTACAATAGCGCTATCCGCCTCCGCTGAGTCAAACACTTCTTTTCCTCTCACCCTAGCTCAAGGTGGAGAGTCTCTCGCCTTCTTTGCCGCTCGCGGTGTACCACTCTCCCTCACCGCAACTGTAAACGGAACGGCGATGACGGCGGATCGCCTTCACGTCGTCAACATCGCCGACGCTTTCTCCGGCCGGGCTGCTGCCGCCTTCGCTCTCTCTGCGCCCATTTTTCTGTCGGACGCGCAACGCATGGCTTCGTTGTTCTCTTCTATTTTTGCGGGGGCTTCATCTGGCGTGCCCGCACTTGATGCGCGACTTACGTTCCTCCCAGCTAATCTATCCGCGGCTGTCGTGTCAATCTCATCTTACATGGCGGTCTCACCAGATTCCAACTTAGTTGACTATTTGCAACGCACTCTTCGAGATGGCGGCTGCGACATGTATGCAAGCGGATCCGCCCTCTTCTCAGTCGATTGCCAGGCGGAGGTCGACTTTGAGGGCCCTCTCGAGGGTGGCTCGCTTGTTGCCATTGCGCAAGCAGCTCTGGAGCAAGCCGGGGGTGAGTTGAAGGCTCGTTTCCCCTCCCTGCTGTCCATTGAGATCCCTCCCCTTGTCTCTGACGAGGGCACCAAATTCCGCGTGATGGGGTTTAGGGTTGCCTCTTTTCGCGTCAGAGTATTGAATTTGACAGCGGATCTTGTAACACAGGATGCAGCCGCTCGCATTAGTTTCAACGCGTCTTTCCGGCAAGACCAGCTTTTTAGCGCGTGTAGCTTTGTCATCGACTGGCGCGCAAATCAAACTTCTCTCGTGTTGACTCTACCTCCCCCCGTCGCTGCTATCGTAGGGTCCTCATCTGCTATTTTTGATGATGGGATTCTCTCACTGGGAGTCGTCGACGCAACCTCCCTCGTCGTCGCGCTGACATTTACCGCCGGGCAGGTACCCGAATGGGCTGCAACGCGCGCATCCGCGCTAACGAATCGATTTGATTTGTTAGCCAGGGGTACCTTTGGCGACGTTGCTGAGGTGCTGGCCTTGTCTGCGCGAGGTCTGAGTTCGTCATCACCGGTTGCTGATGTGTTTGCTATTTTGGACAAAACTCTTCAACAATATGCGACTCCATCATCGATTCCCTTCCTTCGCTTCAGCCTCAGCAATCCCACCTCCTTCTTGCTCACCCTCGTCGTCGATAGCCTCCAAACCCTACGTATTGTTCCCGAGTTGTCACCCTGGGAAAGCTATATCGCCACCAACAGAATCCAACCCCCCCTCTCGTTTCGCTCGGAGCTCTCCTGCACTCAGAGAGGTGAGCTTTTCTCCTCTTTCAAAGTTGTTGGCGATTGCTTCGTCGACGGATGGGCCGTCCCCGTCGTCGACAATTTGGAGGTCGGGGTTGCGAAAAATGTCACTGGCGCTATTCGAATCGACCTCCCCAATGTGTTGTCATTTAATTTGGACCTTCCCGTCAGGTTTGACTCCGGAGCGGACGTCACCTACACAATCTCGTCTTGGTTCAATTCCACGGCGCTGGAACCTCTCGTAGAGGTTGTTCTGGCCACCCCCTCCCCCCAATTTCGCCGACCCTTCGTTTCCTCTTCATCTTCTCACGCCTTCAATGCCAGAGCCTCCCCCTCCCTCATCACCGACACCCTCAGTAACGGCCTTGTCTCCGCCTTCCCCTCTCTCCTTGCCTCCACCCTCAACGTCCCCATCGTCCCCATGGCTGCGTCAATCCCCTCCATCCCGGAACTAACCTCATTTGGGCCCCTCCCCTCCGCTATTGCGCCATACCTGAACACGTATGCAGACGTCGCGCAGCTTCTCGTCGCGGATTTCTGCCCTGGCCGCACTCTACCCCCCTACTTCAATTTATCCATCAACGCTGGAGCCACTCGCACATGCCCTACCGCAGTGACAGCACCTGCAACCGTCGATGATGCCGTCGACGCCATCAACGCCGCGCTGCGGCAGTGCGGTGCTGCGTCACTCGTCTCTGCGTCGGTCACAACGCGCAACGAGTCGTCGCTCTGCGCAACTTTTGCCCTCGCTCCAACCTTTGTCGGCGCCGTGTTGAAGTTCTCCTCTGTAGCACCTCCCGCTGATTTGTCTCTTACTGCGTCAATTGAAGCCAAGCAATCGCCTATTTTCGGGTGCTGGGCCGATGCCGCTGCAGCGCTAACAATTCTTTTCCCTACAGCCCCTCCTTCGATCGGGTCCATTCGCTACGACCTTGTCGCCGCTAGTGACGTCCAAGATTTAGTCCCTCCCGAACTGAGTGATTTTTACCCATCTACCCTTCGCTTCGCTTCGATTGACTTTGCATTTTCAACCACAAGCACAGGCTTGGTGGTCGGTGCCGCGTCCTCCCTCGCCACATCGGATGGTTCCGCGTCACTCGGGGCCATCCATTGCGAATTTATGACAGACGTTGGGTCTGTTGCCTCTGGCGGCATCGGCGCCGTGTTTGGCGCGCCCTCCACCGTCGAGACGCTGGTCATCTCAAGTGATTTTGACGGGGACTCGTCGGCAAACTCAACTCTCGTCGAAGGAGCCCCAAACAACACCCTCACCCTCACATTCGCTTTCGAAACACGGCTGAAGAACACCTCTTTCACATCAGTCACTCTCACATCAACCATTTCGTTGACCCCTGGGCACCTCCTGGCCGACGCACTCATCGCAGAGCTCCCATTGCAACTCCCCCACCCCCTCGATGCGATGGTCGCCGCTGCCCTCTCCCCCTGCTCGGACATCTCCCCTATCGCGCAGTTGGAGATCAGATTTTTCCGGCGCATTTTGGCTGATGTTGCTTTCATTCCGACGGCCCTAGCTGTCGTTGCATCGACTATTCCCTCATTTAGCCCCTCCGCAAATTCGCCAACGGCAACGCGAATCCTTGTGCGCCGCCCTCGTTTTGATGTGGCTCTATCATTGACGTCGTTTGGCTCATGTGGCGGGGATGGATCGGTCGGGGCAGCGTCAGTTCGGTTCGACAACATGTCAGCCGAAGCGACTCTTTCCATCGTCGCAACGTCGCGCCTGGTGCTGCAGCCCGTTGCGACATTTGTAGGCTCCGCCTCCTCCACCCAAGCTCTAAATGCGACAACCATCCACCTCGTCGTCAACTCCTCCTTCTCTGGTCAACCAGCGTTTCAATCACTTAGCTTCGATGCAGTGGCTGCTCCTGCCGTCCGTTTTTCCACTGCCTTTGCCCTTGACGTCACATCCCAAGCGGATCTCGTTCGCGTCGCCAATTTCACCTCTTCCGCAAGCCTTCGTGCGGACGGTGACGTGGCGGCGGTTGACGCCTTCAACGGCCTTCTCTCTGTACCCGCATCAGCACCTTGCTCGTGGCTGCGCGCAGCAGCCGATTCGATGACGGCGCTTTTGGCAAGTGATCCGTTTCCGCTCCCCTTCACGTCGTTGAGGGGGGGGGAAGTCATGGACGGGCTGATTGCAAGTCCCATTCGCGACTCGTCGCAGAGCGTTTGTACGCCCCTGCCTTCGCTTCTGATTGACATGTTTTGCAATGTCCTCGCCTCGCGCTTTGGGCAACCTGTCTGCCATCGCGTTGTCGTCAATGCGTCTGCCCTCGTTGTCGATTTGGCCATAGTCCCCCTCTCCAAAGCCATCCATGCTGCCGTTTCGCTCGACATTGCCGATTGGTTCAAAGACAGCACCCTCCCCATCGCTGTCTCCTCCGCAGAGGACCTCCTCCTCCACGCCGAAGTCAAGTTCGCCCTCCGTCTTGTCGTCGTATTCAAGCCATCCCTTCGCTTCTACGTCGCGCCAGATGACACGTATGTGTCAGGCCTTCTTTCCGCCTCGCTGTCTGATGACTTCATCGCGTCCATTGGACCGCTTTCGCTTCGATTCGCTAACGTCGCGGTCAACATCAACGCCAATGCAAGAGCTTACATAACGGATAGAGGCCCATCCATCACCGTTTCAGGCGAGGCTTCTTTTGTTGCCGCCGCCGTACTCCCCGCCCCCCCCCCATGTTCCCTCAGCGTCTCCCTGCCCGATCTCGCCTCACCCTCCGCACATGTCTCCGCATCGTGCGACTTCGCCGAGCTAGTCGCCTCGGCGCTTGAGAAAGCTTCATTCTTTGAGTTCCTCCGCAACCCCTCCGCCCTCCTCTCCCAATGGGCGCGCGGCCTCGGAGGCATCCTCAACGCGCTTTTTGGCCGCGGCAGTGCACTGTGGCGCCTTTCGCTTCCTTTTGTCCAGCGCAAGGTTGAAACGATGCTAACTGCGGATTTGACTGCTTTATTTGGCCCTTCTGTCACGAAAGTCATCATCACGGACATAAACGCCCTCATTGCGCACGTTGCACTCGATGGAAGGATATCTCCAACCGACATCGAGCAAATCGCAATTGACGCCTTCACGGCGGCGCTATGTCGTGGCCTCTCCCCTCTCGGCCTTAGCCCTTGCCCCCCGTCCCCACGCGCAACCTCCCCCGAGCTCACGTGGCCGCTCTCATTCGGCCGAAAGTATTCCACCCCCCTCCTCAATATCTCCTTCGCCCTTGGCGCGCACGGTCTTGCAGAGCTTGATGTCGCATGCGAGGCCAAATTTGAAATTACATGGGCGCTCCAATTCGCGTTGGTCTTCAACAAATCGCACGGCATATCCCTTCGCTTCGATGCCCAGCCCATCTTCAGCGCATCCGCCGTTGCGTCACTCCCCTCTGCATGTCAACTAATGGGCCGCATCGGCTTTATTGGCGCAGAGGTTTTGGCGGACGCACAGGACCTCCTAGCCCTCCGTCTTGCGCTCACCCGCGGTGCCACGTGGATTCTCGAAGTCGATGCGTCGGCTGGTTTGAGCGGCATCGCTCGCATCGGCCTCGCCGGACCTCTCTTCAAGAGCGTCCCTGGTGACACTTTTGTGGCGCTGCCTCATTGGCGCGCTTCCATCGCCTTTGCGTGGGCGTGGCAGGTCGGGCACGCTCTGCCAGCGCCGTCGCTTCAAATCACCGATGGCACCCTCTGCGTTGGCAGCCTCCTTGCCCGCATGGCCGCCTCTGTTGCGCGCGAGTTGAGTAAGGTCACCGCCCCACTTGACCCCATCATCGGCCCGAACAGCTTTCTCCGCCGCCCCATCGGCGGCACGAAGATCCTCTTTGGGCGCGACCTCTGCGTCCTCGAGATCGCCCAGCGCTTCTGCGGCAGCGACTGCAACTTCCGGATTGCTGACTTTCTTTTGTTTTTGGGGCGGCTCGTAGACGATGCAGAGCTCTTTGAGCGCGTTGCGCAATTGGATGCGGAGGGATGTGGTGTTATGCGTGCGATCGACGACTTCATCGCCAATTTTGAAGACCCGTTTGTTACCCCGCGGATCACGAGACCTGCCCTGGACCCTCCTCTCATTTTCGCACCACCCTACGACGATGAAGCGAAGGCAAAAGTCAGCGCGTACTTCAGCTCTGTCCTTGTTGGCCGTTTCGGAGTCAGATTTGACTTCCTCGCTGACATCCCTGGCACCATTGTCGCCCTGATTGTCGGACGCAATGCCCCGCTTGTAGGAGTTGTGTTTCCTGACCTGGTTGTCACCGCAATGATGCAGTGGGACATCCCAGTGTGGTCGCCCCCTCCCATCGCAGTCACTGTCGGCCTTGGTGCGCAAATTCAAATGCGCGTGGGCGAAGTCGCCTTGACCACCCAAGGCCTTTGCGCAGCGATCAAGGCGAAATCACTGAAACCACTTTTAACGGCACTTGCGATCCGCACGGTCGACGCACATGGGGCCGCCTTGTGGCCTTTGCAAGCTGCCTTGCGGCTGTCTGGTGGCGTCGAGGTCAGCCTTTTTATTGTGAGGGGGGGTGCGGACGTGTTTATTGAGCTCGACGGCTTCGCCCGCATTGTTGATGTACACGGCGATGGCCTCGTCTCCTTTGCCGACCTTTGGTGGATTGCCCGCCACAACCCTTTTGATGCCATGGAGACTCGCCTCGCGCTGAGTGCCGGCTTCGAGCTATACTTAAAAGGCTGTTATTGGTTCTTTGGGACTCACTGCTTTACGCTCGCGCACAAGTCCTGGACCTTCCCGCTGTGGTCCCACACATCCGGCGCCACAATCGGCCGCCTTATCTCCGATGGCCGCGTCAACTTGGCGATGCTCGCGTTCGCTTCGCCAGACAACCCCATCCTCTCAATTGGCGCAGACGTCTCCGACACAGCCGCTGCCTACGTCTCCCTATTCCCGACGGGCGATTTCATTCAGGCGGCTCCAGTCCTCGCTCGTGTGACAACACCCGTATCTGGTCAGATTGGATTTGACGGAACTGCCACAGCGCCGTTCATTTATGACCTCTGGCGGGTGTCACAGGCCATTGCAGTTCCTCCCACGCAATATGTGGACGTTCGCTTTTGGCAGGCCGACTACCGCGATGCCAATGTCTTTGCCGTCTCCCGAAGTCACGTGACTACTGACATCGCCCCTGGCGCCGCGTTATCTCAATGCGCTGCCTTGCGGTTGATGGATGGATTGCCTCTGTCGCAAGTCGACGTGTCCGGTACTCCGTGCGCTCTTGACATCGCCTCGCACCCGTCCTCGAACGTCACCCTGAGAGGCGCTCTCAGCGACTTTGCTGGCCCAATCTCACTCAGCGGCGCCATCGGCACATTAAGCCTCAACTTCCCTGCCAATTTTTCCGTTTCGTCAACTCAAATCGACGCTGCGGCAGACGCTGTACTATCCCTTGAAACCGGAGCTGCGGTCAACCTTCGCATCGCCGTCGCGGGACCCTCCGGGCGGCAGGTGTTCGTCCGCTCGAATGGCGCGGGTCGCTCTCTTGCCGTTGTTGGCGGCTCTGGGGATGATCTGTTTTTGGTTCCATCTTTTCAGGACCTTGATGGAATCACATCTTTCTTCGGCGGGGCCGGCATCGATTCTCTTCACGTCACCCTCCCACCCGGCGCGCGAAGCGTCGCAACGCCCTCTGCAATAACATCGTCGATCGGATCAACCGCTTGCGCCCTTACCTTTACGGCGGTGGAACGGCGCCGCGTTGATATCGTCGGAGTAGGTGGCGGTTTGAGCGCTCTGGTTCTCGTTCAGCCCGAAGACGGCGCGCTGATGGACGTCTGGTCTATTGGCGCTGGTGCGGGATCTGTTATTGAAACTGTTGTCACAGGGTGTGATGGCGAAGCTGACGTGAGAGTGACGCTAAAAAACGATGGCGACCACGTCGTGAGGCTTGGCAGCAATGGCGTCATCTCGAATTTCCGATGCGCCGTGCGCGTTGTTGGTGGCGATGCGCCAGCGCAAACGGACACAGTTGTCATCGAGGCTTGGGCTGAGGGTCGCGCGTTGGTGTGGGATTTCAGCGGCGGGAGGATTGTTGCTTCTGTTGATGGAGGGGGGGGTTCCGATTGGTTTACTCTCTTCCTTGATGGAATCGAGCGTCTTGAAGTCAAATTTGGAGAGGGGGGCAGCGCTGTGGAATTCCGCAGTGGGGCTGTGAGCACGGAAACACTCCTTTCATTTCCCGCCATGGCTCTGAATGCAGTTCGCATCGTCTCAAACTCCCGTGCGATATTCGTCAACGGCTCTTTTGACCTCTCAATCGGCCCAGAGCCGCCATCACATCAACAAACGTCCCCTCCTCGGCCATTTGCGCAGACAGCCGCCCCAATCATCGTAGCCCCATCGAAACCCAGCACGGTCCGAATTGACGGCGCCGTCGGGTCACTGGCACCCGCTCAGCGCTACGTCGTTTCCGCCTGGGGGGTTGCAGATGCGGACTCTCCCCTGCCCTCCCCTCCTTCCTCGTGGATGCGGTCTCTCATGGCGGCAAGTGGCCTGCCCCAGGACGTTGTGCCAGCGCAAGTTAACTACGTTGGCCCCGTCCAATTGGTCTTCGCCACCGGCGCTGCGAATGATAATTTGACCTGCGACGGCTGCGCCGCAGCCATTTCCGCGGCTCTGGCGGACGGCGCCGACGTCCTGATGTGGCGCCCTGCGCTGCAAGCGCCTCCAGCGCGAGTTGACGTTGGCGTTGGCCCTGATGTTGTTACATTCCTCACCCCCTCCCCTTCTTTGGATTTGGACCTCGGCGCAGACGAAGTTGAAGACGTCGTGCTTGTCCTTTACGACCCCACCAGCGGCGTCGTTCCCTCCGTCCACGGCGACGTCGTGGCGCCAGTCGGCCCGCAGCCATCCGACGCGCTTGCGCTGCGCAACTTGCGCGTGCAGGACCGTCTTTTCATTCGCCGGCAGCCCGTCGCTAAGCCGATTCGTGCGGCTGCGGCTGCGCCAGCTCCTACGGTCATCAACATAACAACGCCGGGCTCAATTGTGCAGTACGACGCTGACACGGCGATTCGATTTGTGGTCGTTGCCATGGCGGAAGAGTCAAGCATCGTCCTCGAAGGCCGTCTTGACCCCCCCCCGCCCGATTGGTCGGTCGAAATCGCCCTGCAGACTTACGACCGCGCAAGCTACGTCGCCGCCTATGCCGCCGTTGACGCTGGCGTTCAAATGCGCGTCAACATTTCTGCCGGCGCCGCGCGAGTCAGTGCCTACCTTCACAATGCCCCCCCCCCTTCGCCGCTGCCGGGGGTTGCGCTTATTGGCGCGCTTCGGATTGCATGCGAGTCGATCCAAATGTTTGAAATGGAAGCAATTGGCGACGTTGATGTGACTGTTGATGGCACCCCTTGCGATTCTGCAGCAGTTTTAAAATTAACAAAAGCGTCCACGGCGTCGTTTAGTTCCCTCCGTTCTGCCATAGTTCTTCGTGGGGGCATCATTGATATCTCAAGCGTTGCTTTTGAGGGGGGGGGGGGCATTTTTGCTATTGGAGAGGAAACTGCGATCACATTCCGCTTAACAAATACGCTCTTTGTTAGCGGTGGATGTTTCAATTCATCGCTAAGCGCTCGAATTAATAGCCCTCCCCCCTGGATAGCCCTGCAATGGTCAGCGCTGGGGGGGGGGGCACTCCCCGCGATCACATGCGGCGCTAACGTTGATGGCGTTAGGGTCGTCACAACAACGGCCCCGGAGGTTGTCATCGGCGCGCCAATCTCCAGCGGTGCTCTTGTTTCGTCAGCGGAAAATTCTTTAATCAATGTGACGGCCCCAAGCGCGATTACAGCTGCCACATTCTCTAACGACGGCATGCAAACAAATCATTTAAACGTGACAGTTGCCGCAGGCTCAATTTTAACTTACGCCGCCCCTTTTGCAAGCGGCGTTGTCCTCGCCATCAACTGCAACAAGGAGATGCCTCAGCCGCCGTTTCTGCTATTTAAAAATCCCGCCTCGTCGGACTCGGTCGAGTGGTCCGCGGCTGGGTGCGCGGGGCGGGTGGAAGCCGCTCCAGCCGCCGGGGCTCCGTTGCCGTCGATTCGAAGCGAAGGGGCCTCCGCAGTGCAGGCGTTGCTTTGCGTTGGCCTAGACGGCCTCAACGTTGGCCGTCAAATTCAAGTTCTTGAGAGGTCATTGTCAATCACCGCCCCATTTGAGTTTGGTGCCCGCTTTGCCGGCCCCCTCGCTGCGGGTGTTGATGTTCGTGCCGGCGCCGTGAACGTGACCATCGACCGAAGCGTCGCTCCCAGCGCCTCCTGTCCTCATCTAAAAATAAGAAACTCAGCGCAGGTCATCCTCTCCGCCCCCGTCGCCTCGTCCCTCCTCGTCCCCAACGCCTCCGCCTCGTTTGACGCCTCCCACACTGCCCTCACCTTTCTTGACGACTTCTCGGACTTTTGCTTATCTCCCCCCGTCCAGTGCTCCCCTGCCGCGTGGGTTGACTCGAGCGTACGTGGCCCCGCCGCCTGCCGTACCGCCGCTGAGGTTGATGTCTGCCGCGCTGCTGCGGTTGTGCGCGTTGTGTCTCGACATGCCGTCCGATGCGCTGTCGACGGTGGAGGGGATGTTTGGAATCTCGCTTTCAGCCCAGTTTCAACGGATTGGCCTTCTGCTCCTGTGCCGCAGTGGAGCGGAATATTCGCGTGGGTGTGGTGGGTCGTTGAGGTGGTCGTTGCAGTGGGGGGGTGGGTCCGGTTCCGTGCGATCTTGTCGCCTTCTTGGTTCTCTTTTCTCGCCTCTGCTGCTGCGTCAAAGGTCAGCATGGGGGGATGGCCCCTCATTGCGCGAGGGGTCGTTCAAGGCGCCCAAGCAGCCGCCTTTCAGCTCCTCACCTTTTGTGCCGAGACACCCCTCTTCGTCATCTCCATTGCCTTCGGCGCCCTCTGCGCGCTCTCCCTCTTCATTTGGACACTCCGCGGCACCATCCGCAACGACGCTCATCTTGCACCCGCCGTCGCTCTCTTCCTCCTTCTCCCCGTCGTCGTTTCGCAATCCAAGAGCTTCGAATCAGCCCCCGCCATCTTGGCGCTCGTTCTAGGCCTGCTAGTCCTCCCCCTCGTGGCCAAGTCGCCCCTCAGCGTCAAGCCCTCGGGCCGCTTAGAGGCGGACGTGCCGGCGCGTAATCATGCCGTCTCGCTGCTCGTCGCGCTCGTTTGTAGCGGCGTCGTTTCCGCTGTTTCTCGGACGGATGTCGTCATCTCGACGACTGCAATGCTAGCCATTCTTTTGATAGCTGTCGTTGCCAACACTATTGCGTTCGAATTCACACGTTTTCCGATCGCCCGCGCCGGCTTCCGCTCAAACAAGGGCGAGCGGGTTGGCGTGGCTTCGCGTTACGCCATTCTCACCTGCACGCTGCGTTGCGTCTGCTCCCTTTGCGGCTGTGCTTTCCTCTTCGCCGTCCACTTCGTCCCTAATGTCGAGGCAATCTCGACGCTATGGTTCCTTTGGATACCCCCCCCCACCATCGAATGTGTTGTCTTCCTCCTCAGGCAGAGGAATGCAAGGGGAACCCAGTTGGATCCATTGATTGAGGCCAAGTCCGACTCGTAAGTGTCTTGGTGGAACTGCTCGACTCCGTGACGCATCACTGCGGTTTAGCTCGACAGCAAAGTGCCCTTTCTTCATTTTCTGTTCCTCCTGCTGTGCTGCGCGCATTCACTATCCACATTCATGGTAAGTCATCGAATCGAAAGTAAACAGAGATGGGCTCAATTTTTTTAACAAATTGCACTTTAGAGCAAGGATGGTGAAGAAAGGCTTTTTTACACCGATCGGTCAGCCTCCCTCTGAAACAATTGATTTCACGCCCGGTCCTACTGTTGTCAAGGAGCGTCTTAGTGCACGCCTGAGTGCAGTGGAGAGCTCACTTCTGGCCAATGGCGTTGGCTTAGCGTCTCTTGCTGTCCTCTACCTCAACTACAGGCTTCTTGAGCCGTACTTGACACCTTGCATGTGGGCAGTCTTATGCAGGCAATTGCGTTCGAAATACGAAGTCTGACTGCCATAGTTTTATTGTCAAGGATCATCATTCCTGGTTCTCCCAGTACCTTGAGGATTGCATTTCACAGTCCAGCTCTTCTTTGTCCTTGATTTTCCGATACATCACCTATCCGCTATACCTACCTTACACAGCCTTTGCCGTCTTCCTTTCCAAGTTCCTGATAGCATTGAAATCTCTCTTCAAGTCCCTTGTCTCCTTGTTTTCATTTAAGACTCAGCCGGTACACCCCCTCCAGCCGCAGCCTCACTCCACAGGAAGCTCTCACCGATTCATCAATAAACGATACCGATTTATTCATGGCGGACATTTTTTCCGATAGCGCCAGCGCCAGCCCCGCCACGGACAGCACGGGCATCGTCTGGGGCTCCATCGGCCTCCTCTGGCTCCGCCATACGACGCATTCATTTTTCCTCCAGGGCCTTGTCAACATCTGCACAGCCTACGCCATTTACAGCTTCTCATTGCGCTTCTTCCGCCTCATCGTCCTTGTCGTCTCCACAGCTGCGCTGCTGATCTCGTTCCATCGCATCCTGCGCTATTTGTATCGCCGCATCAGAGGGCATGCCCACGCCTCTGGCACAGCCGACCCTCAGGCCGCCCGGCAAGTCTACCCAACGTTTTCTGTCGTCGCATCGCTTCTGTCGCAGGACCAGTTGAACAGTTTCTTCCCCCCTCACATGCCGACGCAGGAAGTGATCGCCATTTCGATGCAGCTGTCCACAGCCTTTTCAAATAAAGCCGAAGAGGTACGTGTCAAAGCTGGTCCGGCCATGTCCCACCGCTTGGCTGCGCTGCGCGGCTACGTCATCGGGACCCTCTACATCCGCGCCGCCGTGGCAGAGTGCTTAAAGCGCCGCTCAGCGTTCAGGTCGTCGAATCAAAAGCGCAAGCTGAACAAGGCCTTTGCAGAGTCAAAGGAAGTCGAGCTGGAGCGCATTTTGACCGAGGATGCTGCCCAGCTCCTTCAAAACCACCGCAACTCAAAGAAAATCGTCGAAATCTCCGCCAAGTTCTTCGCGTCGTACTTCCGCGACCATCTGCGGCGTTCCGCGACGGGTTATGTCGTAGGGGCTGACGCAATCGTCAACTTCTCACATCGCAGGCGGTCATCATCATCTTTTGGGTACTTGTGGTTGCTGGAGGCTCCATCACGTGGGTGGCTGTCAACGTGATGGCGGAGCTGCGGGTGCTGATGCAGGCGCTGCAGGACAGCCTCAACCGCCTGATTGAGTTCCAAAACAGCCACAACGCGGACGTTCTCAACTTTGTCGATGACGCCATCATCGGCTTCAGGGATTTTCTCAGGTCATCCTTGAAGACGAACCTCGGCTTTGATCCCATGGTGGAGTTGTTCAACAACACAGCCCTTGCGCAGCCCCTTGTTGACTTCCTCCGCATGCGCCACCACAACATCAGCGTCACCTCTTTGCTTCGCTTCCACTCCTTGTCTGACGTCGTCCATTCCGTCCGCAGCGTCTACGACACCCTCACCCTCTCAAACTACTTTGACCCCTCCGCTTTCTTCGCCATCCTGCCCCAGTACTCCACCCTCCTCCTCACCTCCTTCAGAGGCGCCGTCGGCCAGCTTGCGACAGTCATTCTGACCCTCTCCATGTCCATCATCGACTTCTTCTTCTCCGCCTTGCTCTTTTGGTCGACCCTCTATTACCTCCTCGTGCAGCGCAAGTTCATCCTCGACTTTGTCGTGTCCGTCCTCCCATCAGATTTCATCGACGCCAGAAATAGAATCCAGCACTCTTTTCAGCGCACCGTCAAAGACGCCCTTCTCTCCTCCGTCCGCATATTTTCCTTCCACTTCCTCTTCACCTGGCTCATCACCTCCCTCTTTGATCTCCCCCTCATTTACATCCCCGCCCTCGTCTCGGGCTTCACCGGCCTCATTCAATTCCTCCCCACGTGGCTTGCCCTCCTCCCCTATTGCGCCTACATTTACTTCAGCCACTCCGTCACCGCTGCAGCCGCCATGGCGATCGGCCACATCCTCGTCTGGTTTGTCGTTGACCCTTCCATCTACAGCGAGGTCCACGACAGCCACCACTTCATCGTCGGCATGTCCGTCATGGGTGGCTTGTACATGTTCTCCCTTCAGGGCGTCGTCATCGGCCCTCTGCTCGTCTGCTCCCCCGTCCTCCTCTACCGCATCCTCGCCGAGACCCTCGGCGAGCGCGACAAAATTGTTGGCGACGTGACGCGCTCGTGATGTGTCACTTCTTCTGTATTTCAATGTACGTCCTATCTGTTCTTTTGATTAAATGAATGTAATTGCATCACAACATATTCACTTACGCCAGCGTCAACCCGCTGCTAGTTTACACACCCACGCTCAGACGCAGTTGGGATCTCGTGTGCCCGCAAGTCGCCGATACTTTCCTCCACCGCCTGTAGGCCTTTCTTGTTCCGTTAGCTCACGGGGCGCACATCAAACCTCAATGGCATCAAATGCAAGCAACAGCCCAGGCACTCGAATGTAAGAATCGTCGTCAGGGTCCCGGCCACTTGACGTCCGAGCACTGGCGGGGCGCTCCCTCTCGGTGCGGGTCTGGCGAAGACTTCGCTTCACTTCTACGGCGACGGAACGAAGCTGCTTGCGGAGGAGGGCCATGTCTTGTGAAAGGCCATTGAAGTCTTGCAGCCGCCGCACAAACAGTTTCTTGCATCTGAAGGTTTGAGCACAATCCAGAGGGTCTGCACTTGTCAGCTAGTTTCACGATGTGGAGCTGGAGTGCAGCGACCACTTTCTCGTGGTACACGCGCAACCCTGCTAGTTCTGCTTTAAGTCTGTAGATCTCATCCCCCTGCAGCTCCGCAGTCGCCGTGGAGTCCGACATCAGCCGCGCAGTGCGCGCGTCGCTTGCGGCAGCCGTCGCTGCAACATCCGCATCACATTTTCGCTGCAGCGCCGCCACCTCGGCTCTAGCAATCATTAGCAAAGCGCACGAGGCGTGACAAGAGGGACTCGCATTGAGCTGCAAGGCGCTCATTGTCCTCCTTCAGCAGCCGCTCCGACCGCTGAGTGTCGTGGCGCAGGTAAAGAAGTTCTAAGGCAGATCAGCCTCAGAGACGTAGGCGGCGGACCTTTGGTTGTCTCCGTCAGTGACTCCTCGACTTTGTGCAATTCCCGCCTCAGCCCATCTTGATCGACATCAGCGCGCGCTGTGGCCGAGGCCATGGCGTCAAGGAGCACCTTGCGCTCTTCCTCCCACGCAGCATCTTTTTGGTCGAAGAGCTTCCGCTGCTCTTCAAGCTGCAGCTTCATGGACTCCAGTTGAAAGTTGATGGACGTGATGTTGTCGTTTGGCAGGTAGATCGTCCGTACCACGCGAGACGGGCCCTTAGAGTGAGAGATAGTGAAAAGACACTCACAGCTCGTCCAGCGGAAAGATCAACGCCCCCGAAGGAGTCCACTGGATTTGACTTCACAACTTTAGATGGTGCGCGGTCCTTTGAAAAGGTGATTTCTTCAGTCAGTGGTTGAGCAAGAGCAAGGAGTTGTTGAATCTTGACCCGATCGCTCATTTCTTGAGCTGCCGTGTCAGCAGATGTCACAGAAAATAAAAACCTTTGAGGTTATCGTTTTCAGCACAAAGATCTATGACCCTCTGTTTCTCCTTCAATAAAGTGGCATTGACATCGCTGAGAGCTTTTTGTAATTCCATGATATCTCTGTCTCTACGTCCCAACTCCCATCGGAGGTTGTGTCTCTCAGCAACGTCCTGCTCCAACTTTGCAAACTTCTCTAGCAATAGACTTCGTTCAGATTCAAATTCATCTACTACATCAGGCTCATGACGAGACGGATCACTTAAGCGGTGGCGATAGTACAACACCAAATCATTTTCCATTTGAGATTTCGAATACTTTTGAGTTTAGTCATTAATATTTACACATCGTCGCCGACTTCCTAGGCGCGGACACACCGTGCTTGGCATACGCGTTTGCTGATAATATCCTCTTCTACAGTCGGGCTTCATTATGATTCCCTCGATTTTTCAGCAATCGTTGCCGTGACCAAATCCCGCACGTCAGAATGGCTTTGCATGCCGTCCGTCAACATGTCAAGTGACTACGCCGTCAGTGTAACCAAAACAAACATTCACAAGTTGCGGCGACGTCCTTGAACTAGGATCATATCGAAGCAACCCCAAAATGAGATTTCGAAACTTCTTTGGCGTGGACGGCAAAATGACTTCATCCTGTAACCTCGCATTCGGTAAAAACTCAATTTTTCCGAAGTCGGGTAACATAGAGGATCCCTTTTATGTCATTCACAGTGGCGGGGTGGTTACTGGCCAAGAATTCTCATCAATGGTGCCAAGAATCGACTGGATGACACAGGCCTGAGCGATGTCCGTGTCTCCACAAAATATCGGGGCCCTCTCAAACAATTCGGCAATGACGCAACCAACGGACCACATGTCCGAACTTGGTCCATACGCTCTGGACCCAAACAGAATTTCAGGTGCTCTGTACCATCTGTTCGTCAGCTTCACGTTGGCAGCAAACACACCTTGTGCCCCCTTGGTGCGAGCATGGCCTCGACGAGTCAAAAACTCTCGAGAGGCCCATGTCCGCGAGCTTCAGATGGCCTTCTGACGTGAATAAAACGTTTTGGGGTTTGATGTCCTGCAGAATCAGGTCGTTGACTTTTGCGGATACTCGATGCATTATGCCGACTGCATGCAAAGCAAGAACAGCCTCAAGAAGGGATTTTGCAATATAGCAGATTTCTTGACTGCTGATCGTAACAGAGCTTTGAATAATTTCGGAGAGAGTCGTCTCAGCATGTTCCATAACAAAAACCAACGAGGACTTGTCAGCAAAGTAGTTGAAGAGGGATACAATCTGCTCGCTTTCAATATAGCGAGAAGCTTTGATACATTTGGATGCCGTACATATTTCAGAGCGAGAAGCTCCCGAAGGGCTGTTAATTGAAGCCCATCTTCAACGCTTCTCAGGAACACGCGCTTCAAAGCGACATGTTTGCCTGATGTGAGGCATTTACCGCTATACACGATTCCATTCGCACCCTCACCTAGTTTCTTCTTCACGATGTAATTTTCCATTCTATATTTGGTACTTTTGACTCTTTTTAAATTTATGGGCACGGGGAAGTTGGTTCTCGTCATTTCAATTGGGACTGCTGTTGGTGGTTACTTTGGATTCAAGATTCAAGAAAAACTCATGGCAGAGGAGAGGGCATGAAACTCGAAGATCTTCTCATTCCTGGAGGTGAAGTTACGAGAACGCTTGGAGCGGCGTCTACAGAGAGAGCTGGAGAGTGACACGAAATCTTGAACCATAAGCTATTCAAACCTATCAAAACTGGTGGTTGTATTTACTCTTGAACATTCTTACAAGTCAGCTTTCTGCGAAACCATGACAGCATTCAAGAAATCTTCAATTTCAGCTTTGATTGTGGCCGAATCCTTCAAGTCGTTGATAAAACGATCGGGGATCCCCTTCATTCCGTTTGCAGCACCCAAAATAGCACCCAAAGCCGATCCCCTGTGACAATTTTCGCCACCACAGTTCGTGTTTGCCAAAACTCCTTCAGAGAAATTGTCGGCGTACTTGAACGCGAGATATAAGATGTTCGGAAACGAGTCGGTGATATAACAGGCCATACCAAACATTCCTCCAACAACTTTCTCGTCAGCCAAGCCTTTTTTGACGATCGCTTCGATGTCCAGTCCGATCTTATTTCCCGCTGCTTGAACCGCCACCCTTGTATTCGCTCCATTCAGAATGTCTCGCAGAAGAACAGCGTAGATCTCAGCGTAGCTGGCAAGCGAGTCAGACTTGTGCGTCAGAAAGAGATGAGACTTGATCCGAGTCAAGAAGGATGCCGTATCCAACTCCATGGACGCGAGAACGACGGGCGGTATCGTCACAAAGCCGCCGATAGACGGGGTGTCGTGTTTCTCTTCACCAGCGCACTTCTCAGGAGGCACACCCCTCACCCAATTGCTGAAGAAATCCCTGTGATATGATTCAGCGTAAGTGTCGCCATGAGACCCAGGAGACGTCATGAATTCGACATAATCCTTCAAAAATCGCGATGAATCGTAAGATTTCGAAGATGTAATAGATCGCATCAGGACTCTGGAACAGAGGGCATTGAGAGTGTTCTCCCCGGCCTTCATTCCGTGGTGGTAGTGCGTTCCAGATTTTCCCCATAGGTGCTTTTTTCCCTTTAGAATGACATCTCCGACAATGGATGCAGATTGAGAGCCACGCCCTCCAACACCAGTGCTTGCCAGATTCATAATGCTGGTGGGGTGCTTCTCTTTCGGCGCATGATATGTCGAAATCTTGCCGTAGTCCCGTTTCAGAGCCGAGGTGTCATAATACCAATGCACAGGCATCGAGAGAGCATCAGCAATAAATATTCCCCATAGAGCGGCAGCTGCTCGATCGACGAAAACTGCAGTTGTTGCCAT
>JAIYDP010000218.1 GCA_027487435.1 Verrucomicrobiaceae bacterium | reverse complement strand
CGGAGCCATCAAGTGGCGAATCGAGCGGGCTATCCAAACCGTATTCTCCGATATGACGCGGCTTGACCTGCGCAGACGACTTGTCACGTCGAAATCTCCGTCGTTGAGATCGCGAGCGTCCCCCCCTCCTCCGCCCTTCAAACCCTCCCGCGCTCACTGACAGACTCGTCGTTTGGCCCACTTCACTTCTCGCCTTGTACCCCCCCCCCCCGTCGCACTGACTGGAAGCACTCTACGTGTCCATCACAGCCCCTGGCGGGACTTCCGTAAAGTCCCCCCCCTTCCCTGTCGGCCCTTCAGCGGAGCTGCGGCTGTCACTTGCGTTAGCCCTGCACCCCTCTGCGACGGAGCTAGTCAGCGTTGCTCTAAAGTACATTTCGGACGAATTTTACGAAGCGGAAGTGGCCAGATTTGACATCCCCCCGGGGCGAATCGCGTGAGCATTTGATTTATTTTTTCTATTTTTGCTTTCTTTTTTTTCTCTTTCGCTGCATCTCGTCATATTTGTTTGATGTTTGATGTGTGCTCGTTGGGGATTTGACTCCCCTTTTGACATTTCTTTGTTTCCTGATACACCCCCCCCCCTCGATGGTTTTAAGATAATTAAAGAAAACGCTAAAAACGTCCAGTGCGCTCATTCGCTCGACGTCGCGGTCGCGAACGGCCCTCTCGCAGTCCCTCACCCTTCATAACAAACAAGTATCTGCTCGAATTTCTCTCCGTGCCGTGCCTCTTAAAGACACGGAGCACGGAACTGTCATTTTGGACGCGAACGGCTTCGTCGTTCGCTGCGCCGCTCAAAACTTTGTCGACGTGACCGTTCGTTCTGCTTGCGGACTCAAGGTCCCATAGCCAGCTCATGTTTCTCGCCTTTTTTTTTTCCCCCCCCGTTTATTTGTGATTAATCACGAAATAATTTTTCCTAGCATTATTCCCTTGGTTTGAAAGAATTCCATCACCAGAAAATTACAATTTATTTTATTTATTTTTATTTATGAATTATTTGCAGGAAATGAGGTTTATCGCGTCAGTTCTTTTGATACGATTGGCCGTTTCATATTGTTAATAAAACAATAATAATGGCGACTGTTGTTTTAAGTTTAAAAAGTATATATCTATTATATCAGATCGACCATATGTCATTTATCTCGTTCGTATGTTATTTTTATTCGCATTTTTTTTTTATTGTTAAATGCTCTGAAATTTTTCTTGACAGTCAATGAATGAATATTCAAGACGTATTTGTGGCGAAGATGTTTGAATATTTTCACCCCTGACAGTCACTGGTTACCCCCCTCGCCTCCCTCCACCCCTCTCTTCGTCTTTCAGCTTTTGATGGCCCATCAACCTTTGCAACCATATCTCTCGGCGACGCCAAATATTCCTCTTTCGTCGCTCCATTGTTCTTTAACCCGGTCTTTAACTTTTCGGCCGCCATCCCCCTCGTCCTCTCCGTCCCGACGCTCCTCGCTGCTCTAACTTCGTCCTTAAATATAACTATATCCATTAACGCGCATCCCACCGGCACCGAGCTCGGTTCGACCACCGTGACCCTTCGAGACGTGATGTGTGCCATCACCCAAAACAGCTCATGGCGAATCCTCTCGGGAGTTGACGGCGCCCAGGCTGCCATCGACGTTTCCGTGTCTCTTCGAAATCGTACCGTTTCACCATCACCACAAATTCAGAACACCCTCCCCTTGCCCCCCAGTGCCACATCATTCCTCGTCGAATTTGTGGTCGAGGACGTCTTGGTTGCGGCTGACTGCGAAACGATGCGTTTTGCTGCCGACGTGGCGCTGCTTGGCGACGGTGCGATATGTTTTTTATGTCACATTATTTTAATATGCCTCATGGAGCAAACCAAACATATGTCGTTTTGACTATGACAGCTCCTGTCCGCCGCAACAGCGCTGCCCGCGCCGCATCTGCGTGCCACTTTGGGAGTGTCTTTTCGAAGGCTTTCCAGTCCGTCGTTGATGGCTTGATGTGTCCCAAACGTCGTCACTTTGACTCCTCCTAGGTGCATCGCCACTAACAGAATCGTCGTCTCTTTGACCGACCCCGACCGCACCCGCCCCATCGGCGCCATGGCGGTCGAGCTCTGGCCGCTCGTGACCATCGCGTTGGTGCCAGCCACTCGCTTCTGACCCTTCAGGTCACTGTGGGAGAACGGTGCGCTCTTCTCCCGCGCCACTGTCCCCGTCATTAACAGTGCCATGGAAGCCATTTGTTACCGCGTCCGTTATTCGTTGCGCATCCGCGGCGTGTTCCCTCGCGAAGAAACGAAGCGAAGTGAAGCGAAGGAGCTGCACTCCGAACAGCCAGCACCAGCTTTTGACGTCCCCCCCCCCCCTCGCTCGTCAACCCCCCCTCCCCCCCCCTCCCGCGGCGAGGTCAAAGTGCGGCTCTCTGTGTCTGAGGTGTACGGCTCTACGTTCTTCCTCTCTATTCTTTATTTTAATTCGTTGCAGCGCAAGTGTCATCGTTGATGTTTCCATGAACGGCCAATCAATCGGGCGGCTTGTCGTGGACGACGCGAACGGAAGGGACAGCCTCGAGTTCGACGCCGACGACGTCGCGTGCCTCCGGCTCGCGCGCTTTGACTTGACTTTGACAGCTGACGTGAGCGCTAACAGATTGGTTCTACTTTATCGCTCTCGTTCTTTATTTCTGTGCCTTGATTGCTTCTTCCTATTTGAAATATGTCATCGAGGCCTCCATCCTTGACGGCCCCCCCCCCCCCCTGCATGACTTCGAAGGATGCGCCCATTGGAGGCGCGGTCGTTGAGACCACATCTTCTGAGGCGTTTCCCTTCGCTTCGCTCTTTTTCGTCGGCCCGATCTCCGCTCGCGTAAAGAAAAATCTCTCAATATCTCACCCCCCCCCCTCAATCTCAGTTCTCAATTTCTCTACCCGATGTAGACCCACGGCTCGCAGCGCCTCCCCCCCCCTTTCCCGCCGTTGCCACAGCGAAGGAAGACCAGAGCCCCGCCCACCCCTCATCCCCTACCCCCCCCTCCCATTTTGACGGGGAGAGTGATGAGGCTGTCCACAGCCTCCTCCTCCGGGAGATCGCGACGCTGGGAGAAGTGACGGAACGTTTGCGGCGGAGGGCGGAGCGAAGTGAAGGGAGCGTCTTTTCAAGTGTCGCCTCGCTGGGAGAGTTGAATTCGAATTTAAATTTGGATTTAAGCGGTGACGGTTCGTTCTTGGCGCCTCCGCGGGTGGGGGCTGGAGTTGATGTCTACGATGCGGTCGCGATGTGCGACGAGCTGTTTGGTCGCGCACCCCTCTTTGAAATTCTTCCAGACATATTTGGGAAATATTGGGTCATTTTCATGCCTTGTTCTTCCTCCATCAAATGTTTTTCTTTTTGATTCCTTATCGTCATCTGACACTCTTTTTTGCCGAATTTTGATGGCTTTTTCGTTGGTGATGCATCACGTGCGGCTCCACCACATGTTATTTTTTTTTCGAATTTTGTCGTCATTTTTATTTTCTGATTTTTGGTGTCATTTTCGAATTTGAATGTCTTTTTTTGTCGTTTCGAAGGGGAAAGAGCGCTACATTGAATTTTATTTTTGGAATAATCAGATCCTTTTTGTTGCCCCATCCATCAAGCTGTTTTGAGAATGCCATCATGCCATCAAAAGAAATATCCGAAATATTTTTCATTATTGCATTGGGATCTTATTGACCAACTCAGATGTGATGGGTGCGCGGTAGCCATCCATTCGACCATTTTCAAATCTTTTTGATATTTATTATTATCACCATGATGTGACTAAATTGTTCTGAAATGTAGCAAAGTAGAGGAGATATTCAAGGGTCCCTCATCAAATCCAAAGGGTCACGCATATACGTCATCAAACAACTCGTGTGATATCTCTCGCATTGAGCCCAAACGTCATCCCAACACCCGTTGAACCGGTTCCGTGATCAACGCAGCCGGTCAGAAGGGGGGGGGGGCGACAGATGAGTCAGAGGGGAGCTGCCGTTTTGATGTGATGGCCCGACATCTCCAACGATGATCGGAGCCGTCGCTGATTGTTTCCTCTGACCCGTAGCCAAACAACTGCGTTCGGGGGGGGGGGTCTCTCCAAACGAGCGCAAAAGGGGGATTGCCTGCCGACAGCCGCACGCAGAGGGTGGCGACGGAAGTGCTTGTTTGTCAGGGCCTGGCGAACAACTTCGTTAACAAACAAAAATCTGAAATTTAGAGTCACGAGTGAAAAATAACTGCGCTGACGTCCAAACGCTCGTCATGCGAACGGTCACAGAGGCAGCTGCTGCAGCTCCTCTTTGCAGCTGCCAGTGCGTCTGCCAGCGCAGTGGCGTTTTAAATGCCAAACCCAAATCAGGAAGTAGAGCCCTTAAGAACATGCCGTTTCCAAGTCAGGACCCGTCGCCTCAGGATGCGCACTGCCCTGGCGTCTTTTTGAGATTTCTGGTCAGCTGCATCGCCATTGCTCTGTGCACAGCCAGTCCTGCCATAACTTGTCCAACGGCAGCAGACCTGGCCAGCGGCCGATGGACGAGTGCGCCATTGGCCAAATGCGTCGGCTCAGCTCCTCGTGTACCTGAGGAATACTCGACGGCACGAGACGTTCTGTTGGTGTACGTCCCTTCTGGTGCGGCGTCGATATCGTTTGATGGGTCTGACGCATCGGACGACGTCGTCTTCCTTCCGTCGACGTCACCGCAAGTGGAGCACTTTGCGATGTCGCCCTGACACCTCAGAGTTTAAACGTTGGGACCCGCAGCGTCCCTGCTTTCAACTTTACCAATTTGGCCATCACAGTGACTGTTCGCGACCTTGATGTCACCAATGCTCTGCTCTCACCAGACCCAACCCTCTCGGTCTTCTTTGCAGCATCGCGTCCATCAAGGAGCACTCCAACTCTTCAACTTCTTAACGTCAGAGTGACGTCCTTTGCCATCGTCGCACCAGTTGTTTTCTCCGTGGGGGTCAACGTGGCTCTTCAGAACTCAACCATTCACCGCAGAATCAGTGCCATTGATGCGATCGCTGCCATTGCAGTCCTGGACGGAGACGTGCTCATTTCTCGTTCGAACATCAGCGGGGAAACAACAATCGACCCATCTCAGGACGTCATTTCAACTGTGACGGCGCTGAACCAGCGATATCTCTCAAATTGGACACGACGCGCCCTCTGCTTGTCAAATGAGTCCCTGTCGCAGCACATAGGGTCTGAGAGTTTTGGGCAGCGGCCCCCGAGTTGGCTCTTCGGAGTGGGTGGAGGCCTTGCTGTCGTCAACTCACGCGCCCCCGTCCACTACCGCTGGGAGAGCCCACACCCCCTTCTCCCCAACCGCACTACTTGGAACTTTGTCAACATCACGGCCTCATCGTTCGTTGGCTTAAGCAACCGCTGTGGGGGGGGTGTATTTGTCGGCTCCCTCGTGCTTCTGACGGTCACCAACTCAGAATTTGCCAATTGCTTTGCGTTTCCGCAAGGCACGTTTCCGCTGTCGATGGGAGGGGCTGTTTTGGCCCGAGAGGGTTCAGCCGTCAAAGTAAGTGGCTCGTCGCTGCGCAACAATTCGGCAGAGTTTGGCGGCGCGCTGTTGGTTTTCTCCGCCGTGGAGCTCGCCGTCGAGGGCTCCGCCTTCAAATTCAACAGCGCGTCGCAGGATGGGGGCGCAGTTCATGCGGAGGGGTACCAAAATGTCGTCGCGATAAGAAACTGCACATTTGAGGGCAACACTGCAGCGGACGCGCAGGGGGGGGCCCTGCTTGTCGGGGCCGCAACTCGCAAGAATCGGAACACGCTGGCCGCGAGGAGTGGAAGGGAAGAACGGTTTGACGCGAACTCCCCACCCCCGTTGTTCCTTCGGGTCCTCAACGCGACGAGCACGCGCAGGGGAGACCTCTCTGTTTTCATCTGTCAAAATCAGCTCAGCGCTGTCTATGACTACGACAACGACGAGTTTCTAAATATATCAGCAATGAGGGACAAGGGGTACTTCTCCTCCGTGTCGACCGCCGTCAGCATTGCCGACTGCCTCTTCGAGCGCAACGCCGCCAGAGCCAAGGGCGGCGCCATTCACGTTGACTTCGTCGCTGACGTCCGCATTTCGAACTCGGTCTTTCGAAGCAACACCGTCGGCTGCAGGCACCCGCAGTTTGACTTCGAAGAAGAGCGTTGCCTCTCCTGCGACGGCGGGGGCATTTACGTCGAGTGCTTGTCAACAGTTCGAATTTCAAGTTCGAAGTTCGAATTGAACTCGGCGCGATGCGGCCCCGACAGGTCGATTGATGACGGCGGCGCCATTCGCACGGGCATTGGGAACACTCTCGTGCTCACCGACGTGTCGTTTGATCGCAACTACGCCAAGACGAATGGGGGGGGTCTTGACATGAGCGACTTCAGCCTCGCACACGCTCGAAACGTCACTTTTGTTCAAAACGTCGCTGATTCGGGGGGGGGCGCCAACATAGGCTATTTCCGGTCCTCTCAAGTTGATGTTGCTGACTCTCTCTTCCTCTCAAACAACGCCAGCCGTTCAAGGGGTGGAGGGCTTTTTGTCTACAGCTCCAACGTGTCGATTGTCGGATGTCTTTTTGATGGAAACAGTGCCGCTACGCTAGGGGGGGGTATGTTCGTAATCGGGGATCCTTTTGAAGCCCCATCAACATTCCCCCCCCTCCTGTCACTCGTTTTGAGTCGCTGCACTTTCAAGAACAACCGTGCGGGTGAGTCTGGCGGCGCAGTGGCTGTTCATAGATCGGAGGACCCCCCCGCTCTGTTTCCGCCGTCCCTCCCTTCGAGTGAGGTCTGCTGCTGCGACAGCACCTCCCTCTCGCAGCTTTGCCTCGTCAGCTCAAAAGCCCCCTTCAACGCGAGCGGCGCCTGCATTCCATTCAGCGCCGTGTCAAATACGAGCATTTCCGATGCGCATTACAGGAAGCCGTTTGATGTCCCTCTCTGTTGCGTCCGTTGCGTCGCCGAGGCTCGCACTTGCGGCCCTTGTGAGGTCGGTCCGACCTTCTTTCACATCACCAAAGCCTTGATCAAATCTTCGGACTTCGACGGCAACGCCGCGTCTGTGGGTGGGGCGCTGAGGCTGTCGAACGGAGCGTTCGACATCTTGTCATCTCATTTCACCCGAAATCGCGCAGACTTCGTCGGTGGGGCGATCTTTTTTCTCGGCAGCAGCTTCGCCAACGTGTCGCTCGACTCCACCCTGTCCGCCAATTCCGCATCCTCGAGGCTCGGGACGGCCCTGTTTGCCTCGTCGACATATTCGTCGCTTGAGCTGGGGTCTGTCGCCCTTAGGGGTGAGGCTGAGGGTGTCGCGGTGATGCTGCAGGGCATTGCGGGAGTCAAATTGGCAAAGGCTCTGACCTTCGAATGTCCGATTGGAACTTTTGCAGTCGCTGAGGTGGCGCAGAATGTCACCCACCCCCTGCCCCACTCCACAGTTCAGCTCGTGTCTTACTCCCTTCGCTGCGCCACAGTCCCTCCTTCCACCTACTCGTTGGCAAAAGGGGGGATGGCCATCCGATCCTTTTCAGCCAATTTTGTAGAGGCGCCTCAGGGCGTCTTCCCGTGCCCATTCGGATTCAACTGCTCCTTCACCACAAGAGCCCAAGTCGCTATCAAAGGGGACGCTGCGAACGTCACTATCTCCCGCATCCGTCCCCGACGAGGATTTTACGGTTTCCGCATTGGCCGCGCCTGCTTTGCAATTCACTGCCCAGCTGGATTTTGTGACCCGGACGTGTCAAGCCAGGAGGCTCTTTTGGATGGGGACGCCTGGGAGAGCGTCGTACTTGACTGCGGCTACTCAACAAATATTGCATGCAAACCCAACAGAGTCGGCTTCCTCTGCCGCGAATGCAACCAAGCGGTCGGATACTTTGACGCACTGTTCAGTTCGACGTGTCTGCAGGCACAGGACTGCGTCACTGCGCAGATGGCGCTGTGGTGGATGCTCTGGCTCGGACTCTTTCTCGCCCTCACGATGATTTTGTACGTTGTGAAGGCTCTGACCGACGACGAAGGTGACCAGCGGGTTGCAGCCGCAGTTCTAGAAAACCCCTCTCCGCTGCTCATCAGCACGTCGCTGAGAGAGACCGCTGTGGACGCGTTGCCGCGCAGCCACAGTGATCAGGAGAGGCCGGTGGCGAAAGGAGTTGGCAACCTGACTGCTTGGGAGTCCATGAAGACAACCTTCTTTTTCGGCTACTTTGAGGACGCAATGAAGGGCAAAGTCACCTGCGTGTCATCGGGCCTACTCATCGTGACCATTTTCTTTTACCAAATGGCGCCAATCTTCTGTGAGGTTCGGAGGCTGCAAGAGATCCTGGCGGGCAAGTCGGTGGCTCTCAACGCAGTGACGTCGGCCATCAATCTTGAAATACTTCACCCCGCTGGACAGGCGCCGCTTTGTTTTGTGAGGGGCCTCACGGTGGATCAAAGGGTTGTCATCACCATGATGGTGCCCATCACAGCGGAGATTTTTTTCGTGCTGCTTATCCACGCCTTGCAATTCCCGTCCCAAGTCAAGAAGAGCCTCGCGTTTGCTTTCGCAGCTTTGAAACGGAGGCTCTTGAGTCGACGCAGCTCTTCGTCGGATGAACGCTCGTTTGCGCTGACGGAGCGGAAGGGTGCTGCTGGAGAAAACGAGGAGGAGAAGCAGGCAGAGGCGAGCACGGCGACGGAAGCGAAGAATGAAAAGAGGCAATTTGAAAAGTTCGCAAGCGTTCTGCTTGTCATCTTTTTGATCAACTTCACGCCGCTTCTGAACGGTGCGACCGACGTGGCGCTCGTTTCGATGCTGCACACCGTGTCGTCGGGGGCGGCGGACAGGGCAGCGCCCATTGCTGCGAGCGTGTTCATCTACGTCGCAGCCCTGGTGGTGGCCCTGCTGTGGCCCATCTGCTCGATTCGACACCACGTCGGCAGAGCGAAACCAGACGCGGAGCCGTTCTCCGTGTTTCGGCGCCTCCAGTTGGAGCAAGAAGCGCCTTTTGTGCCCTTTGGCGACCGCACCATGGACCGCTTGGCGTACGGCTTCAAGGAGCGGGAAACGATTCGCAAAGCGTGCTTGATTGTGCTGAGGTTTCTCGAGCGAGACAAAACGAGCTTCGAGGGCGAATTTGATGCAAGCGTCCTTTGGACTAAAATCATCGAGCTTGTGGGTGAGCTCAGCCTCGCTGACCCGTCTTCGGTCAAAGATGACACAATCAAAGGACTGCAAGCGCTGCCTGTGCCCAACTGGTGGAGTCGGCGAGAGCATCTCACTGAGGAGGCCCTCGTTGCAGAGCGTTCAGAAGCCCTCCGCCGAATGGACGCCCACTTCAAGATTGCGCTTGGCGTTGTGATGGTTGGCATCGACGGATGCTTCATGAGGTCCTTTCTGAGGGAAACGCTGGACCAGTACAAGCAGACAATTGAGTCGACGCCAACGGGGGGGCTTCGGTTCGAAAGCGCGGAGCACCTCTTCCTCCACGCCAACCTCAGCGCAGCCCGCGCGTTTGTCAACGCGTGCGCGACCAAAAACTGGAGCTTTTGGGTCCTTTGCCAGAGGGTCCTGTACACAATCGCCCCGTCCGTTGCGGCCGTGTCGGGGTCGGATTACGCGGGTAGGACGTCTGCCTGCGCGCTTGCTGTGATTGTGGGGGTGGTACCCGTCATTGCGCTGAAGCCGTACAAGTACGAGCTCGTCACCATTGCCGACGCGTTTGTTAACACAGCACTCCTTCTGCTTGGCCTGTTGTTTCTCCACGGCGCGGCAACGCAAAATCCGCAGGACGCGCCAGTCGCATCGACCGCCGAGCACCTGCAGGCTGCAATTTATGTCATGCCGGCGTTGATGTTTTTTGCTTGCATGGCCGTTGACGGATGGAGAATTATTCGGCACCGAATCAGATCTCTGCGCTCCAAGGGACCCAATCCTACTCCAGCGTTGCTTCTAGCGGAGGCGCCTACTCCAGGCCCCCCAAAGTAAACCTCATGTAGAGCTGATGTCAATCAAAATGAAGTGAGAGCATGGGTTTAGGGTTTGGTTGAAAAGGTGCTGTTTTGGCCAAGAATTTGATGTGCCGCGAGGTTGGGCAACGTTCGCGGCAACGTGTGATGAGGACCAAGACGTCACGTGCCCGGAGCGAGAGGGGTGTGCCAGCGGTAGACCAACAGGGCTGTTTCTGAGCGCGTCACCGTTGAGGAGGCGCGCGCGTCGGCTGCTTGTGGCTGGAGGACGTCGCGAGGGATCGACGCGGCGGTGGCGGGTGCTGCAGCCGGAATTGAAGTCGTTTTTGGCGTTGCCCCTTCCGCTCGGATGGATTTGTGAGCCCCCCCAAGAATAGATTGCCTCATCTCATGTCAATATACGATTGATGGCATGCGGGTGACGGGAGTTCAAAGACCAACGAGAAAACTTTTCACGCGCACCAGCCGCTGCTCCATTCGCTTCGCTCCAGCCGCTCGTCGTGGCGCGGCTGTCCAACGCCGCGATCTCCTTGAGATGAAAATACACGACTGGGGTTTATTTGCCCGGTCGTGTATTTTCATCTCATTCAGCCGCCCAAGCAGCGCCGACACCGCTTCGCACTTATTTGAACTTCCTCGCTTAGCTCGCCCTCCCGAGCCGCAACCTCTGCCGCTGTAAGCCCCGCCTCTGTGCCCTCCGCCTTTGTCGCAGACCGTCCGCAAGCTTGCGGAAGCTTGACGGAGATGGGTGGAATGATGCGGGAGGGCGAAGATGTGCAGCGGAGAGGGTCTTTGAGGGCCTCGCGAAGGGGCTTCACACCGCGGGGGCATGTCGTGTGCGGCTTCAGCCGCATGCGCGGTGGAGTTGGCTCGTGCGAGCGATGACTCATGCCGTGAGCTTGAGCGGGTGAGCGCACCAGAGCACCTCCGGCAGAGCTGCGGTGGAGAAGCGAAGCGCACCCCCCTCCCCCCCCTCCTCTGGCTTGACCCGCCGTGCCGAGGCTTAAAAAAGACCAGCACCACTCCACTCTCTTCGCTTAGTTCTCCCCCGACGGCGCGATGGTGGCGACGGCGTCAGTCGACGCGCCGGTCCGCGTGTGGACGTCCGACGGCGCGTTTGTGCGCGCTTTCCCACGGCGCCGCCGTCCGGGCGGTAGGTTGGTCGCCGTGCGGGAGGTTTATCGCATCGGG
>JAIYDP010000165.1 GCA_027487435.1 Verrucomicrobiaceae bacterium | reverse complement strand
CCCCCCCCCCCCCTACTACTACGACCTCAAAAACTCCCAGCTCGCAGCCGCGGCCTTCAGCGCTGGCAAGATCTACCTCAGCCCCTCCACCCGCCCCTTGAGTGCTCGCAGCATCACCCCCCCCCCCCCGCGCCCGGAAGATGCCCGCGCTCTCGCTTCGTTTCTACTCGCCGCAACCGCCGCCATGGCGGCGCCGTACGAGACTATGGACATCGACTCCCTCCGTTGTGCGCGGGTGTGGGTGTCCGTTGAGACCCCCCACCCTTACCGCGCCAACACCGACAACTCCGACATCGTCGTCGTGCCTGGCGCAGTGGAGCTGTCAATCACGTTTGACTCCCGCAGCGAGCTTTCTTCTCCAGAAGACTATTTAACAATCACGTCTGTTAGCGCCCACTCAACCGCCGCAGCGGAGCGATTCTCAGGCCGCGGAGCCCAGCGCCACTTCCCCGGCTTAAACGGTACCCCCTCCTCTCTTTCTCCTACTGACTTCTCAAAAGGCACCCCCCCTCTCATTTTTTCCGGCGACTCCGTCCGTTTTGTCCTCGTCGGCGAGTCGGGCGACGAAACGTGGGGATACTCCGCGCGCATCGTCGGCACCGTCCCGCGCGCGACGAGCGGGCGCCTCCCCTTCATTTTTGACCCCTCCCCTCCAACACTTGACGCGTTTGCGGAGTTGCTGGACCTTGCGGGTGACGGGGACACTTCCGAGACCGTACTGCGCCTCTTTGCGGTCACTGCCCGCCTTTCGCGCTTCGGCGTTGCGCAGCCGTCCCCCCCCTCTGACGCTTCGGCTCGGCGCTTGCGCGAGCGGCTGCTCAGCCTTGCGGCTAAATTCTCCGCAGCTCAATTTTCCAAACTTTTAGCGTCTGCGCTGCTCGACGCGCACCTCTTCCTCTTTAACAAACCGCACGACTTCGTTTCGTTTGCAGAGTGGCTCCTGACGACCTCCCCCGTCCCCGACGACGCCCGCGCCCCTCTCGTCGCCGCGCTCTTCCGAAAAGCCCCCCCCGCCCTCCCTCCCCGCGATGTCGCGCGCCTCCTCCGCCGCGCCGCCGACGAAAGCCCCTTCGAGGCCCTCGCGCCGGCCGTCATTTTCGCAGCGACTCTTCCCCCCCCCCCCCTATCAGATCTCATCCCCATCGTCGAAGCCATCGCAAGCGCGTGCGTCCGCTTTGTTGCAGGCGGTGCCCCCCTCCCCCCCGTCCTGATGGCCCTACACGCGCTGTTTGGCCGCCTTGCGGCTCAGCATCTTCCCGCGCTTGACTGCGCCACTCAAATCCTCATCGCGGGCCTCGCTTCGCTTCGCGGAAGTATTTTGCAGGAAGGGAGAGGGCGCAGCAGCGTCGCGCTCATGAGCCACCCGTTTGTGGTGCTCGAATCGTTGCATCCCAACTCGGATGAAAATCGGGTCTATTCTGCGGAATTTCCCTTCGCTTCGCTTCTGGCCGTGACGTTTGACCCGCGCACGGTCATTGCAGGCCAAGACGACGCCCTTGTTCTATTTTCGGACGAGGCCCTCCAAGCCCCCCTTGCGCCCCCATTTACGGAAATCTCCTCCCGCCACACGGCGCTCCTTTCCACAGCGTCCCCCCCCCCCCTGTCATTCCCTCCGCGCCGCGGGTGCATGCGCACTTTGTTTGCGAAGAAACGGGGGCCTACGGGTTCAAAATGACCCTTAGACCCATCTACAATCTTCCATCCGCGCCATTGACAGCGCTTGCTCTATTTTCGGTCTTTAGCCCCCGCACGGAGGATCTGTCGATGGCTCTAAAAATAGCCGCATCGGGCGGTAACGGTTCTGCGCTGTCCAACTTCATACCCCTCCTGTCCAATTGCGCCGAACCCCTTCCCCCGTGGATCTTCGCCCTTACGCCACAATCGCGCTCCGACCTACCCCCCCCCCACTTGACCCAACCTCAACCGCCCATCTCGCGGGGTTCGACCTCCCGATCCTCGCCGCTGCCACCCGCTTCGTTGCCGCAATTGCCGGCGCGTTCAACACCCCCCCCCCTGCCATTGCGTGGCGCCTCGGCGCTGCCCTTCGCACGGCTCGCGCGCGGGATGCGTCGGCTCTCGGGAGTTGCACCCGCGCGATGGAAGTGGTTGCCGCGTTGATGCAAGGGGGGGGTCCTTTTGAAGGTGAAGGCTCTGGCGTCCCTTCGGTTCGCGCAGCGGTCGAATTCGTTACCGCAGGTTCATCCGCCGACGCCCTTTTGGCGGTGGTGGCCCTTCGTGACGATTTTGTGGCTGCCGTGCGCCGACAGCTTGAAGCGTTCGTCCAAATCAACGGCGCAGGGGTGGGTGTGTCCGTCGGCGCGATCGAGACGCCCCTGCGCGCCATCTGCCACCCCGCCCTCGCTGCGTCGCAGCGCCGCGCGCTTTCGCCCCTCGTCGTCGCTTCGATTCGCTTCGCGTCGTCCGCTTCAGAAGTTGCCCTTGTCGCTCCTTTTGCCGTCGCGGCTGGGGACGCTCCTTCGCTTCGTCGCCTCGTCCCCCCTCCCCATGCCGAATCAGCCTCGCACGATTTGGGAGGGGGGGTTGTCGCCGACGTCTCGAACGCCAGCGTCACAATCGAATGGGAAGGGGGGGTTATCTCAACCGCATCCCTCAATGCACCCATCAAAAGCCTGTTTTTGGCAACGAGCACCTCCGTCATTGCCAGCTGTGAGGGGGGGGTAGTCTTCGTCCTCACCCGAAGCACCCCACCCCACCCCCTCCCTTGGCGCGCCGACGTCATCGCTCGCAGCGGCGACAAAATCTTCGCCGCCCTCGGCGACGGCCCCCCCCTCGTTGCGGACTGCCGCACCCCCGAGCTGACAACTCCTGCCGACGCCTCTGCTTGCGCCGTCGTGGCGGAGCTGCGCGCGGGGAGGGGGAGAGTCCCCGTCCACGTCGACACCCCCGACGTCGTTGCGTTCTTGACCCCCTCCCTTCGACTCATTTTTTTAACTCTGTCTCCTGACCCAATCCACCCCCCCCCTGTTCTCGGCGAATTTCTCCTCCCCCGTGAAGTGGAGTACCCCCCCCTCTCCGCCGCTGTCTCCAACAACTTCTTCCTCATCCGATCCCCCCTCTGTCATCGCCTTGCCCTCCCCCTCTCGGACCTGCCCCCCCGTCTCGTCCGCCCGCTGGGTGTCGCCGCTGCCCTCGCCGCCGCTGCGAACGACTTAGCCCCCCCCCCTGGTATTGTAGCGGAGGCTGTTGCCGTCGGCGCGGAAGCGCTCAGCGAGGCCCTGGAGCGCTACCTCTCGGCGCTCGCGTCCCTCAGCACCCCCCCCCCTGGCGGAAGCGACGACGTTGCTGTCAGGAGGGTCATCCCCCTGGAAGGCCACGGGGGGGCTACCGTTTCGAAATTCCAACTAGGGACCCCCCCTGTCCTGCGCGTCTCTTTTGGCCTGTCCCTCCCGCGCGGCGCGCGATTTGAGAATGACGTCGACCTTTTAAAAATAATTGTTTCCGACGGCTTTTATCTCCTCGTTCGCTTGCGCTGCGATGCGCGCGCGATAACCGTCGCGTCGTCGAATTTGGAGGAGTTTGTCATCGCGCTTGACGCGGGCCAAACAGATGTTTCCGTGTCTTTTAGCGCGTCGCTGCGTTCGAGCGTTTCTTTCGAGTCGCCGCTCGAGGCGCTTAGAATTTTCTCCCCCCCCCCCGAAATAAGTGGGGCGGAGGAGGCCATCGCCATTTTCGGCCCTTTTGACGACGTCTCGCATTCAACGCCCACCCCCCCCCTGCTATTTGGACTCAGTATTCGAAAAACAGCCGACACCTTGGTTAACTCCGCACCCCCCCCTCTCTTTTCTGCCGCAACTCTCTGCTCTGCCGCCATGAGCGAGGTGGGGGTCCTTCTGGCTGGCTTCGGCTCCCTCCGCTCTAAATTACCGGCTCTTAGCCTTTTTGCCATCAACCCCGTCCTCACCTCCCTCCTCTGTGCAGGAGGACTACCCCCCCCCCTTCTCATCGCCGCCCTCGCCTTGGCCCCCGCCGCATTCGGAGCCGACCCCTCGACTTGCCCCCTCGTTGCGGCTGTCCGCAGCATCCTTGACCGCGAGGGGGCGTGGATCGAGATAACAAACTACTTGTCCTTTTACGCCATCGAGGCGGCCGCGAAGCGCGCGCTTGTTGCTGGGTTGGAAGGGGGAGGGTGGGCGATGCCTCCTGCGGCCTTGAGCGCCGTAACTGCATACGACGTCGCTTGGAAGTTTTTCGCGGGAAACGGGGTTCGCGTTGTCTTAAAGGGGTACGAGTTTCCCGCCATAATCCTCGGGATAAAAGAATATCACGTCCGCTGCTTGTTAGAGGCTACAAACGGCGAGCTGGCGGAGCTCACCCTCGACGCGCGCAACGTCCGCGAGTGGGACCCCCTCACGGCGCAGCCAACCCCTCCCCCACCATCGCACTTCCGCGAATTGTACCCTCCCCCCTTCGGCGAAATGTCCTACCCCCTCATCCCGCGCTGGAATTCCGCTTTGAGTACCATCTTCGCAACCTCTGCGGGCGACAAGGACATGCTTTTGGAGGCTCTCTTCGCTTCGCTTCGCTTCTTGTCTCGCGCTGATAATCTTGACCTATTGGATGACGATCTTCTTGAGGTGGTACTTTTAACTGCCGCACGGAAGGCGCCCCCCCGGGGCAAAATATCCGCCATGGCGCGCGCCTGCGAGATTTGGATGCTTGCACGCCGTCTCGGCTATGGGGGGGGGTGTCGAAATGACAATTCGCCAAAAGGGTCGGTGGACGGTTCGAAGGGGGGGGGAGAGGATTTCAACGAGGGGCCGGACGACAAAGACGTAGACGAAGGGGGGGGGAAGCTAGGGGGCAGCGACGGGT
>JAIYDP010000347.1 GCA_027487435.1 Verrucomicrobiaceae bacterium | reverse complement strand
GATGGTTTTGCTTGACTTACGGAAGTGTTCTGTGCAGCAGATCAACCTTGCTCGAGAGAGGGTGGATGATTGTTTGCTACGGTGCCAACGGCATTGCGTTGTCTTGTTTGTCGCCCACTATCCCCTCGAGTGGCTGCAGCTTTCAGCCGGATACGCCACAGTTTATGGCAATGGATGGAAGTTCGCATTTGTAGACTCACTTGGGATTCACTCAGTCACTGCAGCAGTTCCGACTGTTGATAAAATGACCCCCCGGTGGCTGCTTGCTGCATTTGAGGTGCGCGCAACGGAAGACCACGTCATCGCTGAACTCGTTTTTGAATCTCTCCTCCACTCTCTGAATGACGTAGCTGAGTGCATTTCCAGCACCCCACCCCTAAACAAAGCTGTCCTTGATAAATATAGAATAACTTCAGGCAATGCTGCGAGTCGTGCTTGCGCAGCTGTTCGTGGATTACTTCAAAGCAATCGTCATCTGCACGTCACAGTGTGTCAGCGTCTCTTCCAAGTATGGTCTCCGTCGTTTTTGAAAGAGCTCGTCGACAAAGTGTCAATGGCAATGGTTCAGGGGCAGACAAGTTCAAGTATCTCACATTCTGTACGCGCGACTACGTCTCTTCTCTTGCTGCAGTACTCATTCACGATAGTCAGGCATCTTATCCAGAATTCCAATTTCGAGACAGTGGTTTCATTCCTCGAATCTGGTGAAGAATCTCAATCCAACCTTGTTCTAAACTTTTTCGCAAGTGTTCAGCTCGTTTCATCATTGTCATCTATTCGATCGAATCTGCTTTTGCCGGCTTTCGTCATTCCCCTCCCCCTTCCTCATCGTCGCGTTGGACCCCGCCTCCCATTTGTCGATTTCGTGGTTGATCGAATCGTTTCACTGAGCAGCGGGGACGGATTGTCAAATTGGGGTGATGTGGCGACAAGAGTTGATAGCAATGAGCAACTGAGAGGGTTCACGGCGACAGTCGCTTCGAACGAATCCTTGTTGGACTGGTACACAGAAGATGTCATTGCTCGAAATGCGACCCTGCATGTCGCTGTTCAGAAGAGGCTGAGCTCTGGCAGGGTCAGCAGTGATCTGTTGGATTGTGCATGCGCCATGCTGAAGTCCTGCCTCGACATGCAGCAAGGAGTAGCACGAAACTGCATTACAATAGCATTGGCCGCAAGAGAATTTGGCGACGTCATTGCATACTGCCTGACTATTCTCAGACCACTGGAGCGAGTGAAGGAGGACAGCCAAGTTGATTCTTCTTCGTTAAGGTCTGTTGTTGATGTTTTGTCCAACAGAAGCCCCAAAAACTTGAAGCAACTCTGCAATCTTGTTGCAGTGACTGCACTACAATGCTGCTGGCATTATGCCATGAATCACAGACGAACTTCCGGTTACAGTGCAGCGCTCGGTGTTTTTGGTGAGGTTCTCAATGCCTTGACCGATGAGCAGCGTCAGCTTCTCGGAGCGGAGGTGTCTCTTTTCCTTCTTGTGTCACCAATATTCTTCGCCGTCGATAAGATTGACCCCAATGCAAAGCAAATGTTTCTTGAGAGAGCTATCGAAGTTCTTGATTCTGCATCCGACGGACGGCAGGAGTGTGTAGAATTTTTGCGTTTGCTGTTTTTGTCCGACGACTTTGGCGAAAACGTCAAGTGGAGAGCGGACGCGTTTCGGGAGATTGTTCAAAGTTCACTCGTGAGCAGCGCGGAGGACGAGAATCTCATTGGTACGTTACTTGAGGCAGCGTTTTCTCTTCCTCTGCAGCCTGTGGTCCAGGGTCATGTCCTTGATTCTCTCCTCCATCGCGACAATCCCACAGCTGTTGCCATTGCGTTTGACAAGCTTGCAGCGCTGGTTGCACGACAAGCTACTGTGCCCGTGTTTGTCCGGCCATCAGATGCGACGCTGTCTCTCATGAATGGACTTTACTTTTCCATGCGAAAGATTTTCTCTGCGGCAACCCAGTTTGCGTGTGGCGGACCTGAAGTGACTCAACGATTGAATCAAGCTCATGCTCTTTTTGTGAACAGAGCTGTCGCGTTAAATCGCCTAAATTCGCCTCTGGAGCACGTTGTTCGTGGAGCCATGCGCGACGAACTGCTTCATTCCATGGCAGAGAAGGTGTCTGCAGCGTTGGGGAAGTGTGTTTTAGATGGTCAGGCTGCTGGTGTTGTAAGAGGCTGCTTTGAGGAATTGATTTCGCCTGAGGTGAAGAGAATCGTATTGGCGAGTCTTCTGGTGGAGTCAGATGCTATTTTTTTCCTTTCAAATGTGTCTGAGCAATTTCAGGCCAAGGCAGCTGAGATCCTTGCAAGTTTGAACCTATTGAACACTAACTTATCCCAAACTGTGAATGGTGCCTCTGCAGCAGTGCGCATTGGTCCTCGTTGGATGTGGGACAAAAATCTTGAAACCTTTGGGCCTGAGTACGCAGCTTTCAGTCAGATTCTTCGGGTCAATGCGTCAGATGATGTCACATGCAGAAGCATCGCCGATTTTGTTGGCTCTGACAGCCTGAAAAGCCATCGAGCTCGGATGTACCTCCTCTCGTTTACTTATTACGAGTTTGCTTATTTGGGCAAGCCAGCTCCTGCAGTGCAAAGGTTGCTTGCAAATCTCAATGCACGTCGAGCGTTGACAATTACTGACGACGAATTACCCATATTTTCGTATTTTGCCCAGCGTCCAGTGCTCGGACAAGTCTCCAAAGCAGACGATTTGACGTGTTC
>JAIYDP010000329.1 GCA_027487435.1 Verrucomicrobiaceae bacterium | reverse complement strand
GGAACAAGTGCGAGGGGACTGGCGCCGTGGGTTGAAGTAGTAGGATGATAGACTAGGAGGAGGGGGGGGGGCGGGGGGGGGGTCGCTTCACAAGCGGCCAGTCAAAAGTACGTTCATTCCGAGGAAGGTCAAAACTAGGAGAAGGATGACTCCACCACCACAAGAGTGGTTTGATGTGGTCATCTCATTCAACAATAGCCACAAAAAGGTGACCCTTGATCCTCATCCACAATCGAAGTGCCTTGGGAGGAACTTCTTCGAGATTTTTGGCGGGAAAGTATTTTGAGGGAGGACGAGGACAGGCGACGCTTTGGCTTTCAAAAACGTGCAGGAGAGGTGTCAAAGAAGTGGTATCACAGCGATGCTAAAACCACCTGCATTTGTTAATTTTTTAATTTTCGTGGTGGTGGAAGAATGAAAAGTTGTTCAATAAATATTTACACAGCTCGCAGCCTAACGAGCAAAATCAGAGGGAGCGGGGACAACCATAAGAATAGCGAAGGATGGTTTTGTGAGGAGGCCCGAGCAGCAGATTTGACTGGGTTTTAAGCGTTTGAATTAGAATGTTGACAATGCAGCTCCGAACGAGGGTGTGCCTCTTCGAACGCCGCCAAAAGCTCAACCAATGAGCCTCCGACATTTTCTTAAAGAGCCGCTTGCGCTGGCTGCGGCGCTCAGTAGGGGGATTAATGGACATCCGCTTTTGGGATAACAGGTAAAATTGATGTTTGGAATTTGAGAAAAAACGAACAAACACAACATCCTTTATCCCAAATTGGTGATGGCTGATGAAGAAGCTCGGCTCCTTTCAGTCGTCGTGGCGACGATGGTCGCACGCCGCCAACGCAGAAGGCTTCATTACATCCGGAAGTACTTTGGAGACAGCATACCCCTTGCAATTCCGTTGAAGACTCGTAGTTTTCTTAGGTTCGACGTCATAGTGGACATGTCTGATGATCATTTCACCGAAATTTTCAGGTCTTCCTCCCATGGCAGTGTAGTTTAGAAGTCAGGTTTAGGAAAAACGAAATTCATCCTTTGTGGATGGCATTAAAACTGCCACTTATATTTCATGTTCCAGAAAAATTTGCTTTCCCAGGTAAGCAGCCCATTTTCTGCCTCTTGACTGCAGGCGTCGAGGTGCTTTTGTTGCTTCTATTCCGTTTGTCTGGCCCGTTCCGTTACATTGAGGCACGGCGGTACTTCAACGCTCCAAACAGCTTACTGTGCCTCGTGTTCCGCTCAGTTGTCTCCACTGTTCACGAAGTGTGCTCCAATGTGGTCGCTGGTGAGCGTCTTTCAGAAATTGCCCTGAATTTCTCAGAACCTGGTAGCCCGAGCAATCTTTTGGACTCCTTAGACAGACTTGCGCAAGTGACTCTGGACACTTTGAGCAGCGCTGTCATGGCCCGAGGTGCGGCTGCAATTGCTGCCGAGGTTGGGGCAGACGTTTCTAACGTAAAGATAGTGGCTTTTGTGGATGGTGAGCTCTACTTCTCGTCACCTGAATACGCAGGCACCTTTGTGGAGACAGAAAGGCCAGGAACTGGACCCAACGGGGAAGATTTGCAGCGTTCTGTGTATTCAGGACATCATGCTGGCCATGGCATGAGTTTCCAAGGAGTTACTTTGCCCAACGGACTTTTCTGTCATTTCAGTGGACCCAAGACAGGAAACCGAAATGATTGGGGTGTGCTCCGCGAATCGGGTGTACTGGAAAGATTCCGCGAGAACCGCATCCTCAGACCGTTTCAAATTTATGGGGACTCGGGATACTACAATGCCCCAAACATTCTACACGGAAGGTCCATTGCCGAAGTCCTGGGTTGGCGTCCAGACCTGCAATGTGTCCGCAACATAAACAAATGTCGAACCTCTGTTGAGTGGTCTTTCGCCTACATGAAGAACTTGTGGGCATTTATAACGTATCCTAGAAAAATGAGATTCGCCGATGGAGTTTGTGGGAAAGTCGTCCGCATTGCTGCTCTCTTGTCAAACATGAGGATTTGCCTGCGTGGTCGCTGTCAGGTTTCAGATTATTTTGGAACGTCGCACACAATCCCAACTCTCGACCAATATGCATCAGGGACTCTACCTTTGTAAACTTTGTTGGAATACATTTAATTACTGGTCCATTGTTCTATTATATTTACTGCCACTTATTCAGAGTGTGGGAACCCTTGTTGCCTTTTCCTGTTCAATCCGCGAAGAAAGATCCGTGTACAGTTCGTAAGCATATTGTCTGTCCTCTCCCGCACTCGGCTCAGTCAGAAGACCTGCATATTGCTTCAGAAAGAAAGACGCGGTCTTAAGTGGGAAACATGGTGCTGAATGTGTCAGGAGGGGGTTGGGTAAAGCAAAACAAGATGATGCAGACCAAGACTCTGAGGATGTGTCGGTGGACGTTGACGTTGACGGTGTGTCACGACGGGGAGACAAAAGACATGCATTTAACAATGTTTCTTCGTTATCAGTGTTTCGTCCAACCTTTGGAAAGGGGTTCGGAATCTTTTAGAATTGTTAGTGGTCAGAAAGCAAAAATACTCCTAACTTCCTCCTCTTGCCATCTTTTGAACTGCATGAACTCTTCCTAGATCTAGCATCTTGCAAACTGTCGAGAACTTTGGAGAATTCTGTCTCTGTAGCGTCTAACGAACTGTACTGTCGTCCTGAAGTCGCCATCGTCTTTGAATAGTCATCCAGAACTTTCTTCGCAAGCTTTCGAATACTATCAGGAGCGTAGTGAGGGTCCGTGCCTATGCCTCAGAACGACGCTGGGAGAGGAACGAACTGTTTGCAATTCGAATTAGAATCTGCTTTCTGATTGCTTTGTTTCCAGGATCAAAGTAGCTGTGCTGTGTGTGAGAAACGAGAGAATGATCAACCTGAAGTAGAGCCTCCATGAATGGTTTGTAGTCGCGAATTTTCCTCTTTCTCTCGCTCGATTCCGTCGCTCCCAGAAAAAACAAACGATCTATGTCCATCCTTTCTTCTGCCACACTTTCGTCGTCAGCGTGTGATGTTCAATGCTACCGGCTAGTTCGACTGTCGTTATCGACCATGCTGGAAGGACGATGCAGATGCGGCAAAAGTGTGGCCTTTTTGCCACTCCTGTCAAAGTGAACCAAGAGTCAGCGGCACACCACAAATATCAAACTATGCACTAAAAGTTACCTGTTATCCCAAAAGCGGATGTCCATTAATCCCCCTAATG
>JAIYDP010000411.1 GCA_027487435.1 Verrucomicrobiaceae bacterium | reverse complement strand
GAAAAGCCAATCACCTAAGAACGAGCTAACATCACACCCTATAAAAAAAACTTATGCCACGCACATAAAAAACTTGAACAACTACATGCCTGAAATCAGTTGTGAAAAACTTTGGATTGGTGACATCAACTGCGGATTCTAGGATCAAAGCATGGCAGCGACTTTCTGGTGCTCTGCTTCGGATCTCGGGTTCATTTGAACTTAATTCTATTTCAACTGCGGATTCTAGGATGATAGGTCATCTCCGCCCCTGTTCGTATCTACGAAAGAGGGTATTTCTCCTCGATGATCTGAATTTGGTCGCTTAGTTCCGTCCAGCGGGAGTAGGCGAGTTCGAGGTTATGAGTGATTTTTTCAATAGCGTTGGTGGTTTCGCGGAATTTTTGCGGATCGGCGGCAACTTCTTCGCTGCTGAGGTGCGTGGTGAGAGTGGCTTGCGCAGCCTCCATATCGGCGATTTTTGTTTCGAGGGAGCTTAGCTCTTCTTGCAACGGTTTGAGGTGTTTGTTGCGTTGGTTGCGGATGTCGGCATCGGCTTTGCGCTGGTCTTTGCGATTGGCGCTGGGGCCTGAGCTGGTGGGCGATTGCGATAAGGTCGGAGCGGCTGCGGGGCGTGGTGCGGGGACGGGGTTGGCTTTGGCGGCGGCGGCTTCGCGGGCTTTATCGGCGGCGGATTTTTCTAGGTAGTAGGTGATGTTTCCGGGGTAAAGGGTAGGCTTGCGGCCGGGGCGGAATTCGATGGTTTTGTGGACGAGGGGGTCGAGGAAGTCGCGGTTGTGAGAGACGATGAGCACGGTGCCGGGGTAGCCGATGAGGGCGCGCTGGAGCACGCCTTGGGATTGCATGTCGAGGTGGTTGGTGGGCTCGTCGAGGATCAGAAAGTTGGCGGGCTGGACGAGCATGCGGACGAGTGCGACGCGAGAGCGTTCGCCACCGGAAAGGACGCCGATTTTTTTAAAGACATCGTCGCCGCGGAAGAGGAAGCAGCCGAGAAGGTTGCGGCATTGTGGCGCGGCTTCGCGGGTGGCGGTTTCTTCTACGGTCTCGAGGATGGACTTGTTGGGATCGAGTTCATCGGCGTGGTTTTGGGAGAAGTAGGAGAGGGCGACGCGGAGTCCGAGGGTGAATTCGCCATCGGTAGGGGGATCTTGGCCGGTGATGAGGCGGCAGAAGGTGGATTTGCCGGCGCCGTTGGGGCCGACGATGGCGTATTTTTCGCCTTTGGTGATCTCGAAGTCGAAGTTTTCGAAGACGGTGTGGTTGCCGAAGCGTTTGCTGGAGCGTTCGAGCTTGGCGACGGAGTGGCCGGAGGAGGGTGGCGGGGGGAAGCGGAAGTTGACGACGGGGTCTTCGGCCTCGATGACGATGCGTTCGACTTTGGCGAGTTGTTTGATGCGGGATTGGACGAGAGTGGCTTTGTTGGCGGAGGCGCGGAAGCGATCGATGAACTCTTGGGTTTTGGCGATTTCTTTTTGTTGGGCTTCGTAGGCGCGGAGGAGGTTTTCGCGGCGCAGGACGCTTTCTTTTTCGAAGTAGGAGTAGTTTCCGGCGTATTCTTCGGCGCGGCCCTTATGGAAGGCGATGGTGCGGGTGCAGAGGGTATCGAGCAGTGAGCGGTCGTGGGAGATGAGGAGGATGGAGCCGGGGTAGTTGATGAGGTAGTTTTCCATCCAGGCTTGGGAGTCGATGTCGAGGTGGTTGGTGGGCTCGTCGAGGAGCAGGCATTCGGGGGATTGGAGGAAGAGCTTGGCCATGGCAATACGCATTTGCCAGCCGCCGGAGAAGTGTCCGCAGTCGCGGGTGAAGTCGCTCTCGCTGAAGCCGAGACCGGTGAGGACGGCTTGGATGCGGGGTTTCATGCGGGCGGGGTCGTAGGCATCGAGCATGATTTCGAGGTTGCCGATTTCTTCGAGGCATTCGCTGAAGGGGGAGGAGCGGGGGTCGAGGTGCTCGAGGCTATCGGACAGTTCATCGATGCGTTTGCGGATGGCGACGGCTTCGGCGAAGGCAGATTCTGTTTCATCCCAGAGGGAGATGCCTTTGACGTGGATGCCTTCTTGGGGGAGGTAGCCGATGCGATAGCCCTTGGGCATGGTGATTTTGCCGCCGCTGGGCTGGATGATATTGCCGATGCATTTCATCAGCGTGGATTTTCCGGCACCGTTGTGGCCAGCGAAGGCGATGCGCTCTTTCGGCTGGACGGTGAAGGAGAGGTCGCTAAAGAGGACGCGGGCGCCGTATTCGACGCGGAGATTTTGAATGGCGAGCATGGTGTGGTGGATCAGCGGTTTGTGTTGGCTGAAGTCCGCGCACGGTTGCGCAAGCGAGGATGGCGAGCAAGAACATTTTGCCTGATTCTTGCAGTGGGAGGAGAGAATGTCAGATCTTAGAGGCCATTCATCGCCTCGCGAATGGCAGATTGAAGGAGTGAATTCGAGTAGTCTGGCCCGCTACCTGGCCCGCCGAAGGTGTGAGTTTCTAGCAGCTTGAGGTCGCCGCCGGAGAGAATGAAGCTGGGATTTCCGCTATCGCCAACGACGAGGTTGCGTTTCACTTGCACAGGCAAGGCGAGATCGTAAGCAAAGCCGATGCGACCCGATGCATCGCGCATGCGAATTTGGTGGATGTTGATGTGTTTTGTTTGATCCGTGACGAGAGCATCGTTGCCGATGCGAGCATCTGCTGGAGAGGCGAGATCGTAATGTTTTACTCCTGTGGGCAAAGGCAAGTTAAGTTTGCCAATGGCTACGTCATGCTGTGGGGCGAGTGATTTCACCGTAATGATGTAGCGTTCATGCGGGGTGCCTACGTCATCGTGAAACATGACGGGGACATCCGAGGGGCGGATGTAGTGAGCGGCCATGACAACGTGCTGTCGGGAAATGAGGGTGCAGGTGCGGGTGTCATTCCAAGAGACGCCGGTGAGATCGAGAGCGGATGTCCAGTTTGATGCGCGTTTCGATTGCCCCTTAGGTTCGTAGTATTCAAACACCTTGCCGCGATCTTTCGAGTCGCCCAAAACCATGCGCGGACCGCCTTGCAAGGCTTTTCTTTTTTCTGACAAGGAGGAATCGACGCACATAACAAGCGCCAGCACAACGAGGAAACCGACCAAGTAGGAGAATTTCACCATGCGGGAGATTTTCATATCCGTTGTGCGAGTATTTCGTCCATGATTTCCATGCAACGACGATTCTGTGCCATGGTACCGACGGAGATGCGCACCCAGTCGGGGAGCTTATAGCTACTCATGGCGCGCAAAATGATCCCACGCTGCAACATCGCACGAAAGAGTCCGTCGCCGTCACCCACCTTGACCAATACAAAGTTTGCGACGCTCGGAACATACTGCATACCTCGTTCGGTGAAGGCATTGTGAAAAAAACGCAATCCCTCGCGGTTCAATTCCTTGGTCTGCATCATGTGCGAGTCATCCGTCAATGCGGCCAAAGCTCCAGCCTGCGCGATAGCGTTGACATTGAAGGGTTGGCGAGCTTTTTGTAAAATCTGAGCCAAGTGGGAGGGAGCTAAGCCGTATCCCACACGCAATGCTGCGAGTCCGTGGATCTTCGAGCAAGTGCGCAAAACACAAACATTACGCCCTTCACGAATGTATTTCAATGTATCTGGAGCATCATCGAGAAATTCGTAATAGGCTTCATCGAATACCACAATCACATGCTCTGGCACACGATCCATGAAGCGATCAAGAGCCTCCTGGCCCACCATTGTTCCGGTGGGGTTGTTGGGATTGGCGACAAACAACAACCGAGTCTCGGGAGTAATCGCTGCGGCCATAGCATCCAGATCGTGAACAAATCCCGGATCATCCACTTCGCAATATTTTGCACCAAAAAGAGTCGCCATCAATCGATAGACCACAAAGGCATGCTTAGCGGCGATGAGGCTCGCTTGTGGATTCAAAAACGTATGGCATAGTAGTTCGATGATTTCGTTGGAACCATTTCCCAGAATGACATTGCTACGATCCAATGCAAACTTCTCAGCAATTGCATTGCGCAGTTTAAATCCGCCGCCATCTGGATAAATGTGCGATTCTTTCAGCGCAACCTGCATCGCTTCCAGAGCCAATGGAGATGGCCCAAGCGGGTTCTCGTTTGAGGCAAGTTTGATGATGTCTTTAGGATCCAATCCTAACTCACGAGCGGTTTCATCTATCGGTTTACCAGGCTCATAAGCTACGAGGTCACATACAAAACGATTGGAAAATTCTTCTATGGTCGATGCTGGCATTGCGCAGAGAAATTCCGCTCGCAGCTGCAAAAGGTCAATAGCAGAATTGATCTTCGCACAAGAAATAAAAATATTCTGTACGACACAAATCGCGCTTGATGCGAAGTTGATCATCGATAGATTCTCTGGCGCATGGAGGAAAAGAAGACTAGAAAAAAGCGCCGAAATCCGATGGAGAACATCTCCACTCACCTCGCGGGGCCAGTAGAAAAGGACAGTCGCGTAATCCAAGCGGAACTTGCCTTGCGACGCAACCTGCGCGCTGGAAGTTGGGGCACTTATATGCCTGGCATTCGTGCTCTAGCAACGACGTTTGGCGTTTCCCCCGCTACAATGGTCAAGGCCGTTGATCGCGTTCGCAGCGATGGTTGGATCAGCAATAGCACAGCGCGCCAGCGATTCACCATCCACCGTGACGTCATTCTGCGACACAAAGGCAAAGATGCTATGCTGCGCACGCTTCTGCTTTTAGCGCCTAAAACTGGCCGAAACGAAACAACCAGCAGTGCATCACAAGTCCTCCTGCACCTCTGGGAATTGCTCGCACCAAAGGGTTGGAACATCCGATTTCACATTGATGATTACTCGAACGGCAAACGTCGCCAAAAGCAATGGGACGAACTCGTAGCTCATGAAAAACCCCAAGCAGTGATTGCCATTCTTGGCACACCTGCGATGGCGGCATGGGCACGCGATACGAAAATCCCCACAATTTTCTGCGGCGGAGCTATTGGCGAGTATAGCGTGCCCATGGTGGCATTCTCTAGCGGTAAGATGTTAGAAATGGCGATGGATCGACTGCTCGCACTCGGCCATAAGCAAATTTCCACAATGCTAGCAGACCGCTCTCCTGAATACTGTCAGTCGGTTCAAAAACGCATCGAGCAGAAACTCAGCAACGCAGGTGTTCCATTCATCAAAGAACGACACACGCCCACATCCGAAATAGGAGGAGTGAATGCGTTTATTAAAAGTCTCGAAACGACATTTGAGCAGCAAAACACCACAGCTCTCATTTGCCTTGAGTGGCGAGAATACTTAGCGGCTCTGTGCTTCGTTCAACAAAAGGGTTGGAAAGTCCCCGAAGACATCTCCATGATTTGCCTCAGTAGTGACCACGCTGCCGATTGGCTTCACCCTGTTCCTACGCACTTCAGACTCCCTGTCATCACAATGTGCGAAATTTTAGCCGATTGGATCGAAGACGTAAATCTTCACAGCAATTTCACCTTGTTTGAAAGCCTCTCTGGTAAATGGGAAGAAGGAGCAACCATCGGGCCTGTGAGTGAAACCACAAGTATTCCCTAAGCTCACAAGCACACTCAATTTTCCATGATGCAGGCACGCCACTTGGATAAAAAAAGCCTTGCCATCTCGCCACACAGTTATTACCCAGAACCCACATGAAACGACTATGGAAACCTTGCATTGCTATGCTAATTGCTGCTTTCGTCAGTAGTTGCGCAGGTGATGCCTCGTCATCAACATCGCACTCTCGTGCTGGATCCGCGAACGAAAGAAAATGGGCTGTCACATCGGTAGCCCAAGGGAAAGCCTCCTGGTACTCCGTGAGAACCAATGCAGGAACCCGAACTGCCAGTGGTGAGAAATTGCAGAACGATGCCTACACCGCCGCTCATAAAACCTTGCCGATGGGCACTCACGTGCGCGTGACCAACATCGCCAATGGCAAGTCCGAGATCCTGCGCATCACCGACCGCGGGCCCCACATTCGTGGCCGGATTCTCGATGTCACCATTGGCTGCGCCCAGCGTCTTGGCTTCTACAGTCGTGGCGTCGCGCCGGTAAAAATCGAAGTCCTGAAACCTCGATAAGCCTGCTAGGACTGCGATTACCTCTCATCAATGCTGGCAAGAAAGTTCACTAAGCGTGCCGAAAACGTCTCGACATCATCCCATGGCACGCGATGTCCACAACGAGGGAAAATTTCATGAATGGCTCTAGGTAGATCCTTGCAAGCACCGGCCGCAAGCTGGGTAAACTTCGTATCGTTTTCTCCCGTCAGCCACAGAATCGGACTACTGCAACTACCCAACATGGGACGCAGATCCTCTTGCTGCCCTAAGGACCATTGCAAGAACGAGCGAGCTACCGCACCCTTGCGAGGCTCTAAGTTTCTCCGATCTCCCCATCTTGGATGCTGATCCGAATGCAAAACATCTTGCGCCGACCATTGAGCGATAAAATCCGCCCAAGACGCATGCAAGCAGCGTGCCGACCACTCGGCATCGGCCTCTCGCCGCCGTCGCTTTTCCGCCTGATCGGTTAAGCCCGGATGAGCCGAAACAATCAACGCCGCTGACCAAGGCGAAGCATCCTCCAGCAACGCATGCAGAGCGATGCGACCTCCCAGAGAATAGCCCACAAGGATATTCCTGCCCACACACGCCGAAACCTCAGCATTCAGAGCCGCCGCCGCCTCGCGCAGAGTCAACGTCTGGCAATCATGGAATCGCCATAAATCCACGGATCGAGTTGCGTATCCCGCAGCAGACAAAATCCGCGCGTGATCACGCCAGTCCACGGCCATGCCCACGGCACCGTGCAGAAACCACACTGTCGTATCATCCCTCATGCAATGCATCCCATTTGCGCCAGAAACTTTCGCTTTGTTGTAGCTCCGGAAAAATTTCACAAATCATCACACCCTCGACGTTTTCGATCGCATCCAAATCCTGCGCCGTATGGATTGCGGCATAGTTTGTGCCCCACATCGCTGCAACTTCACGCAGCCCATTGGTATGCGACTGCAACATCCACTCGCGCGCCTTGTCATGCATCTGCTTCAGGCGCGGCAATCGATCAAAGATCCGCCCACCGCCATTATTCATCACCACGAGCATGCGACCTTCCTTTTCGCACTGCGATAAAAAATGCAATGCGGAGGAATCATAGAGTGCCGTTAAATCCCCCACCATGCACCACGCATTCTTCTCATCCGCTGTCCAGCCCAGCCATGTCGCCAACTGGCCGTCGATGCCATTCATTCCACGGTTCGCCTTCACGCGCGTCATCGCCTGAGTTTCTTGAGCAAACAAATTCCATTCTCGGATCGGCATGCTATTGCCCAAGTACAAGCTCTCGGCAAATCCTGCGTAACCGGATATCGTCCGCACCCATCCCGGCTCACTTTCAGGAAATGCCTGCAGCAATTCATCCCGCATCGCCGCCCTACGCATTCGCAAGCGCAGCCATTGATGCGGGTCATCGCACTTTTCCAGTCTCCCCACAGCCTTCAAGGCCTTGCCACAATGATGTGGCCACTTCAGCCAAAGATGCGAACTTTCCCGCGCCAATCCCGCATACGGTATCCGACTCACAGAAAAAACTTCTACTTCGGACAATTGCTCCAAATCCCGCCAAAATCTTCCCGAAGGAATACCGCCAATGCGCAAGACCTTACCGGGCAAATTCTGCCGCAACAAACGATCTCCATCCATCAACGCGCGATGTCCCATCGCCTCGCGCAAGCCACTCGTCGCCTCGGCGATCACTGGCACGCCCCAATCCTCCAGAAAATGCCACACCTCCTCCTGCTCATCCTCGCGCAGCCCGCTGACAATCGCCACGATGCCATTCTCATGCCCCTCGCGAATCCATCGCGATAGTGCCCCTACATCCAAACGCCACGGCGAACGCTCGGCCAACACGGGTAGATCAGAAAAATCGACCGACTGCGGCACAAAAGCCTCCTCCATTTCCAGATTGCAATGAAATGGACCATCCAAGGTCCAATCCATCACGCACCCACTCTCGGCATGCTCGCCAAATAACCCTCGCTGCTCCATGCTTTGCGGGGCACCCGTGCCGCGAAACCTCGCTGGCCGATCCGCGGTCATCGCCAGCAACGGCAGGCCTTGGTAATGCGCCTCAATCACCGCTGGCAAAAGCTCCGCTGCCGCCGTGCCACTCGTCGTCACCACCGCACAAGCATGACCTGCCATGCACCGGCCAAGCGCAAAAAATCCCGCCGCACGTTCATCAAAGTGTGACCAGCACCTCACCAGGCCCGACTCTTCCGCTTGCGCGATAACTTCCAGCAGCATGGCGTTTCGAGCCCCCGCACATAAGACAAAATCCTTCACTCCGACAGCTATCGCGGCCTTGATTCCATTCACAGCAACATCCCACGCATTCACCCGCGCACCCTGCCTCGATCCCCTGCCCTGCGCAAGCAAATAGCAAACTCACAGATGGCGATGCAAACAATTCTTCACGCACAACTGCAAGAATGCTTTACCTCCTTCGTATTCTTGATAGGCTCATCTTATTGTTACTAACGATTGTTATGAAAGACCCCGAACGCATATTGGAAATGGATTTTCTCCGCGCTACGGAAGGTGCGGCATTGATGGCTCATCGCTGGATGGGACGTGGAGAAAAGGAACTTGCTGATGCCGATGCCTGCGATGCGATACGTGGAATGTTCGACCTCATGGACATGTGCGGCGAAGTCGTCATTGGCGAAGGTATCAAAGACGAAGCTCCTGGTATTTTCAAAGGAGAAAAATGCGGCACCTGGGAAGAAGGCAGCCCCGCTTTTCACATTGCCCTCGATCCTGTCGATGGAACAACCAACGTCAGCAAGGGCATGGGCAATTCGGTAAGTTGCATCGCTGCTGCGATGCCGGTAAATGGCGAAAATGCGCTAGAAGATATTCCTGCCTTTTATATGGAAAAACTCGCGTATCCCGAATTGGTGCGCAAGGCGTTCATCGCCGACCCATCGCTACCGATTTCCGTGGAAGCACCTACGGAGGAAGTGATCAAAATTTCTGCAAAAATCCTCGGGAAAGACATTCGCGACATGGTGGTAATGGTCTTAGATCGTCCACGCAACGCTCCTTACGTTGAAGCGGTACGACGCATCGGTGCCAAATTGCGAATGATCGCGGATGGCGACATCTCTGCGGCGATCGCCCCAGCCTTGCAAGGCAGCAATGTCGATCTCTATGTAGGCATCGGAGGGTCACCAGAAGGTGTGCTTTCCGCTGCTGGCATGCGCTGCTTAGGCGGCGGCTTGCAAGCAAAAATCTGGCCGCGCGATGCCGAAGAAAAGCAAGATTTGATTGATTCGGGATACGAACACCTTCTGGGTCGAGTGTATTTATCGCGAGATCTCGCCAAAGGCGACCGCATCATTTTCTGTGCAACAGGCATTTCGGATGGCCCATTGCTGCGAGGAGTTGAAGTGAATGGTAGCGTAGCTCGCACCCATTCGGTCTTGATGCGGGTGAAGAGTAAAACTGTTCGATCCATCAAATCGTTTCACGAACTTTCCGCCAAATCATTCCGTTTGCGATCGGCGGATGGAGAAGTCTTGTTACTCGATTAACTCGAGTCGCGCATGGTCCTATCGACTGGTGATAGCTGGCTCGCTTGGGCTCTTGCAGCGTTGAGAAATGAACAACCTGCTAGGCAACGGTTGCGGCGGTGAGGACGATGCCATTCAAGCCACTGCCTATCGCGTGATCACCTCAAGTTTTGATTTTTCCATGCATTGTCATTTTTTCTCACTTGCTATGATTGCGTAGTCTGATAGCTCTCGCGCATGGGAATTGCCAATTCACGCGCAGTGTTACCGAGGGTCTCGGTTATGATGTTTCTTCAGTTTTTCGCCTTGGGATCGTGGCTTGCTACCTTGTCACTGGCGATGGGTAAGCACGGGGTAGGAAAATTTGTGGGCGATGCCTATGATAGTGCTCCGATTGGTGCAATTTTTGCGCCACTGTTTTTGGGATTGATTGCGGATCGTTTTTTTTCGTCCGAGCGGGTGATGGGAGTGCTGATGTTGGTGGGCGGAGTGATTATGTGCTGCATCGCAACGATGGCGCCCGGAGGACCAGAAAAGTGGCCGACAATTGTAAAACTGCTGCTTGTTTACATGTTATGTTACATGCCGACCTTTGGATTAGGAAATACGATTACCTTTTCGCACGTCAGCCAAGAGGATTTCCCGAAAGCGCGGGTGTGGGGGACAATTGGGTGGATCGTCGCGGGATTGGTCATCGGAGCCTTGGGCTGGTCGGCCTCGTTGAATATGTTGTGGGTTGCCGCAGGGACAAGTTTGGTCTCGGGTTTGTATTGTTTCACTTTGCCGCACACGCCGCCGCCATCGAAAGGAAAGCCGCTGGATCTGGGGTCTTTGTTTATGCGTGATGCGTTTCGTTTGTTCAAAGATCCGGCCTTTTGTGTGTTCGCGATTTGTTCGTTTTTGATCTGCATTCCGCTGGCCTACTATTTTGGACAGACGCCGCCGTATCTGGGCGCGACAGGCTTTAAGGAAGCGGCGGCAACAATGACGCTGGGGCAGATGTCGGAGATTGTTTTCATGTTGCTGATTCCGTTTTTCTTCCGCCGATTGGGAGTGAAATGGATGCTGTTGGTGGGGATGATGTGCTGGGTGCTGCGCTACGCGTTGTTTGCCATGGCGGCATCAGAGCAAGTTACGTGGATGTTGTTGATGGGTGTGCTTTTGCATGGCGTTTGTTATGATTTCTTTTTCGTGACGGGCTTTATTTATACTGACCAGAAAGCTCCTGCGGAAATTCGTGGCCAAGCGCAATCGTTGCTGGTGTTTTTGACCCAAGGATTGGGCATGTTTGTGGGATATCGAATGGCCTTCGGCGGCAATGTGCCTTTCACCGGAATGAGTGGTGCGGAGGGCGTAGCTATGCCGAATTCGATTGGGGAAATCGGACGATTGCCCGAAGGTAATGCTGCGTTGACGGAGTCGATCAAACTACTAAATGAAGGCAAAGTGGAGCTAAGCTTTTTCGAGAAGATGATGGGAATGTTTGGCAAAGGATATCCCGAAGGCGTAGATCCCGCCTTGGTGACAAAAGCGATGAGCGATTGGAATAGTTATTGGATGTTTCCGGCGATGATGGCCACTGCCGTTTCGGTGATTTTTCTGCTAGCTTTTTGGGAGAAGAAAGTTACCAAGCAGGCTTGAGCGAAGCCCTTTGAATCAAAGTGCGCGAAGTGCTCGGATCGCCTCGACTCTATCGGGAGCTTGAAAGATCGCACTGCCGGCGACGAGGACGTTGGCACCTGCGGCAATCGCGGCGGGTGCGGTTTTGATGCCAATGCCGCCGTCCACTTCGATATGGTAACTGAGTCCGAGTTGCTCGCGCCATGCACGGGCTTGCTCGATTTTTGGCAGCACTTCTGGCATGAAAGCCTGCCCGCCAAAACCAGGAACTACGGTCATGCAGAGAAGTAGGTCGATGGATTTCAAATACGGCTCCACCGACGAAATAGGTGTCGCAGGATTTAGGGCGAGACCTACCAGGCAACCCGCCTCACGAATCTGGCGCAAGGTTGTTTCGACATCGTGATCGGCCTCAACATGCACGGTGATGAGATCGGCACCCGCTGCAACAAAACGTGGCAGATAATGATCGGGACGGGAGATCATCAAATGCACATCCAGAAAGATGTCATTGCTTTCATGAACCGCTTGTACTACAGCTGGGCCAAAGGAAATGTTATCGACAAAATGGCCATCCATCACATCGAGGTGCATCCAATCCGCACCACTATGAATCGCACTGGTCGTTTCCTCACGTATGCGACCAAAGTCCGCAGCAAGCAATGATGGGGCTATAACACGATCACGAAAGTTGCGAGGGATCATAATGGCTATTTTTCGTTATGACACATAGCCGAGCGCAGTGGCTCGAGCTTCGATGAGAGATGTGTTATCAAGCAACTCTTGAATCGGATCCCAGCGTCCTGCCATCAAGGAATCACGAGCCGATTCAGGCATCGTGACGGGAAAACTAAGTCCACGATCCGTGCTGACCGTAAGCGTCGCGAGACAAATGGATATCATCGTCTGAGGATTTTCTTCCACAGCGCTTCGTAGCGCCGCTATGTGTTCAGCACTCGCGACAACGCATGGCATGGCAAGCGTGGTGCAGTTTCCATTGAAAATCTCAGCAAATGATTCGGCAATCACGGCATCAAAGCCATATTTTTTCAGCGATTGAGGAGCATGTTCTCGAGATGAACCACAGCCGAAATTCATTCCTGCGATCAAGATATTAGCTCCAGCGAAACGTGTATCGTTGAGAGGGTGTTCTGTGATATTGCCCGATGGGTCGAAGCGCACGTCGTAGAAGGCGAATTCTCCGAGTCCATCGAAGGTGACGCATTTCATGAAGCGTGCGGGGATGATACGATCGGTATCGATATCAGCGCCGGGAACAAATACGCCGCGGCCAGAGATGTTGGTGACTTTTTCCAGTGACATGGATGATGTAGATCTGCGGTTAAAAAATGATGAAAGAGAATTAGAGAGAAAAGACTTCTCGGGCATCGGAGATGCAGCCTTTTATGGCAGCAGCAACGACCATGACAGGTGACATCAACACGGTGCGTCCCGTCGAGGAGCCTTGACGACCTTTGAAATTTCGGTTCGAGGATGAAGCGCAAAGTTGATCGCCAATGAGCTTATCGGGATTCATCGCCAAGCACATGGAACAACCTGCTGCGCGCCATTCAAAACCTGCTTCGCTAAAAATTTTGTCAATGCCTTCATTTTCGCATTGGATTGCTACGATTTGTGAGCCTGGCACCGCAATGGCTTTGACTCCATTTGCAACCTTGTGACCTTTGAGATATTTAGCAGCTTCGCGGAAATCGGATAAGCGTCCGTTGGTGCATGAGCCAATGAAAGCGACATCAATCTTCACCCCTTTAATCGGGGTGCCAGCAGGGAGCTTCATGTATTCCAGAGCCTCGTTGATCGATTGTTTTTCAATCTCCGTTTCCGCATCATCAGGATTCGGGATACTCTCACAAATCGAAACTCCATGGTCAGGAGAAATCCCCCATGTGACGGTAGGTTCAATGTCCGCGGCATCAATCGAAACCACATCATCAAACGGCGCGTCAGCATCAGAAGCAAATGACAGCCAGCGAGCTGCTGTAGCTTCAAAATCGCTCATATCGACATACGGACGACCTCGCAAATATTCCACCGTCTTCGCATCAGGGTTGACATATCCACAGCGGGCTCCGCCTTCGATGGACATATTGCATACGGTCATACGCTCTTCCATGCTCATGCGTTCGAAGACATCACCCGCATATTCGTATGCGTAACCGATGCCGCCCTTGGCACCGAGCATGCGAATGATATGCAGTACGACGTCCTTGGCGTAAACACCAGGGCGAAGGTTACCGTTGACTTCAATGCGCCGAACTTTCAGTGGTTCTAACGCCATGGTTTGAGTTGCCAAAACATCGCGCACTTGGGTGGTGCCGATACCGAAGGCTATAGCACCAAAAGCACCATGCGTTGCGGTATGAGAATCTCCACATGCAATCGTCGTTCCAGGCTGTGTGATTCCCTGTTCCGGACCAACCACGTGAACGATACCTTGTTTACCTGATTTTAGATCGAAATAGGTGACGCCAAAATCATCGCAATTTTTCTGTAGAGCAGCCATCATTTCTGCGGCAAGTGGATCCTGCGGTGCATCCTGATTGATGGTTGGCACGATGTGATCGACGGTAGCAAAGGTTCGTTGAGGAAATTTCACCTTGAGCCCCAAATCGCGCAACATACCGAATGCCTGCGGAGAAGTCACCTCGTGAATCAAGTGAGTTCCGATGAATAACTGTGTGCGCCCATCGGCCAAAGTGCCGACAGTATGTGCGTCCCAAACTTTAGTAAAGAGGCTCTTGCCCATAAAATAATATTCCCGTTGGTTTCACGGGGGGCAGAGCGTTGAGGATTACTGAACCATTGTCAAAGAGAGAGTTGCGAAATTGTGTCATTCTAATTGGGCGACAGTGACAGTAACCCCTTGATCACGATATACAGAATCCCAAGAGCTCCACAAATGAGAAAAATACCAACGATCAATGTGGTTGATTTGAGGAAGATTCTATCGAACTGTTGGCGTCTCGGACTTTTTATTTTAACGCCTGTCCAATCATTCCAAGATGACTCGTTGCCCTTGCGATGGTAATGCCGAACATTTCCTTGAAACCTTCGATCCACTCGATCCTGAGGTGATTTTTGCTGATCCATAGTATTTGCAGTAGGGTTGGGCGCAGCTATTATGAGAAAGCACCGTAAACTGTAAAGAAATATATCACAATATAATTGTCAATAACACATCAAGTGAATGAAATTTTGATTGACCGCCCCTACCATAGTGATTCATGCTTCGAAAGTAATCCATATCACATGTGCCCCCTGCTCCAACGTATTTTCTTATTTGTGGCGTTTTTTTCATGTTTCGGCATGAACGATCTTCTTCATGCTGAAGAAAAAAGCGCCCCCATACCCGACTACAAAGCGGCTCACGAAAAATTCATCGCACTTGGCTTACCTGTGCTCAGCGCGTCGGCAAAATGGATCAGTGCTCCAAACAACCGAAATTACAGCATGAGCGTCATGGAGATCACCACCAAGGGAAACGCTTGGTTGTTGGAAAATGGCGGTCAAGCGCGAGCCTCATACTTGCCTTGGGGTGAGCTTTCTCCAAAGAATCTATCAGCAGAAGCCGCAAAAAAGCTACAATCGGCTTCGTCACCTTCACTGGATGCCGATATCACAACGATGATCACTAAGCTGTCGAAGATCAAATCCGAAGAAAACGAGATACGCAGCATGATCCATTACAACCGTGGAGACAAAGAAATGGGAAAATTCCTTATTTTTTCTGCACAGTTGCGTCAAGTCGGAAAAACCGATGCCGCGAATGCCTTAACTCATGCCATCCTGACGTTCAGTCCCGCTCACTCAGAACGATTCATCGATGCTGGTATTTCTGAAATCGCCGATCACCAGTATGCGGCAATCAACAAGCAGTTTGCTACGGATCATCAATGGAAGACCTATGCCGACAACCTACGCAATCTACTCGCACGTTTTCCACGAGGCTGGGCAAAGCGCGATGCTGTAGCACTTTGCTTGGAGGCTAGCGTGGATCGCGCCAAAGAAAAGCCACCAGCCCCTCTTGACATCAAAGATCCCATCTTTTTGGGATTGGCCAACTCCTTACTTCTTCCCCCCGTTGCTTCTTCCAATCAACAAGATGGTAATATCATCAACGGAGTGGATCTCAGCAAGTTTCCTGAAAGTCAGCGCGCTCGCATCAAAGAACAAATTCTCATGTCCATGGATGGAGACTTCGAATTGGGTGGTCGAGAGAATGGTTCTTTTCGAGACCTTTGGTTGCTATCAAAAGTCGATACGACGGAATCATCAGATGCGATTACCCGCATCCAAGCGATGGGGCTCGCATCCCTGCCCTCTCTTGCGGCAATGGTCGAAGATCCGACATTGACACACATCTTTACCCCGCAAGATCGTTCGAGCCATTTCAGCTACTATGGTGATTCTGAAAAAAATGCAAAAGCGATTCACAAAAGCCTCCATCGCCCCATGAGCCGCGGTGAAATCGCCGTGCGATTGCTATCGTCAACCCTGCCAAACCAAGGAGACGACAACAGCGAAATACCACCCTCAGATCTTGCTCTACAAGCGATCGATTTTTGGAAGAAACACAAAGACGGAAACCGCTGGGATATCGCTAGTGCCTTCATCGAAGGTGACGAAGCACAACAAATGATGGCGATCTCGGCACTTGCTGAAAGCGACGACCCTGATGCCCACAATCTTTTAGAAAAAAACATTCTTAAAACCACACGATCAATCCAAAACATCGTACCCACCATCCTTGAATATCTTCAAAAAAATCCCAAAGCAGATCCGAAGTTTGTTGAGGAATTCAAAAACAAGATCCGAGCCGAAGCCACTGATCCTGAATCCATGCAGCGTAACTATTTTGGCTCCGAGGCAAAGCGCAAGGCTTACTATGATGGATTGGTCAAGCAAGTGGAAAACCTAACGAACAAAAAATCTCCACAGGAAATCATCGCTCCCATTCTCACCGAAAATCCTGAAGGTCTAGAATCCACGGTCAGAAGCGTGATGCAAATGCTCAAAAAGAAGCCTTCATCAGAAGCACTGCTATTCTTGCTCTCGAATGCCATTCAAGCGAAAAACCCCGCCGCAATCTCCGCCTTGCTTGAACCGATTCATCAATTGGAATTTGACTATGAAGAAGAAATTCGTCCCCTAAGTCAACAAGAAAGGAAATTGTGGAAAACTCTTTTGGATGATCAACGTGTTGTCAAAGACGAAAACATGAATGAGGGCAAAGATATCTCCATAGCTCAGATTTCAGCGTCGATTCTCTATTATTCATGCTTAGGCGATAAGGCATCAGATGCTTACCGATGGGCACCTGTTTTGAAAGTTCCGGTCGAGGAATTGATTCAGACTCACGCCAAACATCTCGTGCAGGGTTCACCTCTACCGCCATGGCCTGACGCAAAAAAGGTAAGCAAAGAGCGCCTCAACGAGATGGTGAATTCCACCGAAGGTAAAACTCCCAAAGAGATTATGGTGATTGCCGAAAAATTCTCACCCGATGAAACTGCAGCTTGGATTCAATGGATCAACAAACCTGCTGACATCCCCCACCCTGCTGCGATCGTTACAATGAGACGCTCCATCGTGGAACGCGGACAATCGTACAAGGAAATCATCACCGATGATCCCAAAGTCGATGGCTTAGAGGTCGGATTCCACCTAACCACAGAATCTCTCCTTACTTGGGTCGAGAATTTCAGCAAGAACATGGAAGAAAAATCACGATCATCCACCTTCATATACGAAAATCCCCAGAACCAACTCGGCCTTCACGTCGAAAGTGAGATGATCAACATAACTCAAGAAGAAAAGGATCAAAAATCAAAAGATCGGCAGCGTATGAATAAGATTTCTTATGCATTGGAATTATGCATGGAGCCATTTTCCGACGATGAAACCACCACTGCGGTTACCGTTATGAATATCCGCAAGAATCGTAGCGACATCACGATCAGCTGGAAGCTTAGTGAAGGCAAAGTCACCCATGACGAAGTCGATCCGAAAACACTCAAGGAGTTTCTCGAACCCTCTGTTGAGGAAGATGCCGATGACGATTCGGAATACAGCGAACCATTCACCATCCGCCTACAAACACTCCATCGTAAGGATTTTGATAAAATCATGGAAATGTACAACTCAAACGAAGAATAAATTCTCACACCTCTCAACTAACGAAACACATGTCTGAAAACGCCAACACCCAATGGGATCGACTCCAAGCCACCATCGAAGGCATCCGCAAGGAAACTGCCCGTGTGATTGTCGGTCAGGAACCTATCGTCGAACTGCTCCTCACTTCCCTTCTCTGCAAAGGTCACTGCCTCCTCGTGGGTGTCCCTGGCTTGGCAAAAACCTTGCTGGTCTCGACTCTCGGCCAAGTTCTCGGCCTGAAATTTCAACGCATCCAGTTCACTCCTGATCTCATGCCTACTGACATTGTCGGCTCCGAAATCCTCCAAACTGGTGCCGATGGCTCTCGCAGCTTTGCTTTCGTCCCAGGTCCGATTTTTGCAAACCTCATTCTTGCAGATGAAATCAACCGCACTCCGCCGAAAACCCAGGCGGCATTGCTTGAGGCGATGCAAGAAAAACAAGTGACCGTGAGCGGAAAAACACGTAAATTGGAAGAACCATTTACCGTCTTCGCCACACAAAACCCCATCGAGCACGAGGGCACATACCCACTTCCTGAAGCACAACTTGACCGCTTTTTCTTCCAACTCAATATTGGCTATCCTACCATGGCAGAAGAAGCGGAAATCGTCCGCCGCACGACCGGACATGCGACACAGCCACCAGGCGTTTTGTTAGATGCAGCGCGCGTCACCGAGTTGCAAAACGCCGCATTGGATGTGCCACTTCCAGAAAGCGTAATCCAAAGTATTTTGCACTTGGTTCATTCGACACGTCCTGCATCGGAACTCGCCACAGCCGATGTCAAAAACTACCTTTCTTTCGGAGCCGGCCCACGAGCATCGCAGTGCCTCGCTCGTGCAGCTCGTGCACTCGCCTTACTGCGCAATCAATCCACGACTTCCATCGATGAAGTTCGCGCTGTAGCATTGCCGGTGCTTCGCCATCGCGTGATCGCCAACTATAACGCCACGGGCGAAGGCATCACCACCGATGATGTCCTCACCAAGCTCATTGCCTCAATCTAACATCTCCGCCCTCCTTTCTCCGATGGCTTCTTTTCGCTATCTCGATCCCCAAGACATACGCCGACTCAAAAATTACGAGTTCGGCGTAAAAGCTATGGTCGAAGGGCATTTATCTGGCCGACATCGCTCGCAACAACGAGGCTCATCCAGTGAATTTCACGAGTTTCGCCAGTATGCCGATGGTGACGAAATGGCCAAAGTGGATTGGCGAGTTTTCGCTCGTACGGACAAGTTATTTCTCCGCACCTTCGAGCAAGAAACCAACTTGGAATGCCATTTGATGTTAGATTGTTCTGCCTCCATGGGCTTCAGCAGTCATTCGACCGGGCAAAACAAACTCGACTACGCTTCCTTCTTTGCCGCAGCACTCGCATGGTGGGTGATATCGAAAAATGATCGCGTCTCACTCACACTCTTCGATCAAGGCATCCGCAAGTTTTTGCCGCCCGGCACGACTCGGCGGCATCTGCACGATATTTTAAACACTCTGGAGCAAAACAAAGCTGGCTCAGGCACATCCATCACAGACATGCTAAGCCGCGCCCATCCATTGCTTAAACGCAAAGGCATGCTCGTCCTGATCTCTGATTTTTTCTGTGATCCTGCCGAATTGTTCCGTGCGCTCAGTCCCTATCTGCATCGCGGCTTTCGCGTGCAATTGTTTCACATTCTCGACCCTGGCGAATGGCAATTGCAAGACTCAGGACTTGCTCGCTTTGTGGACATGGAAACCCAAGAGCCTCTTACTGTTCACGCACCATCTGTGAAAGAAGCATGGCACGAGCAAATGCTCGCCCACACTCGTGCGCTTCGCTCCTTGGCCATGTCCCGAAACGCAGATTATGCGATGATTACCACAGATGAGCCGTATTTTTCGTTATTTGACCACCTACGCGCCCGATGAAGTTGCTTTTCCAATCTCCCATTTTGTTAGGTCTGCTTGCTCTGGCTCTGCTGCCATTCGTGGTGCATCTGCTCTCACGCGCTCGCCCACAAGAACGGATTTTTTCTCACATACGCTTCCTAAAAATGGTCATGCGTCAGACCGCTCGCATCAAGAAGCCGCGCGATCGCTGGTTGCTGATCTTGCGTAGCTTCGCTTTGCTGTGCCTTGCTGCTGCTTTTTCCCTGCCATTTTTGGTCGGAAAAAATGCAGCTCTTCCCGGCGAAGAACACACCATGATTTTGCTTATGGATCGCTCCGCATCTATGGCTGCTCGCGAAGGCGCGGGAAGCCGCCTTGAGAGTGCTTCATCCCTCGCCGAAAGCTACTTACGAGAAGTGAAACCTACGCAAGCAAATCTCATTTGGATCGATTCTCAACCCGCTGCTCTATTTCCTGCCCCTGGACCAAATCTCGATCACATCGCCAACGAGCTTAAGCGCGTTCAGCCCCTTCCTGAAGCCGACAATTTGCCTGCCGCCATGGAGTTGGCCTTGCAACAACTTTCGTTTGCCAAAGGACATCGCGAAGTGGTGATTTTCTCCGATTTCCCCGCAGCTTCATGGACGAATTTTCAAGCGGCTCTGCCACCCGATGTGAAAGCAACCTTACACCGTGTTGCGACTTCAGCTCCTGCCAATATCGCGGTAACGCAACTTCTCCCGACTCCCAAGAAGCCCGTCATAGGCCAAGAAATCATCGTTCTCGTGCGCACGAAAAATTTCTCCGCAGAAGCTGTCAGATCTCAACTAACAGTCGATGCTGCAGGCGCTCGTCAAAGCCAAGCCATCGAAATCCCATCCTGGGGAGAAACCGAAACAGCGTTCACCATACGCCCTGCACGTGCGGGAATTCTAGCCATCAGCGCCTCTCTAGCGACGGATCTATTTCCCGCAGATAATGCTCGTCATGCCGTTCTGGAAGTTAAAGAGTCTCTTCTCCTTCGCAGCGATGCCCCTCAAGATCAAAGAGAAATGCAACTCATGAGCAAAGCCGCTCGTGCTCTAGGCTGGCTGGAAATCGATCCAACCACATCGAATCGCCAAGCTGACTTCGTGTTTTTCTCCTCATGGAATGACGAAAGCCTCGCGCTGATCACAGCCGAAATGGCAAAGGGATCTACGGTCATCGTTCGGCCTTCCGCGCTATGTTCGCTACAAGCTTTGGCGAAATTATGCGGTCTTTCGCAAGAGGAAGCCATCGGTGCTGCCACGCTTGATCTTTCTCAAAATGGCTGGAAGGTAATCCCTAACGAAAACTACGTTTCCAATCAATTGTTCAAGAGTGGCGACTTTGGCAATCCCTATGCGGGAACCTTTCGGGAACGCTTGAAATTGCCGACCTCATGGAGCGAATCGCAAAACGCACGGCCCATAGCTCGTTACACCGATGGCGTACCTGCGGCGGTCGCTTTCCAACAGGGAAAGAGCACGTTGATTTTATGGAATCTTTCGCTAGACCCAGCAAAATCTGACTGGTGCTCGCAAAATTCATTTCTGCCCGCATGGGGCGAATTTCTCCTACGCCACTTGCCACAATCGAACGTGCAAGAACAGCCTAACATTTCAGGAACACAACTGCGCTGGTCATCGCAAGATCCTTCGCTAAGTGGCTCAGTCACTTTGCTCGACCCCACACAGCAGCCAAAAGACATCATCGAAACCACCACCCAAGAAGGCACACTTTGGACATCCAAGGAGCGTTCGCAACCTGGTATCTATCGTTGGCTATCGAGCCAACAAGAAATTCACCTCACAGCAGTTGAATTCCCCGAATCAGAATCGGATCTCCGCAGCATAACTCAAGATCCGGCCTTCGCATCGATCCAACAATCCTCGAATTCTCTCGCTCGCCAAGCCGCACTCTCACGTGGCATCACCCTCTGGCCATGGCTTGCTCTCGCAGCGCTTTTGTTTCTTGCCATGGAAAGCCTGTTGCACATTCGTTCCACCAAACTTACCACCGCGTGAACCCCGTTTTCCCCAACTACCTGCTTATCCCTTCAGCCGCACTGCTGCTCTGCTTTGTGGCGTGGGCCTCGTGGCGTTCATCGGTATCGCTAACGACCTCTCGTCGTGCGACGTTGCTCATTTTGCGTATCCTCGCAGTCGCAGCAGTTACCATTCCTTTGTTTAATCCAGGAAAATGGATCAATCCGCAGAGCGATAAAAATCCATCGTGGCTGATTCTCAGTGATCGTTCACTCTCGATGCAGCAACCCATTTCTCAAGAAAAAAACCGGGCACAATTTGCAGGGGAGCTGACCCAAGAAATCGTCAAGCATGCAGAGAAAAATGACCTTCCTTTCTCCGTGCGTGGCTTTGCCGATGCATTGCTCGCTGCGACTCCATGGGAATCTCTTCCAGCACCAGGTGTCGAATCGAGCCGCATGCTGACTTCCCTCCAGCAAGCATTTCAAGAAGCACAAAGCTCCAGCCAACCACTTGCGGGTGTCATTGTCTTGTCGGATGGACGATCTACCGAAGCTCACGATCCCGCAACTCTCGATCGGGTCGCCATTCGAGCTCTTGCGAGTCGGACGCCGATTCACGGCATTGCCATTGGCGGGACTTCTCCACAACCAGACATCGAACTTCTGTGCGCATCAACTTCCCAAACCGCTTTCCCCGCGCAACCGTTGAGCATCGGCTTTCACCTGCGTTCCCAAGCGATGGCACCACAACGTTGTGAGGTCATCTTGAGTGATGAAAGTGGTAAGGAAATTTCTCGCACAACCCTCGACGTATCTGCTGACAAAACCGTATCGGGAACCATCAATGCGACCGCCCCCACGGCCTCATCACGTTGGATGTTGCACACCGCCGTTGTTCCGCAAGAAACTCGATCCATCAACAACCACAGCGCCCTACAGATTCGCGTGATCAATGCCAAAACTCGCGTTTTCATCGCTGAAGGCTCGCCGTATTGGGATAGCAAATTTCTCGCCCAGTTGTTGCGCCAACAAAAACACATGGATGTCAAATCTCTCCATCGCCTCTCGGACGAACGCTATTTCCGCGTCGATAGCAACGACCTGCAAGAAACCGACGAAGAAAAGTCGGATTTGATTTTCCCCACCACGGTCGAAGAGTTTGCCAAATACGACTTGATTGTCTTCGGAAAGAACATCGATTCTTTTCTCGATGATGAACGCGCAAACGCCTTGCGCCAATACGTTCGCGATCATGGCGGAGCCATTCTCTTTGCACGAGGAAAAGCTACGAGCCGTGAAATTCCCGCCATGGAACCGCTTGATCCCGTCACATGGGCGACGGGCATCAATAGCGAATTTCGTTTCACGCCTACCAGAGATGGCCAAGCCGCAGGGTTGTTTGGCAACGCACTTCCAGCCCCTGAATCACCACTCTGGGCAAAATTACCCCCATTGAAGGACGGTCACCAAGTCGGCATGCTCAAACCTTTTTCTCGTGTCCTTGCCGAAGGCTCACCTCTGGTCTCAAATGCCGCATCGGCCAAGTTCCCCTTACTTGTCTTGCGCCGCTACGGCCAAGGCGTCACTGCGGTGGTCAACGCGGATGGCTTATGGAAATGGGATTTCTTCCCCGAGGCACGCGAACTTGGCAATTCGTATGAAGAATTTTGGACGCAATTGATCCAGTGGATGGCCTCTTACTCCGAATTTCTGCCTGGGCATGACTACTCACTGCGCGTACCTGCCACGCAAGGATCTTTGGCCGAAACAGTTAGTGTGAGCATTTCCTATCGTGGCTCTGAAAAAAATCCCGCACCGAAGCTGGAAATCACTCATCCCGATGGCAGCAGTCAAACCCTCAAGCCTGCCGCGCTCGCAGATCCTTCAGGCCGACCACTTTGGCGAGCTTCGTTCACTCCAGAGGCCAGTGGATTATGGAAACTCACCTTGCGTGATGAACAAACCACCAGTCCCGCGCCTTCCGTTCTCTATCATGTGCCAGCCCCGCCAAAGGAGTCCGATGATCTTACGCCAGATCCGATTTTCTTAGAAAACCTCGCCCTCGCAACAGGTGGGAAAGTCATCCAGCCGGAACATCTTTCCGACTTCCTAGCTCAAAATCTTACCTCTCAATCACCCACCAGCCAAGAATCCGGTGCCGTGTGGCTTTCCACATGGAATCACGTCGCTATCGCACTGATCATCGCCTTTTTGCTAAGCGTCGAGTGGCTGCTTCGCCGTCGCCAAGGTCTCGCCTAACGATTTTTCTTCCTCATGAACCTCTTCGAAAAACAACTGCATCGCCTACGTCGCACCGCGCTTGTTAGCCGCTTCGCCGCAGCTTTTCTCAGCGCTGCCTGCTTCGGTCTCGCTCTCCTGCTCTTTCTTGGAATCGGCGACGGCCTACTCGGCTTCGAATCCCCACTACGCAAAGCCTTGCTCATGACGATCGGAGCCATTGTGCTCATCATCATTGTTTCTTTAATCCTTTCAGCCCGACGCATTTCTCTTGCTCAAATCGCCAATCAAGCCGACACCTTACTCAGTGATCCACGGCGCACTTGCTCTGCTATGTTGTCACTTCCTACCGACTCTGATAGCCCGCTCAAAAAACTTCTGACGGCGCGCACGTTGGAGCAATCTAGCACGATCCTAAAAACGCTACCGCTGCACAAAATCATCAACTGGCGACGCATCGCGCTTGCTGGCACGGCTCTTCTCCTACTCGTCGGCACGATTTTTACCCTGCGTTACACTCTGCCTGACGCATACGCGACCATTAGCCAACGTCTGCTAAACCCTAATGCCGATATCGCACCATACAGCAAACTGCGTTTTGCCATCACCCCGCAACAACTCAGTGCTACTTACGGCGGCGAAATATCCGTTCGATGTGAAATCAGCGGTGCCTCTCTTAAGCATCCTGTCGAATGCCTCATCCGCGAGTCCCATTCCGGAAAAATTCTTCGCTTACCCGCTTACCGCGAATCGGACACCTCCTTTTCACGCCAAATCAACAACCTAACGGAAAATATTTTCGTCGCATTTTCTTGCGGCAAAGCACGGTCCTCATGGCATCAGGTTGATATACTCTTAGTCCCCAATATCCTCGGTGGCACGGTCACAATCACACCACCAGTTTACACCAGCATAAGCTCTTCTTCGTTTCCCCTAGAAAGCAATCAAATCGATGCCATCGTCGGCTCTCAAGTGAGCTTGGAACTCACGAGCAACCGACCACTCGGCAATGGCTCTCTTGAACTCACCGCCGCTTCTGGCTTGCAAAACCTCCCGCTCCAAGTGAAAGCTGAGATCCATGACCAAACCGCTCGATTTTCTTGGACAGTCACCCACTCGGGCGAAATCCATGCGCTCGTCAGCGACTTACGCGGCACCGTAACTAATAACCCACTGAAAATTTCCTTCCGTGCTCTTCCGGATCAAGCTCCTTTGGTGAATCTTCTCACTCCTCCCGCCATGCTTCTGGCGACACCGACCACCAGCATTCCTATTGAAGGCAACGCGTCTGATGACTTCGCATTGTCGAAATTTCAATTCATCCGCACCCTCTCGGGCTTGCGTGATCGCGCTCTGGCTGTAGCTCCGTCGCTCCAAGAAAAATCCTTCGATTTCCGCGAAACGCTCGACCTCAAGGAACTCGGCTTACTTCCCGGACAAACGATCGAACTGCTCCTCGAAGCAAATGATCATAACCCGAGCATGCTTGGTCAGGGCAGTTCACAAATCAGCCGCATCCGCATCATTTCCGATGAAGAATATGCCGAAATCATCCGCGCCCGCACCACCATCAAACAATTCCAGCAAAAATTTGAAGCTGCGGCCCAGGCCATGGAACAAGCCCGCGAGTCGTTAGAAAAACTACGTCAAGCCGTAGAAAAAAAACAACCCGATGAGATTGCCAAAGCCGCAGCACAAGCCGCCGCAGATCATGAAAAGTCCCTCGATACCCTAAACAAAATCAAAGAAGATTTTCCCGCTTTCGAGATCGAAAAAGAACTCAGCGATCTCGCCGAAAATCAATCGCAAGACCTCCAAGAGAATCTCGACCAACTTAAAAACATCGACCCCAAAGCGCCTGCCGAAGAACTCCAAGAAAAAATTGATGATATGCTCGGAAAACTCCGCAAACGCCAGGAACAAGAGCAAAAACTCAATCAAAACGTAGAAGAAATCCGCGCCCACGGCGTATTTCTTGCACTTGCGGTTCAGTTCAAAAAAATTCACTCAGATCAGCAGTCGATCGTCAATCGCCTCACCACCATTCTTAAAGAACTACAACAGGGCATCGACCTGAATCGCCGTTCGTTACCTCTTCTTGCCGAAACCCAAGAAAAGAACCGAGAGAACTTACTGAAATTCACCAAGGACCTCGAAGCCGCCATCGAAGCTGCTCCCAAGGATCTCGAATCACTTGTGCCTATGATCGATAGCGCAACAGAATTCCTCACGGAACTCAAAGCGGCAACACCGGAGGCACCGATGGAAAATGCGACACTTCATGCCAAAGCTGGCCGTGCTACCGATGCCGTCTTGCAAGCTCAACTGGCTCTCACGCAACTGGAGCGTCTGCTCCAACTCGAAGGCCCTTTCCCTGAGGCCTGTCGCGGCGAAAAACCCGAGTTTAACATTCCCGATTTTAATACCAAAAAATCCTTGGAACAGCTTCTACAAGCGCTCCTTCAACAACAAAAGAATCAACAGCAAAACAACCAAAACCAACAAAACCCCGGCGCTCAAGGTGGGCAAGGCGGCGAAGGTGGCATGGCTGATGGTCAAGGATTTTCGATGATGAATATTCCTATGCTCGGCCCCGAGCGACTCCAATTCGAGAGCCAAGCACTTGGCAGCGGCAAAGGCAAAAACGATAGCCAATCAGGGCCGCCCCCTCCCTTACCCACAGAAGCTGCTGCGAGCAGAATCGATGCCAATGAAGAGCGCAAAGGCGCCACCTCTGCTGCGACGACAGAATCGATCCCTGATGCCTACCGCGATGCAGTAAAACGATTTCTCGGCGATACCCCCTAACATTTCTAACAAGACAAAACGATGAAACAAATCATTACCACGCTTCTCCTAATCACCAGCACATTCAGCAACGCCAAAGAAGGCTCCATCGAATGTGGTAACCTCATCTATGCAGGCACGAACACCTCCAAGTGCTTCAGCGATGAATTTCTCACCACGGTTCAACAAAAAACCTCGATTGCCACGGAACGACGCTTCAAGGCCGTTAAGCTTGCCGAGGAAGAACTATTCAAAATCCCATTCGTCATCATGACTGGAGAAAATGACTTCTCGCTTACTGCCAAAGAACGCGAAAACCTCAAGAAATACTGTGAAAACGGTGGCTTTTTGTTAGCCTCATCCTCATGTTCGAATGCCGTTTGGGACACCGCTTTCCTTCGCGAAATCAAAGCCCTTTTTGGCAATGATAGCCTCAAGGACATCGCCATGGATCATGAAATTTTCCGCACCATCTTCACCATCAAGGAATTAAAACTATCGAAATCTGAAGGAGCTGGCGGCCTGCGAGGCATTACCCACAATGGCAAACTGGTGCTGGTTTACTCGTCAGAAGGCCTCAATGACTCAAGCCGTGTCGAAGGTTGCTGTTGCTGTGGTGGCAATGAAATCCAGAACGCCATGGAACTGAACGCAAACATTCTCGCCTACGCGCTACTTCACTAACCTATCTCTCCCCTTGCCATCATGACCTTGATCCGCCTGCTGCTGATTTTTTTCTTTATCTTGCCCATAGGATGGCTTCCTGCCCAGGATGCTCCTGCGGCGGAAAAAGACCCAGCGCTAGCGATCCTTGCTCAACTCAACTTAGGGCAATTTGATCTCGCCACCCTCAGCGAGGCTCTCCCGCTTCTTGCCGATGATAAACATCGCGATGCCGTGCGTAATGCCATCTTCGAGGCAAAAACGCCTCCCCGTCAGGAACTTGTCGCGGTCCTCGATCACCCTACGCTCGCGGTGCGATTGGCCTCTCTCGATTTGTTAGAGGAAATGGCACATACCGATTTTGATCTTAATCCATGGATCATCGCTTCTTCGCCAGAAAATCAAGCCGCCCTTATGCGTTGGAAACAATGGGCGAAAGAACCCATATCGGCAAAAGAAGCAGATGGCATTTTCACCCAAGAACAACGCCAATCCTACTTACGGGATTTGCTGGCAGATCAAACCGACAAATCGTTGCGTGCTTCGCGCATCCTTGCCTCAGAGGGAATGCCTTCACTCGCATTTCTTGAGACCTACCTCAAAAACACCCCTCAGATCACCCCAGGCCAGCGCCTCAAAGTGCGCGAAGTCCAGTACCTCATCGTTCTCCAACGCAGCCTCGGCAAACAAGCCGCAGCTACAGCTCGCTACCTCGCCTTCGGCAATCGAGATCAACTTCTCACGGCTCTGGCTACCATACGCAATTCTGGAACTTCCGCCATCCCGATCATTCACGAGTTTCTGCAACACGAAGACCCCTTGGTGCGAGAAACCGCAAACGACAGTCTGCTTCTCGTCGGTGGCAATGATGCGGTGAAAACGATCTCACCTTTGCTGCTGAAAGAGCCAGATGCGAATGTGATTCACGGCACACTTCGTCGGCTCAAGGATATTCGTGGCACGGATGCACAAACCCTCGTCTCCCAATTTCTGACCCATGAAAACGAGGACGTGCTCGTTTCCGCCATCCAAACCGCACTCATACAATCGGGTGACAACAGTGGTTTCTATTTCTCATCAAGATCAACGAAAAAATCTCCCGCAGATCAAGCCATCCTCAATGCATTAAAAGATCCTCGTTGGCGCGTCAAATCTGCCGCATTGGAGTTCGTCACCAAGCGCGAAATTCAAGCCGCACAGGATGAATGCATAGCACTTCTCTCGGATCCAGATGAATTCGTGCGCTTTGGTAGCATCCGCGCTCTGAGCGCCATCAAAAGCAAAAAAGCCCTTCCTCTCCTGCAAAAACTCTTTATCGACAGCCCAGAACTCGCGGGCCCTCTTTTGCAAGCATTCGCGCAATATGAAGTGCCCATGGATGCCGCAATCATCGAAAAACTCAAAAGCTACCCTGTCGAAGCTCGTCTCGCAGCGCAACGCATCCGCGGCCTAAATCTTGCGCAACATTTCACTAGCGATCCGAACCTCGATGTCGCCTGTGCCGCTCTCCGCGCCCTTGCCGAGAATAGCGAAGAATCTACCACTCCATCCGTCGCTACCGTTTTGGTCGCAGCTCTGCGTTCCGGTTCTCCTGAGAAAATCGCTGCGGTTCTCGATAGCTTGCGCCTTCCCAAAGGCAAGGTTGTTGACGAGGAAACGAATCAGAAAGTGGCCGCAGCCTTACAAGGCATTGAAGTCCAATCGCTCGATTCACTCTACCAAGCGTTTCAAAATCCCGTGCAGGGTCAAAACAACACCTCGAGCACTCCCGCGATCAATCCCAATGCACCGACCGAACTCTACCAGTGCGTCGCAAATTTTATGGGCGATGATCAAAGTCCGGCTCGTCGTTATGATGCCGCCCTTTTGCTAGCAACGGCGGAAGATCCTCGTGGGTATGAATACCTCACCAAGAACTATGCCTCTCTCACTCCAGCCATGAAAGCGGGCATTAGTTCGAGCATCTACTCGGCAGATTCCCCAAAAATCCTCGGCTTGCTCGCGGCAATGTTGGTTGATCCCGTCTCGGAGATTCGGGCACGCGCGGCAAGTATCGCCTGCGGCAATCAAGAAGACTTCGCCTTTTTTCAATTGGTGATCGATGAACTCGCAAAACCTAACACCCCATTGCGACCTCAAGAAATCTACAGCTATTCTTTTGAATATTGCTGCCGCGAAGAATCTTACAGACGAAGAATCGTTACTTGGGTCAATCAACAGCTTCAAGGGGATGAAAGCAGCCCATCGATGATTCCCGCTCTCATTGCCGCATGCAGCGCAAGCGATTCCACCACAACGCCTCTTCTCCTCAAGCTGACTGGTTCAAAAAATCCTCTGATCCGTCGCGCCGCCTGGCATAGCCTAAGCTGCAAATCTGCGCAAAGCTTCGTCGAAAATGCCCGCACGATCGCCGATGACCCAGACGTGCGTGTACGCCAAGCATTGACCAGCCATTTTCTTGGATTCAATGACCACTGGCAGCACCATTTTTCCGATGACACCATCGAGGATGACACCCGCTCAAATTACAACGATAAGAGCCTAACACCCACGCCAGATATCCTCGATCGTTTGACAAAAATGTCCACGGCTGATCCTTCTGCGGCCATCCGTTTTGAGGCCTTTCTCGCACTCATCGCCGCAGGAAGGCCTACCGACATTGACGCTTGTCTCGAAGCCATGAGTCAGCATCCTTCCGAAGCACGCCGCAAGGAGATTCTTCATTCATGGATTCAAGCCAACGCCAAACGCCTCACACCGGCCATGGGGCCACTCGTGCGCGCTGTTGATACTAGCCGCTTGAACGAAAGCGCGCAGAAGGCCATTCGCGATAGTCTTGGCAAACAAAAAGGCGCTAAGAGCGAACTTACCACCTTCGGCGCTTTGATCGAACAAGAAAACGCCGAAAAAGCCTCGGGCCCTGCGAAGCTCGTTGACGCAGAGCCGAAATCTGACACTCCCGTCGCCCGCGAATCTCTCGACCTCATCTACTTCTTCAAAGCGGGTTGCAAAGAATGCGAACAAACGCGGCAGCTTCTCGCCACTCTGAAAAAGGACTTTCCTCTCTTACGCGTCGAGGAGCACGACATTCTTACCCCCAAAGGCACCGTGCTCAACCAAGCCCTCTGCGCCCGCTTTCAAGTCCCCTCCTTAGAACAAAACATCAGCCCATCCCTCTTCACCCAGTCCGGCTTCCTCGTTCGCGCAAACATCACCCCCTCCGCCCTCGGCTCTTTGCTCAAAGCCACCATGGAGACCTCGCAGCAGAACGATTGGAAAACTGTTTCCGAACAGGAAACCGTCGCTGCTGCCCAGCAAGTCGAAGCCCGTTACGAATCTCTCACTCTCCCCGTCATCCTCATCGCTGGTTTGCTCGATGGACTCAACCCTTGCGCCTTCGCCACCATCATCTTTTTCCTCTCCTACTTGCAAATTGCCCGCCGCACCCCGCGCGAAATGTTGATGGTGGGCATCGCCTTCATCAGCGCGGTATTTCTCGCCTATTTCCTCGCAGGCATTGCCCTCTATCAAGTGCTTGCCTCACTCACCGAGCGCTTCGCCTCTCTGCAAAAGGTCATGAACTACGCCTTCGCCCTGCTCGCGCTCCTCGCCGCATGGCTGTCTTTCCGCGATGCCCTAAGCGCACGTGCCGGACGCATCGATGAAATGACCCTCCAGCTTCCCTCTTTCCTCAAAGACCGCATCAAAAAAGTCATCCGCAGCGGTGCCAAAGCTCGCAACTTCGTCATCGCCGCCTTTGTTTCTGGTGTTTTGATTTCGTTCCTCGAACTCGCCTGCACGGGCCAAGTCTATGCGCCCATCATTTACCAAATTCAAAAAGGCCGCCTCGATGCCGTGCTGTGGCTCGCCCTTTACAACCTCGCATTCATCTGCCCCTTGATCGTCATTTTCCTCCTTGCCTGGGGCGGCATGCGTAGCGATGCGCTCATCGCTTTCCAGAAAAAACACACCGCCACCGTGAAGTTCGCACTCGCTCTGCTCTTCCTCGTCCTCGCCCTATTCATTCTCTTTGGTCAAAAATGGCTCGCCGCCGCCTAGTCCTCTCCCATGCTCCTCAATTGCGACATCGGAGAAAACGAATCATCGGAACTCCGCGAACACATCACCCCCTATCTCCACGCCCTCAACATCGCCTGCGGTGGCCATGCGGGCGATGAGTCCACCATGGCTCACAGTGCCGCACTCGCCGCTCGCCACCGCCTCCACGCCGGCGCTCACCCAGGATTGCTTGGCAACTTTGGCCGTACTCACGAGGAAATCGATACCGAATCTTTCCTCATGCTTCTCGATCAGCAAATCAACCGCCTGCTCCCCCATCTCACGCAACACAACATACCCCTCCACCACGTCAAACTCCACGGCTCGCTCTATCACCTCAGCGATGCCTCACCGCAAATTGCTGGTGCCTACGTAACATGGATGAAAATGCATCACCCCACCACATCCATCATCGCCCGCAGCGGCGGCCTCGTCGCCCAGCTCTGCCAAGAGCATCAACACCCCATCTTGCGCGAAGGCTTCCTCGACCGCGGCTACCATGCCGACGGCAATCTCATCCCCCGCGGCACCGCTGGCGACACGATCGACGACCCCGCCGAAATCCTCCATCGCTGGCACCATTTCCCCCATCCCTGCGACACCCTCTGCCTCCACGCCGATGGCCCAAACGCCCTCGCCTTCGCGAAATTGATTTACCAAAACACCTCATCGCCCAACATAATCTAATAGAGCAGCTAGGATGAGGATCAACCTAAGATCAATGCCTGTAAAGATTCGATCAGCCAATGGATTCTTTCGCTTCCCATCCCAACGGGAGGGCAAGCTGGGCTCAACACCCTCCGACAAATCCCTCGCGTCCTAAAGGGACGCTTCATACAAGCCCACAGTGAAACCGTGGGTTCCGAGTGGGCTGGTATAGCAAGGATCTTTGATGCGTTAGAATGGGACTCCATCGATACCGAAACCAAGCAATTGATCCAACAAGGTTTGAAAGCGATCTTCCATGGCCGCATCAGCTTCGTCATCGCCCACCGGCTCTCCACCATCCGCACAACAGGTCGCATCCTCGTTATCGAAAAAGTCCAAATCATCGAAAGCGGAACGCATCAAGAACTGCTAACCCAAAAAAGGCCACTACCACGCTCTCTACACCCATCAGTTCCAACAAGAACGAGAGGCGAGTTTGTTTGAATCGTTGGGGTAACAAAAAATAAAAATGTTACCATGCGCTATTGATGACTAGGGAAATGTATTTTCTTCATTCTAAGGGAGATCTTCAAGGCGCGTCACGATAACTTTATCCAAGAGTTTCTTTCCACGGTAACAATTCACAAACTCCACTTTGGGCTAATAAATTATCCGAATCTAAGAGGTTGATCACCGCAACACCATCCCAAGATAGCGAAGCCGAGTTCTTTCCATTCTGTTTTTACTGAGTCGTCGAGCCAACTTGTCAATGCGTGTCCATCGGTTGCTGAATACTGAGAATGAAAATTGGATAGAATGTCATTACTATTCCCTTTGATCAAAACACAAGCGCAATTGGTTGGTTTATCGCAAGCTCCTGAATTTGTACAATTCCCAGATCTCAGGTCGATACCTGTGCTTTTAATTATAGTAGGAATTTTACCTTCCCAGTATGCTTTCATTACTGGATCATCCATGGCAAAAAAAGTCTTCAAATTAAGGCCTTTTTCGATATCGATAAAGTATCTTAATTCATGTTCTGATTTAGTTGTAAGATCGCAGAGAAGTTTACTCATTTGGGACGAGGGAGCACATGAAGTTTTGTAAAAAATATTAGGAAGTGAATTTTCCAAGTCTCTACCACGAGTTTCTAAAACTTCCGCGAGCGGATAGAGGCTTGGATTCTTGTAATGCTGAACGGACCTTGCGGTCGTGCCCATAGGTGAATCGGGGAAATCTTTATCACTGTCTACAATACAGAGACAAAAATTATGATTAGATATATTGTGATTCATTACATGCGGAATAGTGCTACCACCTCCATGATTGGGTCGTAGCTTTACAGGTAAAAACGATAGCCCATTTAAAACAATTGCGCACTCAGCAAGTTTACTCAAAACCAGAGCATCCGAGAGATTCTCTCCTAGTAAAATTGTAGGCTGAATTTTCCCTGATGAATCAAACCAGCTAAGCGGAATTTGTATTTGTCTGCGATTATTCTCTGTAACTGAATTGGGGATACCCGGATGAGCTACAACTTTCACATAAACGGATAACTTGTTTTTAAGACTTCCGTCGCTGGCAACTCTTTCTAGAAGTCTGGTAATAGCTTGTTTTTCACGCCTATCAAAATCATTGCATTCATACAAAGCTCTAAGAGTTGACCTATTAGCCCATACCCTATGATTTCCCTCAATGCTGCTCAATAGCAGGTATTGCATCGCTGCAAGGTTACTTGAGATTAATCCTCCTGAAGAGGCGAGCTCTGCTATACTCTCGTCTAAAACATACAGCATAAGTTATCGGGGTTCATTATTCTCCTCAATATGAAGTTTCTCATAAGGAGCGGAAAGGAATCCAACTGGCCAGTCTTCAAGAACTCCCTCAGCATTGTAAGATACAGATCGTACTGTTGAAGTGTTTGGTGTGGAACTAAGCTTTTCAAAAAGTAAAACTTGCACGTCTTCTTTCTCAATACGTTTTGCTTCTATAAGTGCACCTACACGTTCGATTATCGTCGGACTGTGAGTTTCCAAAAAAAATCTTACTGGAAATCCTCTTTCTTTGCTTATCTGTGCCGTTGTAACAAAAAGGTCTGCAATTTTTGCTTGTAGTGCCGGATGTAAGTGCAACTCTGGTTGTTCAATTGCAACCAAAAAATTGATCGGAATTGCCGATTCAAGATGCCGTCTGGAAAGAAAGAGTCTCATGCCGCGCGGAAGTTCTCGGTCTGAAATGGTCCAAATCTGCACCAAAAAAGGCAGCATTTGTGAGAAGCCAAAACCCATATCTGCCAGATTGAAAGTATCGTTTGAGTTATTCTCCTGCATTCTCAATGCTATTCTAGCTCCATCGGCGACACGTTTTGGAAAAACGTCGAATCCGAAATGTTTCTTCATCCATTTGCGGAAACTTTCTAAGTCTTTGGATGAGAATGACGACAACATCATCGCAACATTTAGGCCAGCAGGATCTACGCTTCCGACACCAATATCACGCGTAAGGTAATCCCTTTCAACATTGGCACGAACAGGAGCAAAATAGTAGATTGATCTGGCAAGCTCTGTTATGTAAAGTCCAATTGATATAAGTAAGTCTCCCGTATGCCTGGCAAGAATAAGATTTCTCAAATCTTGGTATGTTTTGTTATTTTTATCCCACTTAGAAACATTTCCTTTCCACCATGGCATAGGTATATTGTTTTTTGCAGAGTTAAGCATAGTATCGACTGACCCGACTTTGATTTCTCTGAGAGCTGCAAGAATACGACTATGACTCGTTTTTCCATGGAATAGGTGGCTAGTATGAAATAGGAGTTTCTTTTGAAAAAGCGAAACCTCGTTTATTGTATCATCGTCCAAATAATCATCTTCAGATTCTTCTTCTAAACTTCTGCTTAAATGGGGCACGATGCCTCTGCCTATTTTAAGTTTCAGTGCAGGTACGTCTTGAATCGCATCATATTCATTAATTCTAAAGTGCAAAACTTTTCCAGATTCATCGGCAATTAGTTCAATTGAATCATGAGGATTCTGTCCCATTAGGCGGATTTCAATAGATTTTAGATACGGGTAATGAGGGTCTTTACTTCTTTTTGCATATTGAAGCTTGCATTCTACGTCCATTGATTCAGTTAGAAAACTGTTTAAGCTCGCTCCATGATGAATGCCTTTTCTCAATTTGAGGGCAAATTCCAACTCAAGTTCTGAAGGATCCGCATGTTTGTGAATTGTTTCATCGAAAAATCCAAAATTGACGTCACCTTCATTTAGTAAGAGCCCACTTAGTGTCTTTGATTCAGCACTTTGCTTCAATAGTGGGAAAATGCGTATGAATGAACTTTTGCCAGAGCTATTGGCACCAACCAATAATGTAATAGGTTTCAGTTCTACTGCACCAGTGTCTGCTAAACATCTCAATTGACGGGCTTGTATCGATTCCATTTGAAAATAGCGTTTAGAATTTAGATGCCTTTAATTACAGTCTTCATGCGGTAACATTCTTTCTTTATATTAGAAAGCTTGAGCGGATGCTGGGATTTCGGATAATCTGGCGCAATAAAGGTGAATTTCATTCGACGCGACCCTAGTTTTTCAGGCAATTTTGACAAGGTTTCTTTTTTTCTCCGGTTTTTTGGCGGATGGTCTGCCTGCTTGTTAGATGCATTCCCTAACCAAAAAGCGCATTACGCCCATCTGAATTCGGAAGCAAAGGGACAGGCATTCTGCGCCGGCACCTCCCACAGCATCGCGGAGAAGGGATCAATCCAAGCACAAGTATCGAGGAGGTATTGTTGGTTCATATCCATGGTGTAGTGTCAACTTTCCAAATCATCAGGTGCGAATGCGGGGAAATGGCCCACCCCTTGCTGGGCTGGCGGTGGGGGCTGATGGCTGGCAAGGGGTGGGGTGCTGCGGGATACTTTTTCTTAGAAAGCTAGCGGACGGGTGGCGGGGAGGAGGAAGGCGGTGCGGATGGGGCGGGTGGACTCTTGGGTGTAGGGCCAGATGGCGTCGGCGGCGAATTGTACGGCGGCGCGGCGGGTGTTGAGGAGTTCGATGAGGGCATCGCGATCTAGGTGGGCTAGGCCTTTTTCGGTGTTGCCGGCGGCTTGCTCGGTCTCGTCGTTTTCGTAGGCGGTGAGGATGTTGTTGACATCGGTGATTTGCTGGGGGGTGCGGTGGCCGGGCAGGGCATCGGCGATGGCGCGGTCGATGAGGGTGCGAGCACTCTGGAGCAGCACGGAGCGACTGACGTTGATGCGGACTCCAATGAGGTAGCCATCGAGCGGGAAGTTGGTGGTGGGGTCGCCGTCTTCGGCGAGCATGCGGTTCTTTTGGCGGGCGGAGCTTTGGATGCGGCGCAGGGCGGCTATGAGGTCTCGGGCGGAGGCACTGGCTTCTAGGGTATCGGTCTTGGCCTGGTCTTTGGCGAGGGCGGCGGCAGCGATGCGGGACTGCGCTTCTTGGATGGCGTCTTTGAGGCCATCGAGGTAAACGGCGGTGATGTCCTGCTCGGCTAGCTCGGTTTGGCGGACGCGGGCGGCGGCGAGCACGGTGACGGCATCGTCAACATCATCGAGCTGAGCGCGGTTGAAGTAGCCGCGGGGTTGGCTAGCTTCTGGTGTGTTTTCGGGGGCGGGGGTAGGCTGGGGTTCTGATTGGTTTTCCATAATTCATGTGCTGTTTTCTTAAAGCACTTTTAGGATAGCAATCGGTGGGCGTGGCGGCAAGGGAGTTTTTATGAATTATGAATTGTGAGTTATGAATTATGAAAGGGCATTTTTTTTTTTTTTTTTTTATTTTTGAGGCGAAGGGGCTGTTTGGGGGTGTTGTTAGACGATTTTTGGCAAAAATTGCCTTTGTTTGGGTAAATCTTCTCTCTGTTTTCGAAATTGATTCCGAAAACATCGAATTTTTTCACAATGTTGACGAATTCGCGGATTCCGTTTTTGAAATCGATGGTTTTGTTGATGAATTCGATGTCTCTGTTTTCTCAATTGATTTGAAAAACATCGAATTCGGGGTCATTGTTTTCGAATTCGGGTGTTTTGTTGACGAATTCGGGGTTCTGTTAAGGTAAAAAGTTCCTCTGTTTTCAAATTTTGTTTCTTTGTTATCGAAAATTGTTTCTCCGTTGTCGAAATTGATTCCACCGTTGTCTCGGTAGGTTTGTCTGCTTTCTGAAATTGTTTCCCCGTTGTCTTGGAAAGTTCCTTTGTTTTCTGAAAACGTTTCTCTGTTGTCTTGGAAATCTCCTCTGTTTTCTGAAAACGTTTCTCTGTTTTCTTGGGAAGTTCGTCTGTTTTCTGGGGAAGCTCCTCCTTTTTGCCCCTCATGTTGGAAAGTTCGTAGCGACTTGCGTTCCACTCCGTAGCCACACCTCCGCTAGTCTCTGTGGCTGGATTTTTTCCCATCAGCCCCATCATGCATTCGGCTTATGTTTCCTCTTGGATATTTCCGCCAACGCTCGTAAGCTCCTCGGACAATGATTTTCAGCACTGAGGGACTGGCTCTACCGAGCTTGGCAGACGAAATGCGCAACGCGTTTTCGCCCTCGGGCATTCTTTCTAAGTCGAAACGTTTTGAGTATCGCCCTCAACAACAGCAACTCGCTGTCGCCGTTGCTGAGGCGATGTCGGCCAAACAAGCTCTACTTGCGGAAGCGGGAACTGGCGTAGGAAAATCTCTCGCTTACCTTCTGCCAGCAGCTCGTTTTGCTTTGGAAACCAATCGTAAGGCGATCATTTCTACTCACACCATCAACCTCCAGGAGCAACTCATCCGCAAGGACATCCCGCTGGTTCGCAAGCTTCTCAACCAAGACTTCACCGCCGTTCTTCTGAAGGGTCGTAGCAATTACCTCTGCCCGCTGCGACTAAGGCGCGCCCTTGAGCAATCGGCTGATCTTTTCTCTTCCAGCGAAGAAGAAGAACTCCGCGCCGTGCAGCGATGGGCTGAAAAAACCACCGATGGCACCCTCTCCGATATGGACTTCCAAGTCTCGCCGAAGGTCTGGTACCAAGTCTGTAGCGATCCTCACATCTGCACCCAGCGCAACTGCTCGCATCGCGGCAATTGCTTTTTCCAAGAAGCCCGCAAAGCCGCCGCAGATGCCAACATGGTCGTGGTAAATCACACGCTGTTCTTCGCCTTGCTCGGGGCCTCGGATGCGGACTTTGCTCTCGAACCTGGCGACGAAGCTGACCCCGGTTTTCTTTTTCCTAACGATTTCGTGGTTCTCGATGAAGCCCACACTATCGAGCACGTCGCCGCGACGCAGCTTGGCATTCGGCTTAGTCAGTCGGGCCTTAAGTTTGACCTGATGCGACTTTACAACCCACGCAACAAAAAAGGTTTACTCAAAAGCTATCGCAAAGCGTCCGCCATCAAGGCCGTCGAACACGCGATCGCCGTCACCGATGGATTTTTTGACGATGTTTCCGAAAGCGTCACATTTGGGGAATACTCACGGGAGTGCCGCGTCCGCCGCCCCGGTCTGGTGGACAACATTCTCGCCGCCCCGCTTCGAGAACTTTGGAATGAGATTGATGCTCTCGCCGAAGATGTCGCCAGCGAGACATCGAAAGCAGAACTCCAAGATGCCTCTCGCAAGCTTCGCGAAGTTCACGGCAGTCTCAAAATTTTCCTCGACCAAGAAGATCCATCGAACGTCTATTGGGTGGAACGTGGTGGGCGCGAAGAAGTTCAATTCACCCTGCTCGCCGCGCCGATCAACGTTGCCGACTTGCTGCGGCGTTTGTTATTTCAAAAAGGCAAAACCTGCGTGATGACCAGCGCTACCCTCGGTGTGGGCGATCCTTCCTTGGATTGGTTCAAAGGCCGTGTCGGCGCGGAACATGTCCGCAGCATGAGCATCGGCAGCCCGTTTGATTACGCGAAACAAATGTCGGTGCGGATCTTCCGTGACATGCCGGAGCCCAGCGACCCGCAGTATAGCAAATCTCTTGCCAAGGGCATTCGTCTTGCCGTCGATGTCACAGAGGGTCGCGCCTTTGTGTTGTTTACCAGCTATCGCACCATGAAAGAATGCGCCTCCCAACTCGAAGGCTACTTCCGCCAACGCGGTTGGACGATGCTCATTCAAGGGGGTGGAATGACGCGTAACAAAATGCTCGAAGAGTTTCGCAAAGACGGCAATGCCGTGCTTTTCGGTGCGGAAAGTTTCTGGACCGGCGTCGATGTGCCGGGCGATGCCCTGCAAAACGTCATCGTCACTCGCCTCCCGTTTTCTGTGCCAGATCACCCGCTTACGCAAGCACGCACCGAAGCCATCGAAGCCGAGGGCGGCAATGCCTTTATGGAATACAGTGTTCCAGAAGCCATTTTGAAACTTCGCCAAGGCGTAGGCCGACTCATCCGTAGTGCCACCGATCGTGGTTTCGTTCACATTCTCGACAACCGTATCCTAACGAAGCGCTACGGAAAAAATTTCCTCCAAGCCCTGCCTAGCGCACCGGTAGAACACATCTCCCTCGAAGAGCGCAAATAGAATCGACTAGGAACATCTCGCTACTGACAGAAATCAGCTTGGCACCAAGAGAGTTTCTCCCTACAACGTGGCTCGCATGGCCATCGACTACGAACACACACTCGCATCCGCCGCTTCTCTTGAAGGCACGTCTCTTCACACCGGTGCTAAAGTGACGATCACCTTAAAGCCCGCTCCTGAAGGACACGGTTTCAAATTTCGCCGCGTTGATTTGCCAGATCAGCCGTTCATTGATGCCGATGTCGATAAAGTAAAAACCGTAGAACGTGCCACAACTCTTGCGGAAGGCTCGGTCAAAGTTCACACCGTCGAGCACGTCATTTCCGCGCTCACGGGCATGGGGATCGATAACGCGATCATTGAAATGGATGCCAACGAACCACCCATCGGCGATGGTTCCTCTCGTCCTTTCGTCGAATTGATCAAAAAAGCTGGGACCGTCGCCCAAAGCCTACCTCGCAAAACATGGGAAATCCGCGAACCAATCCATCAAGACACGGGCGATAACTGCATCATTACCATTGTCCCCTGCAAGACATTCCGCGTTTCCGTCACAAATATCGGGCCTGAAGGTCGATTCACCCAATTTTTCTCTACAGAAGTCACCCCTGAAACCTACGAGAAAGAAATCGCACCCGCTCGCACCTTTGTCTATTACGAGGATGTCAAACCTTTGCTCGATAAAGGCCTGATCAAAGGCGGTTCGCTCGAAAACGCCGTCGTCGTTCGGGGCGACGAGGTGATGTCCAAAGAAGCCCTGCGCTTCCCTAACGAATTTGCTCGCCACAAAGCCCTCGACATCATTGGCGATCTCATGCTCAGCGGCAAACGCGTCCTCGGTCACGTCATCGCCGTGAAACCAGGCCACGGCCCTAACACGACTATGGCCGCCACCCTCAAGCGCGAATACTCACGCATGCGCTCCATGGTTCCGCCGATCAATATTCCCAAAGGCGAAGCCGTGCTTGATATCAACGATGTCCTAAAAATCCTCCCGCACCGCTATCCGTTCTTGATGGTGGATCGCATCGTCGATTTCGAAGGCGACTCCAAATGCACAGGCATCAAAAACGTCACCATCAACGAGCCATTCTTCCCTGGGCACTTCCCTGGCCACCCCGTCATGCCTGGTGTCTTACAACTCGAAGCCATGGCGCAAGTCTCGTCGGTGCTAATGCTCAGAAAGCCAGAAAACCAAGGGAAAATTGGTTATTTCATGAGTGCCGATAGCGTAAAATGGCGTCGCCCTGTCTTACCGGGTGACACTCTTTTCATCGAAGCGGAAGTCATCAAAATCCGTGGTTCCATCGGCCAAACACGCTGCCGCTGCCTGGTCAATGGCGATGTTGTGTCCGAAGGCGAACTCAAGTTTGCGCTCATCTCCTCATGATCCGTTGAGCTGCGATTTCTGCAATGCATTCCACGAACATTGTGTTTTCATTCATGTGACGATAATGCCATAGTTTGCCCATGAATGAACGAGAAACACCCTTGCCCCAGCACATCATCCTGATCGGATTTATGGGCTGCGGCAAATCCACGGTTGGCAAGGAATTGCAAAAAAAGCTCAACTGCCCGCTGATCGATACCGACGAAGCGATTGAGCAGCTCGCAGGAAAATCCATTTCTACGATATTTGAGGAAAATGGCGAAGAGGACTTTCGTGATCGCGAAACCGCCTTTCTGCGCCACTGCGAGGGCAACCTCAATCAATCCAGCATCATTTCCACAGGCGGCGGTGCCATCTTGCGCGAGGAAAATCGACAAATCCTCCAACGCCTCGGTTACGTCGTTTGGTTGAAAATCGATGCAAATACCGTCTATTTGCGCACCAGAAAAAACACCAGCAGGCCCATTTTGCAGCAAGCGAATCCCAAAAAAATCATCGCCGACCTCTTGGAACTCCGCACCCCTCTCTACCGCGAGTGCGCCAACCTCATCATCGATATCGCCGGCCTCAATCGACACGAAATCACCACTGGCATCGTCGAAAGCGCTCGCTACCATTTTTCCCAAAGCCCCTCGTGACTGAGCCATCGCATCAGCTCCTCGCCTTTGTCCGCCACACCGCCGCCGACCTCGGTTTCGATGACTGCCGCATCGCGCGAGCGCAACGCGCCACGCACGCTGATGACTATCTCGACTGGATCCAGCAAGAAATGCACGGCGACATGGCATGGATGGCGCGCGATCCCCAGCGTCGTTGTGACCCTCGCGAAATTTTGCCCGGCTGCCGCTCCGTCATTTGCCTAGGACTGAATTACTATCCTGGCACTAACGAAACACAGCCCGATTGGAAAATAGCCCGCTACGCATGGAATGAAGACTACCATGACCTGATGTGGGAAAAGCTCCGCGCCTTTGACGCAGCCCTGACCACGCAAGGAGGAACCCAGCGTTATTACGTCGATACCGGCCCGGTTCTGGAGCGCGATTTCGCCTCCGCCGCCGGACTCGGCTGGAATGGCAAAAGCACCGTGCAAATCCATCGCCGCTTCGGCACATGGCTCTTCCTCGCAGAAATCCTCACCACTCTTGAGCTCCCGCCCGATCCGCCTGCCATCGATCATTGTGGCAAATGCACTCGCTGCATCGTCGCCTGCCCCACCGCCGCCATCGTCGCCCCGCACCGCGTCGATGCACGACGTTGCATTTCCTATCTCACTATCGAAAACAAAAGCAGCATCCCCGAAGAATTCCGCCGCGCCATTGGCGACCGCATCTACGGCTGCGATGTCTGTCTGGAAGTTTGCCCTTGGAACAAATTCGCCCAAACCTCCCGCGAAGCCAGCTTCCACGCCCACGAAGCCCTCTTCGCCACCAAGCTGCGCGACTTCCTATCCCTTGACGACGAATCTTTCCGCGCCCTTTTCCGGCATTCGCCCATCAAACGCATCAAACGCCATCGTTTCCTGCGCAACGTCTGCGTCGCCCTAGGAAACACCGGCACCCAAGCCGATTTACCAGCCCTACAACTCGCCGCCGCAGACCCCGACCCGCTCATCGCCGAACACGCCGCATGGGCCATCAAGGAAATTCTTTTACGTATCGGCACTTCGTAGGGGAGGCGCCCTCGCCTCCCAGCAAGCCAATACATGAAGAAAGGAGGCAAGATACCTCCTCTACGGATCGCCCACTGATTCTCGTGAATGCCATATCACGAGAACAACAGCATCCAAATCCCCTCAAAAAATCAGCAAATCAGAGAAATCCGTTGTTTCACTTTCACGCTGAAGCACCCGACATCTTACTCACTTCCAACAACAGAAACATCGGAAATTCTTCCGCAGCTGTATGTTCTGCATCGCTGCGTGGGCCTTTTTGCGAACGCCGATGACTGTAAAGCTCTTCACATCCGGTAACGGATAGTTGGCTCGCACTCAGAACCTCAATGTAACTCGATAGCGGACGATGATAAAACGCCGTCTGCTCCCCTGTCCCCTTCCCTGGGTGCGTGGTAATGTTAATCACTCGCTCTTTGCCATAATGATCCACTCGGCGAAACTGGATCTTCAGTTCCTCGTCCCAGCCCCAATGGGTATGCTGCGGAACCCGAAAACACGGATGCATCATCACTAAATAAAATGTTCCTTTCGGCTTCATGGCCGCTCGCACATTGCGACACAAACCTGCCAAATCTTTAACATCGTGTACCGCCATCAAGCACACCACCACATCCTGTTGCCCATCCGCCCATGCGCCCGGTCGGCTCGCATCTGCCACCGTGTAGTGAGCCTGTTTGAGCTTGCTGGCACGCTCACGCGCCGCAGCAATCAACTTCCGACTCGCATCCACTCCATGAACTTGCTGCGCTCCCGCCTCTAACAAGATTCGCCCTAAAAACCCCTGCCCACAGCACAAATCTAGCACCTTTTTCCCCTGCAATGACCCCAAGCGTTTCATCAACGCCGGAACGATCACATGCTGATGGTAATCACTCCCCTCATCCCCTACCAGCTTCTCATACCACTTCGCCACCTCATCCCAACCACGACTCTTCTCCGCAGCGCTTGCTCCCGACCGAACATCCTTCTTCACCTTCATTTCTCTCCCCTTGGGTTTCATTTTCTCCCAATACGGCATACCACCTTTGCGGTTACTTTTTTCGTCTAACGGATCTCTATTGCTCTTCATACATCATGGAATCTATCGAAATTTTTCTACGTCCTTGCATCGCGCGCAGCAAGGTAAGCTCATCGGCATGCTCCAAGCCGCCACCTGCGGGTAGTCCTTGTGCGATGCGACTGATCTTGCATCCACTGCGACGCAATTCTTCTGCCAAGTAGTGCGCCGTGGCCTCACCTTCCACATCGCAGCCTAACGCTAAAATCACTTCCATGCCCGGCCTCACCCGCTGCAACAATCCCGCGATCCGCAAATCTGCGGGCGTGACATGGTCTAAGGGTGACAGCTTGCCACCCAAGCAATGGTAGCGCCCACGGAATGCGCCTGATCGCTCGATGGGCAAAACATCGGTCGGTTGCTCAACGACGCACAAAAGATCTTCTTCTCGTCCCTCCGCATCACAGCATGGGCAACCATCCTTCGTCGCGAAGAATCCACATACGTCACAAGTCACCACATCGCTTACTGCCTGCGTTAAGGCACCCGCCAACTCAGGGCCATTGGCCTTTTTGCTCTGCATGAGCCAAATCGCGATGCGTTCCGCACTCCGCGGCCCGACACCAGGCAATCGCTTCAACTCCGCGACCAATTCTTTCACCGCAAGCGGGTAATCCATCGATGCCATACCTTACGCGCGCCCTCCGCGAACTTCGTTTTGTTCCATAAGCACATCACAAGGCAACTCATGTCGCGAAGCAAAAATCATCGCACAAAGCCCGCTCCATAGCCCCGCCATCAAAGGTGCCATCATCCCCATCCTCCAAGCTGCTAGTGCCAGCACCGGGATCCATACCACATACAAAATCATCATCCCCATCCACATTGCCCACTTCCGCCACAGCGATGGACTATACAACATCAACGTCGGAGTCACAAAGGCAAGCGAGATCACAAACCCCAGCTCTACCCATTTCGGCACTTCCTGCCACTCTGTCCCCAGCGCCGTCCACCAAGAAAAGCCTATTTCGTTTGCCTGATTCCAAACACCTAGCGCTCCTAGTCCCAACGCCAAGCCACAGCTCATCGTCCCGATCATCAAGATCACCCATCCCAAATGTCCACTCGGACTTTTCGTTTTCGCACCCTGCACAAGGTGATGCTAGTCCGCCCGCCGAGAAACATCAATCACAGAGTCACATCGTTTGCCTAGGCCATCGGCCTGGGTATTGTATCCTCAGCCCTGATGAATTTGTTGGTACATATACCTAGTGCGTTGCACTTGGCTCGTATGGCGATGCACCTTTGGCGCGCTAGAATGAAGATCTATTTTTGTTGCCACATACCACGCTTCATTTCGATCAACCGCTGCAAGTGAACCTCCGGCGGAGCATCATCACCGTGATTCGGCAGAACTCCTAGCAGATCCAGCTTCAGAGCCTTCGCGACACTCTGCGGAATTTGATTTCCATCGTGATTGAATATCGCAGGTGGCAAATGGGGGAAAAAACGATAACTCGCAAAGAGATCGGCACTGAAAAGCCATTTCTTGCTCGCGCAGTACAAGCCCGAATGCCCCGCGGTGTGTCCTGGTAAATGAATGACGGTCAGCCCATGCCAAACATCCAGCGTATCCCCCTCATCCAGGAAGCGGATCGGAGTAAACTTCTTGAATCCCAGCAGCGCACGCCCCATCGACTCCAGCATGCCCGTCACTTTCGCAGCACCCCGATAGCTCGCGTCCCCTTGGTAATGCGAGGCATCAAGGCGCGGTGCGGCAATCCATGCACCTGTTTCTTCGGCGATTCTACCGACATTCAGAATATGGTCGAGATGACCATGAGTTACGATGATTCCGATGATGCGCTCGCCAAACCATCCACGCTTCTTTAATGCGGAGGAAAGCGCATGCCGACCGCCGATAAACCCGCAATCGATCAGATAGAGCCCTTTGGAATCGCGAAGAACGTAAAAGATCACGCCCGCAGAGCGAATTTGTAGCAGATCTTCCCACATACATTACCGAGAAGCACTATGGCTCACCATCAACCATTCTGCAAGTCGGTCTCTTCTCGGGAAAATCGTTTTTCTCATTTTTTCCCAAGAACCTTTTTCTTTTCGTAAGCTCACAAAAAAATCCTACGTAACATCTGGTTCTATGATCGCACCACGTACACGAGTCTTTTTTACCGCCATCGCGGGCTACTTTCTCACGTTTTCTGTAACGGCTGAGGAAGCTCGACGGCTGGAAGTTCTTTTTCTTGGCGACGACGGTCACCACAAGCCGATCGAGCGCTATCGCGTGCTCAAACAAGCTGTCGGCCCGCAAGGAATCAATCTTACCTACTACGAAAACCTGGCTGGCCTGACTCGTGAAAAACTTCAGCAATACGATGCGCTCATCGTTTATGCAAATCACGAAAAAGATGCCGCACCCTCTGCCATTTTGCCTTGGGTCAAAGACGGCGGCGCGCTCGTAGCGCTTCACTCGGCATGCGGAAATTTTCATCCATCGAAGGAATGGTTCGATCTCGTTGGCGGACGTTTTGCCAGTCATGAAGGCGGGATTTTTTCTCCCAAAACCGTCGATCTTCTCCATCCGATCACCAAGGACTTGCCAGCTCTGACCGCGTGGGACGAAACCTACATCCATCGCGATCTCACCAAGGATCGCCACTTGCTGCAAGTTCGCGAGCCGATGAACAAAAACGAAACCGAAGAACAGCCGTGGACTTGGACGCGCGCCGAAGGCAAAGGCCGGGTCTTTTATACCGCCAGCGGCCACGACCTGCGCTGTTGGAACGAACCAGCCTATCAGATTCTTGTGGAGCGAGCCATCGTCTGGGCCATTGGCGAGGAGAAAGTCAAAAATTCGCTCTATCGAAAATTGCCGAAACTCGAAATCGAAACTCCAGAGATCAAAAATCGTGCGCATCCCGATATCCCGATGATGCCGCTGCAAAAACCTCTCTCCGCAGAGGAGAGCGCCAAGCACGCGCAAATCCCCGTCGGCACGCAACTTGTGCTTTTCGCCAGTGAGCCCATGATCATCAATCCTATTTCCATCGACTGGGATGCACGTGGACGAGCATGGGTCGTGGAAAGTTTTGGCTATCCCAATGACGTGCCCAAAGAACCAGGTAGCGGGGCCGATCGCATCAAGATCCTTGAAGACACCAACGGCGATGGCAACGCCGATAAGGTCACGGTTTTTGCCGACAAACTTCGCCACTGCACCACCTCCGTTTTCGTCAAAGGCGGCATCGTTGTCACCGATGGGGAAGACATCATTTACCTCAGTGATGACAATGGCGACGACATCGCAGATACCCGACGTGTGCTTGCGAGTGGCTTGAACGTTTGGGACACTCACGCTTCGACTTCGCACTTTGTGTACGGCATCGACAATTGGATTTACGCCACCGTTGGCTACTCCGGGGTCGATGTCAAACTCGGCGACAAGCAACACACATTCGGCGCATCGGTTTTCCGCTTCCGGCCCGATCTATCGGATTGGGAGCACTTGCAAAGCACCACCAATAACACTTGGGGTCTGGGTTTCACGGAAGAAGGCGATGTGATGGGCTCTACCGCAAACAACAACCCCTCCTGGATCTTGTCCATTCCCGCTAAAGCCTACGCCGGTTCTGGCATCCAGCAGCCAAAGACCCCACGCGCGGACACTTCTACGGTCATGTATCCCAACACCCGCGACATCACACAAGTGGATCAGATCGACTGCTACACCGCTGGGGCAGGGCATTTTTTCCACACCGATGATGTGCTGTCTGACACTCTGAAATCCAACAACGCTCTGGTCTGCGAACCCACCGGACATATCGTAGGAATTGGGGAAATCGAGTCAAAGGGCTCACTGTTCTCGACGCACTTTCGCGGCAACAACCTCTACGCATCGTCCGATGCATGGTCTGCGCCAGTCTTCGCACGCACCGGCCCCGACGGCGCGGTTTGGATCGCCGATTGGTACAATCCCATCATCCAGCACAACGTTGTTTTCCGCTTCTGGAATCCTGCACGCGGCTACGACTATCCTCACAGCCCCTATCACACTGGGGCCAAAAAACCCGGTGCTGGCAATGCTTACATCACGCCGTTGCGAGATCAAACGCACGGACGAATCTGGCGCATCGTTCCGAAAGATTCCCAGAAACTTCGCAGAAATTTCGCCCTTGATCCGCAAGACCTCACGTCACTCATCAAATCTCTTGCCTCACCCTCGCAACAGATTCGCCTCCACGCGCAACGTCTGATCATCGAGTCTGGCGATGCAAACGCGATCGACGCACTCGAAGCATGCATCAAAGATTCCGCCTCCTCGCCATCGCAAAAGCCGCTGAGCGCCATTCATGCCATCTGGGCCATTCATGGTCTCGGCGCACCGCTCGACTCTAAGGGGCATGACATTCTAAGCTCCGCACTTCGAAGCAACGATGCTCTGATTCGTCGTCACGCACTGCTCGCGCTCGGCGCGAACGATCCGTCGGTCATTGCCGCATTGCCAGAACTCATTTCTGCCAAAAACTCTGCACGTGAACAACTGCACATTCTCACCACTGCCGCGCAATCTACCTCGAACGATCTCATCGCTGCTGCCGTGTTAGGATTTGCTGCGAATGAAATCAAAGATCCAACGCTACGCGAAGCCACCAGACTTGCCATGCGTCGGCAAGGCACTGCGATTCTCCATCTTGCGTTAAAAAGCGAACCTAACGAATCTTGGTATATGTCCGAGTTGCTAGAAATTGCCAAACGCATCGCCGCCAGCCCGAATCGTCCTGGACTCGATGCCCTACTTGCTAGCAGTTCCGAAAATTGGCGAACACGCATGGAGCCCATCATGGCCGCGGCCAACGCCCCTGCTGCACCCAGCGTTTCACTTCCCGATCACCTTATTGCCGGGCGCAACCACTACATGAAATCCTGCATCGAATGCCACCAAGCTGACGGCAACGGCGTCGCTGGAACCTTTCCTCCGCTTCTCGGCTCCGAATGGGTCGCGGGAGAGAAAAGAAACCTTCTGCGCATTCTCCTAGGCGGACTCTATGGCCCGATCGAAGTCAAAGGCGTAGCCTACAATGGCGTCATGCCTGGTCACTCGCACGTCAGCGACGAAGAACTTGCCGCCATTGCGAGCTACGTGCGATTTGCCTTTGCTGACAAAAAAGAAGACGCCATCATGCCCGGTGAATTCAAAGCACTGCGCCCCGAGATCGAAGCCAGAAAATATACCCCCTGGACGGTGAAAGAACTTCGATGATCATCCAAAACTTGGAATGCCTTCCGACGAACGGAAAATGCCATTCCGAAAACTCGGAATGCCTTCCGACGAACGGAAAATGCCATTCCCAAAACTCGGAATGCCCTTTGCCAAGCGAAAAATG
>JAIYDP010000352.1 GCA_027487435.1 Verrucomicrobiaceae bacterium | reverse complement strand
CGCCGTGCGGGACATCGTCGACAAAGTCGCGAATGGATGGGACGCCGTCGAGGCCGAGGAGGTCTTCGCACTCGCCGTTGCGCCAGAGTTTGTACAAAGCCTCGCCGTAGATGCGCTTCACAAAGTTTGCCTCCAACCTCAAGGACCTCATGTAGGAGAGTTTGCACATGCCGCGAAGGTGAACCGTGGCTGAAGACACGGACGGGATGTCCATTCGATAAATAACAAACGAACTCAAAATTAGATTCTTTAACTCTTCAACTGCGTCTCGCGGTGCAGCGTGTCGTTTGGTTCAGCGAAGTGGGTGACGCGGGAGCACACATATCGGACTGTAGTCCAGGTATGCGCCACTTGCGCAAACGTCCGACTGCCAACCAGACGCCGACGTGCTGCTGGATTTGTTTTACTGCAGACAAGTCCCAACTTGGACGGGGGTTCCCTCACTTCTTTTTTTTCGTGAAAGTGAGGCCCGGGTTGAGGATGGCCAGCACAGGGGGAATCTCGCCATCGATTTCCATGTTGCTTGTGCTGTCGTTGGACACTTTCAGCCGCCTGTTGTACCTTGCCGCCACTTCCAGGATCGCTTCGTACCCGGCCCCGATGTTGTTGTCGTCCAAACACAGCACCTCGAGGTTCGGCAAGTTCTTGAGCCCCTCCGTAATGACTGCAACGACAGCACTCGTCAGCTCGCCCTCGCTGCGACGTAGAATAACCGACCCTTTGTCCACTGTCATGAACGGAATCCCCTTGATCGAAAGATGCCGCAGCGTCGTGCACCGTCCGAGGCTTTCAAACAGCAGGCGAACGCCGTCGTCCCCAAGCTCGCACTCGTCAAGATTCAGAAATCGCAGCCTCTCGGACCGAGCGAGTTCGGAGAGGTGGGGGGCGAGCGCAGCCACGCCGTAAGGGGTCAGCTTGTTCCGGGACAGGTCCAGCCGTTGTGGGGACAGCGTCTTGACCACGTGCCCAACGATGGGCATATTTTCTGCATTGAGACCGGCCTGGCTCATTTTGAAAAGCTGGAGATTTCCAGCTCTGCCGTTGCTCGACGCTGCGGCTGCGAATTCTCTGAGCTGCTCGTCCGACAGAGGGCAGTCGATGGAAATGTTGAGGGGGTTGGCCGAGAGGCGTCGGATGACCTGAGGCCAGTGCTCGGGCCGAGAGTCTTTGCTGAAGGAGATGTTTAGCTCACTAAGGGGGCTGCCTGCGCTCATCGAATGCGTCTCTCAGACAAAACGTAAAAGTACCAGTTTAAACTGCTGTTAATGGTGTCTGTAACTCCATGGCGCATCGAGCGGAGACTGTGAGTTCAACCGCCTCATGCTCGATTCAAACTCGGCGGCGCGCTCATCATCGCTTATTTGAAAAGCTATTCTGCGACTCCCTCCACTCTTGCAACACTCTTTTTTTCGCCACTTTCACGCAGGTGCGGGCGTGAACATCGCCACGATCGACGCAGGCCACTTAACCTTCTCATTTTTACAATGAAGCCCTGTCGCGGCTATGGTCACCCAAAAATCATCTTGCACAGCAGCGTCCTGACCGACCAGGCACAAGTCTCGCCCCCCTGCATGGAAGTGTTCTCGCAGCCACTCTCCCGACATATCTTCCTGTTAATCTTCGTCGCAGTCTGGAGGAGGGTCTCCTCTTTCGCAGGTCGTAGAAGCTACGTTAGGTCGTGACCTCTGCAGACGCATGGCGAATTGTGTTTTGTGCACATGTGACAACTTTGCGATTGCTACATTATGTTTTAGAAGGCACAGACACTGTGGAGAGATGAGCTGACGTAAATTGTGCTCTAATTTCTCCCCAGTTAGTTTTTACGAATGTCGTTCTGGGGCGCTGCGTTGGCAAACAAGGAGAAGCGACAGTTCACGACGTCGTCCAATCTCTGGATTTCATCCGCAGTCATCGAAAGCAATGTCAGAGCATCGTTGGAGCACCTCACAATGAAGGAAGACGGCTGTGGTGGCATTTTGGAGATCTCAACAAGCGAAGCGGACGTTCATCATCCGCTCCCCTCAATTCGCTCATGCACTAGTTCTCCCTGAGAGTCTCTGATGTCGGCGCCACAAGCGTTGTGCTTGGAATCCCGGCGGGAAGCAATGTAGAGCTGTCGTACTTTGGACGGGGTAAAGTCAACGTCGTTGGCTCTTTTGAGGTCGACGGAGGGTTTGAGTTCGACCCTCAAGAGTCGAAAGTAGCACAGAAGTATGCAGAGTACTGTAAGGAGCCCGTAGCAAAGCGGCAGAAGGTTGGAGCTAACAGCGACGCTGAGGCGTCAAACAACGACGCCCACGACGCGGCGGACGCGCCTTCGCAGCCCCAATCTGCAGCCAAGCCAGCGGCCAAGGCTCCTGATGCAGCCAAGGCCCCACCCAAGACTCCAGATGCTGCCAAGGCACCGGCTGAGACCGCCAAGACTGCCCCGAAGACACCTGGCGCGGCTACGGCCCCACCAAAGACGCCGGATGCGGCCAAGGCACCCCCCAAGACGCCCGAGGCAGGCAAGGCAGGGGGGGTTGACTCTCCGAAAGAGGCGCCGAAGGCGGTGACGTTGGGGTCGGGGCTCCAGTACACGGACGTTGCGGTCGGTCACGGCGCTGAGGCGACCAAGGGGAAGAAAGTACCCCCCCGCCCGCCCCTCCTCGGACCTCACTGTCATGCAGATCGTCGTTGGGTACGTCGGCAAGCTAACGAATGGGAAAGTGTTTGACAAGTCGGCCAATTTCAGCTTCAAAATAGGTACCCCCCTCTTGATATCGCGCCCTCATAGTCAAAGGTGCGGGCGAGGTTATCCGCGGGTGGGATGAGGGTTTCCGTGGCATGAAGGTGGGAGGGAAGCGGGCCCTGCGCATTCCCCCGCAGATGGGGTGAGATGTCTTAAAGAGGGGCTAATTTGAAAAGGTACGGCGCGAGAGGTGCTCCTCCTGACATCCCGGGCAACGCGACGCTGCTGTTTGATGTCGAGCTGAAGAGAGTGTTGAATTGAAGAAAAGAGAGGGAGAGGGGGGGTGCAGTTTTTGTAGCGGCCACGTTTGATTTTATGTACATAGAGTTACAGTGTCAAGCAGTCAGAGGATGCACGCTCACTTGCTCCCAGTCATCCGTTCCATCTGCAGTATCAGGCTGAGAAGGAAATGAAAGGGGGGGGGGTGGAGGCGGCGCAGCGATGAAGGAATTACCGATTTTAAGAGAAAGAAACATGACGCCACCATCCTCCACTCTTGCATCTGCAAGAGATTTGTTATTATCAGCGACCGTGTATGAGCCCTGAGCGTCGGCGGTAAGTAGCCTCATGACCTCGGGAGCTGCCCCGACAATCTTGGACAACTGCTGCGTTGGAAATGGAAGAGGATAGGAGGCGATGAAGGCGGACAAAATGAAACGCTTACTCTGCGCTTAATGTCATTCACCGAGTCAGAAGGATCAGCGTGAACAAAGAAGGACTGCTTTGCCCTCCGAACGACTATGTAGCGGCTCATGAGCAAGAAGTTGACAAATACTCAAAAGTTCAAGAATTTATTTATTATCTCAACAATCGTGCCTCTGACACTTTACGTTTAATTCTTTTCTAAACGCACAAGATCTTTCTTAAATCTCCTTCATCACAGCTCTTTGT
>JAIYDP010000219.1 GCA_027487435.1 Verrucomicrobiaceae bacterium | reverse complement strand
CCCCGACCCCCCCTCCCACACGCCGAGGGACAGAACGAGGGGGGGGAGGTCGTCGGGGCGGGGGAGGATGGCGGAGAGGTCGTCGGCGAAGAGGCCGGCGTTGGGGAGGGAGGGGAAGAGCGGCTCGAGGACGAAGTTGAAGAGGATGGGGCTGAGGGGGCAGCCCTGCGGCACGCCGCGCACAGGCAGGACGACCCCGCCGTGGGGGAGGAGGGGGGGGCTGCGGCCGGCCACGTCGGAGGGATCGTCCGCCGCAATGACGTCGGGGACGTCGAGGTTTCGGCCGAACGTGGGGCTGAGGGCGATGGCGACCTGGGGGGTGGCCCTCAGGCAGGGGGGGGGGGGTGTGGCGGGTTGGGGAGGTGCCCATCCCCGCCGTGGCTCCCCTCGGCCATGGCCCCTCGCATGCGCAACAAGAGCACCTCTCAGCCGCACCCAGCGCGCATTTGTTACCCCCCCTGCACACGTGCCGTTCCAACCATTAGTCAAAAGTACAATGCTCCAAAGTGCATTTCCCCCATGGCGTGGCCGTACCCCTTCTCGGAGGCGGACCTCGCCACGTGTCTCGCCGTTCGCCCTGCGCGCGTGTGAGCTGACGCGGCAGGTCCTTGACGGCTGCGCGGCCGGCTTTGACGTCAACGCCCCGCCGCTGAAGGCGCTTCGCGTCGCCGCGCAGAAGTTCGTCGCCAAGATTTCCAACCGCATGATCGCCGCCGACGACGAGCGCGCGCATCAGCAGCGTATTATCCTCCGCAATGAGCAGCATCGCAAGCGGCAGCAGCGGGTGGCGCAGGACCGCGCCGCCGTCAACAAATGCGCCCTCCGCGCCGCGCGGCTGAGCGCCCTCGAGGGGCTTCAGGCGGCGGAGGGGGTCCCCCTCGCCCCCGACGGCGCTGCCCCCGTCGGCCCTGCGCTCATTGCCGACGCTGCGGGGGGGGGGGTGGAGACTGAGCGCGCGCTGTCGTGCTACATCTGCAAGCGCCGCTTCGCTTCGCTTCACGCCTTCTACGACCGCCTCTGCCCGCCCTGCGCGGCGCTCAACTTCTCCAAGCGCAACCAAAGCGCCAAAATGGACGGCCTCGTCGCGCTCGTCACGGGCGCAAGAGTCAAAATAGGTCCACACCCCCCCCCCGTCCTTCCCCCCCCCCAGGGTTTCACATCGCGCTGAAGCTCCTTCGTTGCGGCGCCGCCGTCGTCGCGACCAGCCGCTTCCCCGCCGACGCCGCCGCCCGCTTCGCCGCCCTGCCGGACGCCCCAACTTTCCTCAGCCGTTTGTTCGTTATCGGGATAGACCTGCGCGATATCCCCCGCGTCGAGCGCTTCTGCGCCTTCTTTTTGGCGCGCTTTTCGCGGCTCGACATTTTAATTAACAACGCCTGCCAAACTGTTAGGCGCCCGACGTCGTACTACGCCGCATTGGCGCGAAACGAAGCGAAGGCTGCGAGCTTGATTGGGGCGCGGTCGGCTGATTTTGGCGCGCTTGAGATGGGGGGGGGGGGGTGCATTGCCTCCCCAGCAGGGGGGGGTGGGGCCGAAAATGCGGTCGGGGTTGGGGCGGAGGTTGGGGTTTTGACGGCGGCGATGCAGTCGCAGATTGCGCTAACAGACGACGATTTAAGTTTTAACGTGGAGGCGACAGCGCAGGGGTGGGGCTGTCTCTTTTAATTTAACTTTTAACGCAGGGTGGTGGACGTGAACGGCCACCCCGTGGACGTGCGGACGAAAACGAGTTGGACGATGCGCGTCGAAGAGGTCCCCACGGCGGAGGTGGCGGAGGTGCAGCGGCTCTAAATTCTTAACTAAAAGTCTTTTAAGGTCTTCGCAATCAACAGCATCGCCCCGTACGTCCTCATCGCACGGTTGCGGGGCCTCATGGCGCGGCGCTCTGAAGGGGAAGCGAAGGCGGCGCGCTTTGTTGTCAACGTGAGCGCCATGGAGGGGAAGTTCTACAGGCGGGGGGGGGGGGGGGCATGTTTGACGCGGAAGGTTCAAAAGCTGCTTCCACCCGCACACGAACATGGCGAAGGCTGCGCTGAACATGCTGACGCGGACGATTGCGCCGGACCTTGCGCGCGATGGGGTGTTTGTCAACGCCGTCGACACGGGCTGGATCAACGACGAGAACCCCCCGCACGTCGCCGCAAGGGTCGCGAGGGAACAAAATTTTCAAACCCCCATCGACGAGGTCGACGCTGCGGCGAGGGTTCTCGACCCCGTCATGAGCGTCCTGAACGGTGCGGAGCCGATGTACGGGCTGTTTTTGAAGGACTACGGCGTCAGTGAATGGTGAACCCAAATTCCCAATTATTTGGTCGTTATTTTAAAATACACATCAATCGGATGGAATCGAAGCCGCCTGTTGTCGTGAGGGTCCAGGCCCTCGTGAGGGTTGCGGATCGCGTCGACAACATGAGGAAGGTCGCCGTCGTGCTCGCCGTACGCCCCCCCCCCCTCCTGCTTACGTCAGGTCGTTGCCCTCCTCTCCTCCCTCACCTTCTGGCCCGGCGTTGCGGACCCTCAGTTTGAGCTCATCACCGTCGTCTGTCCGCCCCCCCCCCCCCATGCGCCCCCTCACCCCCCAGCCGCCTCCGCCATCCCAATCAGCCTTGCGGCCTCCTTCTGCTGCTTCCTCCCCTCCCCCCCCCCACCCCCCCCCCCCCTCCAACACCGCGTCCTCTCCCTCCGCCGGCCCCGCCCCCGCTTCCTCT
>JAIYDP010000472.1 GCA_027487435.1 Verrucomicrobiaceae bacterium | reverse complement strand
CTCCTACAGTAACTCGCCTCTCGGTGTGTGTGAATTCAAGAAACTTGTTTCGAATTCGGCACCTGTATGGGGAGGAAAGCATCATAGAGGAAAGAAAATGCTCTGATAAGAGTTTACTGGGGAAAGTTTTTTTTTTCCATTTTTCACATCAGAAGAGGCTGTCACCTACTTACTTCGACCTTTGCCTCATCTTTCTCCGTCTGCGCTTCAAGCGGCGCATCCGCTTCTTTCTCCACTGAGCAGGTCAGCTACCACTTATTGCCCAACATCATCAGCACAATACCAACGGAAAGAACATAATTGAAGTGTCATCGCAAGCAACTACAGAAGCCCATGGACATCACAGCCACTGGCTTCTGTTGTCCATGTGCAATCAGAGACAAAAAATAGCCAAACAGACACAACAAAGCTCCCAGGCATACCTTAGCTCTCATCACAACTAAAAGAAAGGAGGTCGGTGTTTTGGTATTTGACCACAACCCGAAAACATACAATCAATGACATCCATTAAAATATGACCTTTCATCATGAACTGTCGACTGCTCCTGGGTAAAAAATAATTTCTCAAAAATACTGTGAGTCGGTTGATCTCAGAACACAATATGTGAGCAAACGTTCATAATTCACTTGTTTTTTCAACTAGAATTTATAGTAAAAAGTCTTTTTCTTGTGGAAAGAATTGGCAATTTAAACAACGAAACTAGATTTGACTTTTAATGCAAGGGCGATGATGAAAGGGCTCTTTCGCGATGATACTGCTCGAGCTAGTGTGTCACAGGGAATCCCTGACATTCCGTTTGCGTAACATCATTCGTTTCAATGACTCCTTACGTTTGCAGATCAGATTCTCAAGGACAGCGTCTCCGAGAAATATGGACCGATTATGAAACAACAGATCCAAACTTTCTTCTGCAAGTTTGTATTTCATATTTGCGTGCTGACTTGCAAGACGGATGAATCGGAGAAATCTCTTTGTGGATTCCTATTGGAGCTGTCAGAAGCAGTCCGCTCTGGACAGTATGGCCAAGGATTTCCCGCATGCCCTCGGAGAGTTTTAACGATGTTTCAGTCGAAAATCCGGCTAGTGAATTCGAAGGAGACAAGTCTACGCTAGTTTTTGTATTGCTGACAACCCCAGAGTTTCTAGAGGAAGAGGAGGGTATTGACGTTCTCATTCCAAAGTCAACGAAGCTGTGCTTTGAACTTCTTCCACGGGTCCCTGCCATGCCTCATTATGCTGTCGATCAGCTTCAAGAGAGTTTCTTGAAGGACGTCATTCGTTTTTTGCGAAATTTGTCAAAGCGGTACAAGGCCATCATCAGTGGCATTGTCGCCAGTCGGCGGGACTCAGTGGATCTATTTAACCAGCTTCCAACTCACCTCAATGTTCTGCACCTCCTTACAATTGGTTGCGTCGACTTCATCTGTTCGATTTTGCAGCGAAATGTTGAAATGCCGGAAAATCGTTGCGATGTTTCTGCTCTGGATTCGACGGCGCTGACAATATTCATAGGTTGCTTAGCACATCAATTGCTAACTGCATAGAGTTGCTGTCATCTCTGCAAAGATACGCAAAAGACATGCCGTTGCTACAGCCACAACAATACAACTTGCAGAAGAGCGTCCTGAGAGCCCTTCGCTTGGCGATTTCGATGGCCACAGTGGGCAAGTTTAAGTACAAGGATATCGCCGGACTAGACATTTTGTCCAAAATGATCGGATGGCCTGATGCTTTCTCAATGTTTGGGCATTTTCCCCTGATCTCATTCTCCTGCAGAGACCGATCCCGCTTCCCGTTGATAATTCCAACACCAGAAGCCGTGCGATCTGAATTTGAATCGCAGCTCCTCGTGCTTGATGTCCTTCAAGTGGTCATGTGGAGCGACATTGCAAACCTTTTCTTACCCGAGCAGAGTTAACGTGATTACTGCTGGCCAGGTCTTCGATCCTGATCAGCTCTTATTCTCCAACCTCTTGTCTTTCATTCTATGGGCCTCCTATCACTTCTCCACCGTGACGTCGTCCTTTTTTCAATTGGGCGCACCCGCAATCTCAGTGGAGCAAAATCGAGCTAGTGATGCAGAGGATAGGTCGGCCGTCATGGACTCCAGCGTGTTGGAAAATCGCTACGACACGCTGATGGAGTATGTTCCAGAGGAGGTCATTCAAGAGAGCAGATCTCCGTACAGCACACGGCCGTTGCCAGTGTTTGTTTCGGAAGAATGTGCCGACCTCATGAAGCTCAAGCAAGCCCTTCAGAGGCTCCTTTTTGCTACTTTTTCTCATCCTAGCGGCAAAGTTGCAACGAGGAGCGTCGATGAAGCGACAACTCTCCGGCGCCGCTTTGTTTCTGTCATTTTTGATGCATTCAATGAAAGAGCCACCCCGACGTCTGACCATCGTAAAGCGAGGGAGAAGCTCCTCGTGTCTGGGTCTCTGCTTCAATTCATTGTCCTCGAGCTCGTTTGCTACCTCACTCACGTGTCGGAACAGGGCCATGCAGCGCTGCGGGATACGGAATATCTCAAATTCCTTTTGGGGCCTTATTTCTTTCGGTTTCAATCTGTTGGAGTTGTTGCAGAGGAGTACCTATCGCGCCTGCGGCGCAGTGTGATGGAAGCGATTGGATTTTCTCTCATGATTGCAAGGGACAATGCTGCCGAGTGTGAAGGAATCTTGGCATTTCTCCGAAATGTCGCACCGGTTCCCCCAGCGTATGGCGTCCGCTACGACGGCGAGCTTCTCGCAGACTGCTTTGTCGCACTGCAGTCAGCGATCAGATTCAATCGGACAGTGACTGTTGCTGCAGTGATGGCCAACTCCGCTGTTCCATACTTTCTTGATCTTGCCGTTGAACTTGACAAGCAACTACAGGTGCTCTTTGAAAGCGCTAGAGGGTTGCAAGGGCGTGTAGAGCAAGAGGTCATGTGGTCTACTCTTATCCGCGTCCTTAGCGTCGTTGACTATGTGCTTGCACAAGATAAGAATCGTGCACAAATCCTTTGCAACCCAAGTGCAGTCAGCTCTCTTTTCCATTGCATTTTCAGACGCCCACTTCGGCAATTTGCGATGCAGCATGTTTGCAGCCTCATGCGGCTGCGAAAGATCGACGAAGATGCGCATCCTTCCTTTGCTGACGCAAAGCAAGGCATGTTCAAGAAATATGTCGAGTGTTTCTCTCAGGCCTTCCAAGAAATCATATCAGCAAAAAATGAGCGGGAAAGGGAGCGGACGATGCACCTGATTGTGACTTTGTTGGAAGGGATTGTCACCGTAGCGCGCGGCATCAAAGAGAATCAGATTCTATTTCGGGATTGTGAATGTTTCATTCAGATGGCCTCTCTTCTCAATATGCCCGACCCAGCGAGTGATGGTACACTCTTGTCCATTCAAATCGTCCGCGCGATGACGGCTCTGATGGTTGGAAACAAGGCCGTTGTCGCGTTTGTGAGAGAAAACATTGGGTTCCGTCGCATTGGCAAGTTGATCAAAATGGCCTCCTGCCACTCGCACACGCCATCTGTGCCGTCCCTCCTCTTGTCGCGGCTTGAGTCAACGACTGCTGATCTGGACACATCACTGTCCCTTAGCCCCTCGCGAACAGATCCTACGCCACCCCTGGACCCGAGTACGGCGCCGTTTCTGCCCACGGCTGTCATTGATGCTCTCTTTGACATGATGTTTGAAAGCGATGGATCGACCCCGTTACGAGACCCCCGAGTCAAGATCGCTGAGGTATCGAACATGATCGTTCAGCTTGCTCCCACTTGCTCTCTCACGACGCAACAGTTTGTAACAGATCGGCTCTGCCAGATATTGAAGTCTTCATCAGCAAATCGCGCGGCTTGTTGCGCCGTGAACGTGACGAGCTATGTGTTGCGGTGGCTCTCTGAGACTCGCGTGGATGGTCTCGAAAGTATGATTGTGCAGTCCAATCTGGTGAAGTTGTTCGAGTATTTGGGGTCCCACAGTATTACTGTCAAAGAGTTAAAGCGGTTCTTTAAGCTCATGCAATGCCCAGATGTCAACTTTCGGCCTGCCATTTGGCCGCTTTTGATCAAGACAATGCAGCAAATGGCAGTTTCGAATAACCCGCTGTCCTGCTTTGATTTTGACGGGGTCGAGTCTGGCATCTTTTTGCCTCGTCAACGATGGCCAAAGGGAGGGTTTTCGATATCAACGTGGCTTCACATTGACCCGAACGCCGGTCCTAGACTTGCTCTCTTCTTTTTTGGCGGAGCGGAAAAAGGTGTTTGCATTTTCTTGACTCGCGACTCTGACGGTTTTTACGACCCCAATATTGTCGTGTATGCAGGAGGCAAACAGGAGCAACACATTCTTAACCTTCGCATCACAGCAAGCAAATGGATTCATCTTGTAATATCTCAGAATGCCCCGCGATCCATTTTCTCTGGCCGTTCGGATGTTGTGGCTTCCATTGGGGGTATTTCGACTGTGCTGCCCAACATCCGGTACGTCACAACATCCGTGTTGCTTGAGCAGTGTTGCATTGGAATGCTCCCCTCGGACAAGGAGTTTTTGGTGGATACAAGTCCATATTGCGGGCAGCTATCGACTGTATACTTCTTTGACACTTGCATAGGGTCAAAAGCTGTCAAAATCCTTCACGAGCTCGGCCCCGCGTACTCAAGGTCATTTGGATCTGGTGACGTTGTTCGAGAGGTGTTGGGGGACATGGCAGAGCTGCGAAACTCCTTAAGTTTCGCGTACAGCCCTCAGGCGTCTTTTCGTGATGATGACGAAAATGTTGTTCTTCAAGATATTAGCTCCGACGCCAGTGCACGGTCATCGAGGCTTGCGAAAGTGTCAGGACATCTCAGGTGCTGCGTTGCACGGTCGATCAAGGACATGCTGCAGTGTCTCGGAGGCATCGTTGCCCTATTCCCGTTGCTGTGGCAGCTGGACCTGCCCGAGATTCAAGTTTCTGAAGGACAAGAACGAACAAGCTTTGAGGCTCCTGTCTGGGTTTTCCAGATTCTGCAGCAAATGCTTGACCGAAATCTCGTGAACCAACAGATTATGATGGAGAAGAAGGGGTTCGCTGTGATTGCCTTTCTAATGAAGAGATGCGCCCCAGAAAATCTCAACGAGAACACGTTGCTGGCGATCCAGAAGCTTGTTTTGTCAATTCCTGTGGAGGGGGCAACGAAAGAGCTGTTCACCGAAGCTGCACGCTCGCTTCTTTTTGACTTTGACTTGTGGATTTATGCTTCTGAGCAAGTTCAATTGCTGTTGGTCAAATCCTTGCTTCCGTCGATTTACAATCACGGCAGCAGTGCTTTGCAAGATCAGCACGACCTCGGGTTTCTTCATTTGTTGCGAGTTCTAAATCAATATTATTGGTACAGTTTTGACAAGGAGACTTCTCGAGGAATGGAAAAGCGCCAATCCTCACCGGTGGGCGACATCGTTTTTCGGCGTCCGTCCGAATCTGCCATTTCTGCTATTCGTAGTGCCATCATTGCGCTAATGATCGCTCTCGTAAGAGGATGTCCGTCCGAAGCGCAAGTGTGTGCAATGCTGTGCTCGATGTTGAGCACAGAGGACCAACAACAAGTCACTGAGCTTCTGTTGCTCTTTCGCGAGTTCATGACTTCAAATCCGATTGATTTGAATAATTCCCTGCAATCGATTGCCGCCACTCCGGTGTCTGCGTTCTTGACATTGTTTTGCCACCCATATGAGCCAGTGCAAATGGCGTCCCTTGCCATCATTGGCCACATATTGTGTCTCCCCTCGGGCTCTCAGCATGCAGCTGGAACTGCTGCTATTCTTGCAACTCTCTTCCGAACAAGTTCGTTGTCTGATGAAGGTTTGCAGTCGATGGCAACGATGTTTCTGGAAGGCGTCACGATGGATTCAGCAGAACCTAACCCCGCTCTTTTGACAATACTGATTGAAGTGATTCCTTCGTTGTCTGAGCGGCAACGGCTTGTCGTCCTGCAAAACATGGCCTCAGCCTTTTCTCAGTCTCCTCGCTTCGCAGCCGTCATGTCAGAGACCCCAAGATGGCTGAAGTGCTTGGTCAGGGTGTTGTTCGATTCTCCATCTCCTGAGCGCGAAGACATCGTTTCGATTGTCCTCTCCATTTTGACTCAAGTGACGACCCATTTGTTGACGACACATCAGTTCGGATGGAAATTTGTCGAAGACACAATCCTGGAATTGGTGCTAGCCCAGCGTTCGGTTTGTCGATATTGTCACCCCATCTAACTCGTAAGCACAAGGTTAGCATCGAAGCGCTTGTGCGTCGATTCCTCGAGGCTATCGTCGCTCGCCTTCACAAGACGAGAATTGAATTGACGCGGCAATATCTTGTTTGGGCGTCTGTAATCTCAACTCTGACCTCGGCAGCTCAATTTGCTTCACTTCCTGTGGATTGTCGAGGACTTCACAATCAACATTGTTACATTCTCGCCAGCGCTTGACACCAATCGCTCCCTGACGCGGGAGGAGATTGAAATGATTGAGTCCCTGCTCCAGGCGGATCGCCCGTCACGAGAGAGCCTCTCCTTGCAGCAAACAATTGACTCTGGGAGGAGGTTCATTCTGCAAGAGCCATCCAAAGTCGCTCATAGGATCGGCGCTGAGTGGCAAGATCTTTCTTTGATATCGAATATATTGTCGTACGTGGACTCGTTGGGGCCGTTTGTGGTGAAGGAGGAGTATCGTGTTGATGTGCTTCTGACTGAGGTACACTTTCGTCGAGATTTATTGATGAATGCAGGATAACTATCGAGAGGGCGGGTTCATTCGAGTTCTCCTTCGCTTCTTGCGCGCCGTCGTGGTCGAGACCGTCGAACCTGCCACAGTGCAAACTCTCCTCCGCAGCTTTTCGACGCACCATTGCGTCGACACAGTCGCGTCGGAGCAAGGCCACATGTGCCTTCAGGCCTCTGCCACCTTTCTTTTCCACCTTGCCGTGTACTATATGTCCCTTTCCAATCGCCAGCTCGAGTGGGTCGCGCTGGAGACTCTCCACAACATCTTGCAGAACAATCTCGAGACATTCCGCGAGTTGAGTTCATCTGACGACGATTCGTTTTTTGCACCAATTGCTCCGGAGCGTAGCCGCGAAGATTTTGGCCGCGCTCTCGAGGCCCATTACTTGAAGAATCAAGCGTTCGAGGAGTTAGTTTCGATCTCCCTCATCGGTCGGATGGAAGGCTTGGTATGTCCTTTTCGATGTCTCTCTGATTCATAAATAGCGGCAGCAGGAGCGTGCATACGTGTCTCAAATGCAAGGGCGCTTTCAACGACTTGCCAAGTCCAGAGAGGCGGATGAACGAAAAGAGGAGCAGGACTTGCAGGTTGCACGCTTGCATGTGCAGCGGAATATGAACGCAGATCGCGACAAGATCGTAGAGAGTCAGGGATCGGAATTTGACAAGTTGGTTCAGATGCGGGAAGAGCTTGAGATTGGGGCGGAGACGTCATGGCGCTCGATATGGAGAGGGCTGTCAAATGAGCGAGGGGCATGGGGTGCGGCGGCGAAAATGAAATTTCGCCTTGTTTTGGACAAGTACGAGTGCACAGACAGGTCAAGGCGCCGCTTGCGGCGGCTTTACGGCGGGTGCGACCATCGTGACGCTGCTGCGCGAACAAGCCACGCTCCACAAGTTCGTGACGCTGACGACTCGACCAAATTGTCCGTAACTGTTCCCATCAAAGAGGTGTGTTTGAGATGGGAAATATCTGACGTGGCCACAGAACGGAGGCTCATCGCAACTCCTTGATTTCACAGTTGAAGAAGCTGCAGAGAAGGACGCTGACGTGGATTCCGATGTCCGGTTCCGCGCTTCGTGTGTTCTTGTCAAGCCCCGAGGTGCGCTGAAAGGAGAGTTTATTGTCACGAAGACGACAATCTTCTTTCGGTACAGCCGTGACGCCTACAAAGAGCTGATCGAGAGCGGTACGGCCGTGATCGCAAGCCGCGATGGCGCTTCTTGCGTTTGCAAACTCCCCAAGGGCAAAGTCCTCCTCCATCTCAAGGACCGCCGCTGGCAGCTCGGTCGGATCATGGACGTGCTACCGCGTCGCTATCTGTTGCGGTCAACGGCGCTTGAGTTCTGGACCAAGGAGAATGTGTCGTATTTTTTTGCGTTCAACACGAAGAAAGAGGCTGCAAAGGCAATCCACAAGCTCGGACTCACTGGAGTGCGAACTGTGAAGGCACGCCTGCAGGACGCGACAGAGCGGTGGCAGAAGCGGGAGCTGTCGAACTTTGAGTACTTGATGCAGCTGAATGTTCTTGCAGGGCGGACGTATAACGATATTGCTCAATACCCTGTGTTTCCATGGGTCTTGACAGACTACAAAAGCAAAACATTGGATCTCTCGTCTGAGAGTGTGTTCAGAGACTTGTCCAAACCTGTCGGTGCGCTGAACAAAGATCGACTTGAACAATACAAGGAGGTGCTGGCACAGTGAGCGCGCTCTAATCCCTCAGCGGTACCGCATGACTGATCCATCAGAAGGCACCCCCCCCTACCTCTACGCAACTCATTACTCCAACCCCGCCAATGTGATGTTCTTCTTGATCCGCCTCGAACCGTTCTCGACCCTCCACATCGAGCTCATGTCGGGCAAGTTTGATCACGCGGATCGTCTCTTCGATTCTATTCCTTCGTGTTGGAGCGGTGTGTTGTCTTACATGGCCGACGTGAAGGAGCTCACGCCAGAGTTCTTCTATTGCCCCGACATCTTGCTGAACAAGAACCAATTACCACTGGGGGTGAAGCAAAATGGCGTTGCATTGTCTGACGTCATATTGCCGCCATGGGCGTCGAGTGCGTTTGAGTTCATTGAGTTGCACCGACAAGCGCTGGAGAGCAACTACGTCTCCGCCAACATTGACGAGTGGATCGACTTGATTTTTGGATTCAAGCAGATTGGACAAGCTGCAATCGATGCGAACAACGTGTTTCACTACTTGTCGTACGAAGGTTTCGTCGATATCGATGCGATCACGGACGAGACACAGCGCATTGCGACAGAGGCGCATATTTCGAATTTTGGACAGACTCCGTCGCAATTGTTTTTTAAGAAGCACCCGAAGCGAGCGTCCGTCGCGCTGACGATGCAACCGCCGCGCACGTTGGAGAGCAACAAATTCTACTTGTTTTGGCAGTGTCCCTCTTCGTCAGCCATCACGCACATCACATCACAGCAGGAGCGCCTTATCACAATATCAGCGGCAAGACTCGTTGTCGGACATCACTTTGACCCGTTCCCAAACTTCGAGGGCCTCCCATTCAGTTACTACCCTGACAACTCGACCCTCACGCGTCGTGTGGGGGGCACTGTGTCGTCCGAAGCGATATCTCGGAACCGCCTGTACGCCATCAGTCTTGATGGGCGTCTCTTGTTTTCAGCTGGCCATTGGGACAACAGTGAGCAGTTTGTGGTTGAAAGGTGATGGGCGCAGGTTGCAAGGTGGTGATGCTTGAGAAAGTTGTTGTTGTTCAAAGCTTGTACGGTCACAAAGGTGATGGCTGTGGCACCTTTCGCTGACGCAGACAGACGTTGTTACGTGCGTTGCACTTAGCGCGGACGGCCGCACGTTGGTGACGGGCTCACGCGATGCGACTGTAATTGTTTGGGACGTGCTATTGACGGCGGCTTCGAATGGCGCGTTTGTGCGTGAGGTTCCGCGGCATGTTCTTTACGGCCACGACGATGAGGTCACCTGCGTTACCATCAATACGGATTTAGATATTGTCGCTTCGGGCTCGCTTGATGGGACGATGATTTTGTATGAATTCCGGTCCGGCGAGTATCTCCGGACGATCTCAGTGTCGTCTCAATATGCCGTGACGGAGGTGGCCATTTCTTCCAACGCTTACCTTGCGGCACTCTGCGCGGTGCGTCTTTCCTTTTTTTGTTGACTTTGAAGGCTGAAATGAATTTATCAATATTTTCCATCAACGGCGACGTTGTCATCTCGGCGGAAGTGCAGGAGCGGCCGATGGCGATGGCCATCACCCCCGACGGCCGTCACATCCTCTTAGGCGGAGAGAGGAAGCTCCTCGCCGTGCGCCAGCTTCTGAGGTGGCCATTTGGAGGGTTTTGGCTGACTTTGCCCAGCTTGCGCGTTGTTTTCAAATACGACCCGCTTGATATGCCAATCACGGCGCTGACAATTTCCCACGACGGTGCGTACGTCCTCGTCGGTTGTTCCAACGGGAGCTTCGGGTTGTGTCCCTTCAACATCGAGGAAGGCTCTGCCAGAAACCTTGCCGCTACGCTGCGCGGCTGATTTATCGTTCTGTATGTACTTTAATGATGTACCACCAAATGTGAACAAATTTGTACCTTAATGACACATTTGTCGCCGCTATGGGCTTAATGCACGCTCGATTCCAAATTTGCCCGTTGAGGTGCTCCGTAGGGCCACGGCGCGTGTTATGGGCGGCGAGGGGGGCGATGGAACAGCGCGCAGAACGCTGTCGATAACGCCGTCAACGGTTACAGTAACTGCAGATGGATGCGCCCTCAGCTGAAACAATGCGTGTGCCGTGCGTGTGCTCTCCGAAGAAGTTGGTGTGAGGCGGCAAGTGGTCAACGAGAAGGGTTTCAAAACAACCCCTGCGTCGAGCTGCACGCAGAACACGATCCCTCTCAGATACTCTCCTCCCGGCACGGGGGAAGGAACTGCGAGCAGCCTCATTGGGTAGGCTTTGCGCTGTCATGGCGCCATTCTGCGCCTCAACAAGGGGGTGCCGGTGGGGTCCGGTGGGCCGTAAAAGGAGCCGCGAAGTGAAGGGAAAGTCGAGCACCTCAAACGAAAGGTCACCGACGCGGCGACGGAGTGTGCGGAGGAAGTTGCGGACGCGAACAATGCGTCGAGCCTACTTACTGTGCTCTTGGGCCGGGGGCTGCTCGGCTACTTTTGTCCGCTACTGAGGTGGCGCGGTTGGCTTCTTTGGTGCAGCGATACTAGACAGCTGGGCCACTGGGCTACCTAGCTGCTGAGGCTCAACTCTGCACTCGTGCACAATCATTTCTGTTTAAAATTAAACAAGAGAGGGGATTCGGGAGCGCGGAGACTTGCCAACATGCGCTGCGCGTGGGTAATTGCTTTCAGCAATGTTGTTGGAGGTACCATGATCTGCACAAACGTGGTGCTGAACTTGACAACGAGGCTGCAGGAGTTGGAAGTGCAATGGTCGGCGAGATTTCAGGACGCGGAGCAGAAAATCGCGTCCTTGCGAAGGGTTCTTAACCAAAAGATGTCACCGGCGGAATTCTTAACTGCGCGGGCATCAGAATGTTCGTAATTTTGTGCATCTTGTTTACGCTGCAATGCCCCCCCCTGAAGCAAACTCATTCAATTGGATCAACTATCTCCATGGCCGTACCGGATGACATGGGTGACGGCCTTCAAGGCACACAAACGGCCATGGACCAGCATTGTCGCCTCCAGCTTGACAAGTTAGCTTGAGTGGTATTTTATTCAAACGCATAGTTGTTTGCGTTTGAATGGCCTGGTTGTGTCTTTCGATCAAGTGCAGTGTTTGAAAACTGTTTATCTCGAACGAATCGTTGACGCATGGGCCGCGCAGATGGCAACGTTTGACTTGCACAGCCTTCTGAATCATCAAAGCGGTGTGCTTGTTCGCCACCTTGCGCACCTGAGCGACGGGAGTGCATGCGCAAAAGAAAATGCCCTCGATTTACATCCATGCATTGCGAAGACACAAACGGTCTTGCAGCTTCTAAACGCTGACGCCATCTTACAAACCCTCATCTGACATTGCGAGGATTTGATCCTCGTCAAAATATTTATTCAGCTCCTCCACCTGAACAAATGAGGCTGGGGAAGAGGACGCAAACCTTGGCAACAAACGTTACTTTGTCGCCCATCTTGCCTGCGCTCAGACCAAGCACTGCGAAAAGCCCCTTGATGGCCTTCATCCAAAATTCAGGACGCACGACAATAAGTCGCTTTAAATTCTTTTTGAATCGCCGCGGAAGCTCGTCGTAAGCTTTCTTCAACCACGCATTCTCCGGAACGTTTCGCGCCCGATCGACACCGACGTTTGAGTAAACGACGTTGTACTCCGCAAGAGTCATCGCGTCCATCTTCTTCAGAAAGTATAAGAACACACGCTCCAGCACGTCACTGCCTCCATCTGCAGGAAGATTGCGACCAAGCACCCAGAGCGTCGGCCTCCCATCTCGGTCGACCCCGCAGGTGAACATTAACTTGAGGCGGTCGATATCTGTCAAGTCCTCCGCATTTGCTCGTGCAAGAAGCTGCGCATAAATTGCCTCACGGTCTTCGCGCACGGGAGTGGGATGATTGTGAGCAAGCGTTTGGACCTGCGGTGATGGCTGGGCTACGTCCGTTGACAAGCGACGAGGTGGGGGCGTCAGTGCGGCCGGAGGGAGCTCAGGAGGAGACGAAGGCGGCGTGAAAGTAGTGTCCGACATCGCCTGCCGCTTCTTCCCGAATGAAGAAAAAAAAGTTGAGAACTTTTCGCGGATCGATCCGCTTGCTTTTGGGCCTTGCTTCGTGAGTGTCAGCTGCAGCAAAGCGAACTGGCGCCTAGACCGAAGCCCCGTGCCTTCTCTTCATGGTGCTGGGAAGGGGACTGCAATATCAAAAGATGGCCATGGATGCAATCAAACTGGCCGTGAGGGAGGAGTCGCCAGAGGTGCAGCGGGCTGCGGGCGGAGGACTTTTCGCCATGACTGATCGGTCACGACGAGCTCGCGGCATGTGCAACCAATGTCCTCCCGCCCATTCCCTGACATTGATGAGCAACGCTTGCAGACTTCAAAAACCGATGAACCACATCATCGTAGCGGCCTCAGCGACGGTCACCGGCTTGCGAGGGAGGAACAGTTGCTGGGGGGAGAAGCTGCGTCAATGAGAAACAAACTTGAAGGTTGCGGCTTCTCACCAGCGGATGACATTGGAGTAATCGTCGCCATATTTGTGGTCCAGCACGAGACAGCCTCTAACAATGGACGAAATTGAAGCTGCATCTCGGAATTTCCTTCTCAAGTTAAAAGCAAAGCAACATTCAAAGGATGATGGAGTGCCCCTTCCCCTTCGCACCAGCACTTGACCACCGCAGCAGCATCCGAAGGGTCTATCGAGGTCCTTACGTCAACAGACAATTTCAACAAAATGGCCTCCTCCCTCGTTACCGCGTCATTGGGATGAAAGTGCGATGGAGCCTCCGCATCTAGAAGCCGGGACGGAATAACGCACGCTTCCGCCAAACCCTGCTCTCGTGAGGAGATTTCCAAAACCTCCCAAGAACCTGAATGACATCAAAGTCCGGATCTTCCCGGGGAACGTCATCAAAAATCGGTTCTGTTGCCTGTGGAGCGGCCGTGCGGATGAACAATTCGCGTTCCTGGATTGAGTGAGCCCCATCATGCATTGACACAGAACCTTGTACATATGATTGTTCATGGCAATCAGCCAACGAGCAAACAATCGCTTGCTGCATGGCTCATTTGGGCGCAACAGTCCACCGGCGCGATACATGCCCACAACTCCAACTTCATCCACATCAGACACCCAGGGCCGTAATACTTCGACAACCTTGTTGCGTTAACAATTTTAAGAGAAAGAACAAAGAACACAATAAATGCTCCGCTGAGATCAGACTTAAAAAATGGAGGTAACACACCCACTCACTTCGCCAATATCAATCCAGAACCGGTCCGTCTTCCCTGTCTTCACTCTAACCTCCCACTGCTTGCAGTGTTCCCTCTCCGCTGCTGCGTCATCGCGCAGCCTTTGCATCTCAGCAGCCCGGGCTTCAGCGGCGAGCCGCTCCTCACGCGCCCTCAGCTCTCTTGCCAATTCCTCAAGTTTCTCAGCCTTCGAAGTCTTGAACGCTCTCTGATCTAACCGGGCCAGAACATGTGCAGTCAACATGGCAGCAGATCGAAGAGCCGCCGAATATGCTCGCAAAGCTCTCGCTGACAATGACATCGCCTTTGTAGGAGGATGAATCAGAAGGGGGGGAGTGACTGAGGGAACCTGCAACACACGGACAGCATAGAAACGTTTGCGAAGAGACGAGTAGCCGCTACGCACGAGGCGTCGCTTCGCGTAGACTCGCAAAACGTCTCGGCTCCGAGCCACCAAAAAAACTCGACGCTTGAGTGCGGCGAGACCCCAACAATAAAAGATTTCTGCAAGAGCTCTCTGAGCCAAAATAGATTGACGCTGTCGCCTTGCGCGCATGGCTGCCTGAATGGGTCAATCAGATGGCAATTCCGAGAGGGCTAAACCTGGAGGTCCTTAGCAGAGGCATCGCGAATCCGGTCTCGAAGAAATGCTCGTCGAGCGAGAGTCCGGCGAATAAGAGGACTAAAAATAGCACCAAAAATACGCTTTGACGAATAGATACTCGATTGCGGTCTCATCCAAGTCAATCAATTCAATGACGTGATACCTTCTCTTCACAAACGGTGACAAAAAGACAGCCAAGCGCATCTTCGAAACTCGAGAACATGCAACAACGCGGTGAATTGTGGAGCCAAACACACTTCGCGCAGAAGCTGTTCGCTTGCGCTCGATTCGGACGCGAATCATGTAGCGCCGTAACGCCATCAACAAACAGACACCAGCCCTTCTTTGCAAGATTTGGACAACGCACCGCCTTCTTATCATGGATCGTAGCGCTGCAAGAGCACAAACACGTCCGGCAAGTGTGCGGCGGTATTGGAAATGCGCCACGCCAGTCAAGACAGAGGCCTGCTGACAGTGAGGTCATTTTCCAGACAGGACCGGCGACCTGCGTCGTGAACGCAGCGAGACGCTTCACGGCGACATTCCTTCGGGAAGGGTTGACACGAGTGGCACCCTGTAGGACCAGAATTCCAAAAAAACGTCGATTGGACGAGCAAGCACGCAAAGTACGGCGTAGAATGGACGAAGAATCAGAGAAACGCACAAAATGGCATCTCGCTGGACTGTTACGTCAGTGGAGTGAGGGCGAGGGCAACGTCATGCGCATGTGCTTTTGAAGTCCAACAGCAGCGATAAACCGGCCAAATTGTAGTCTTGCAAGGCTGTAGAGGGTTAGATCTGTGATTTCCACTACTTCAACATGCGGCGCGTCAAACGCTCGATCTGAATAGCAGCGAGCATTCGGCGGTAAGCCCTTCGACAATTCCAGCCTCGGAAAATTTTCTGTATCTTGATAGCAGCTGTGGAGAGTCGGGTGCGCCTTAGAGAGAGGGGGTCAGATCTCTTCTGCACCGGTCACTACTTCAAGTCTTCCAATTGTGCAAGAACTCCGACTTTAAAGAATAATTTTGTAGCGCCCATTGCAAAGCCCTTGGAGTCAAACTTCGCAACACTCAAGACGCGCTCCATGCCCTCACGAGATGGCAGCAATTGCTCCGAACGAGTAAGCAGTACACGATAAGCCATCCTGGCAAATCATGAAATAGCAAAAGATGAAAACCCCTTGAACAGGTCATCGTAGACGTAGCGGGTTGGAAATCCTGCCTGGCATACTCTCACAGCTTCGACAACGCCACCACAACGAAGCTGCTCCAAAACCTTGTCCTTGACAAACTTCCCAGCGACTTTTTCCATATTCGGTTTGATGCAGCGCACGAAGTACGGAAAGGTCTCTACAACATGTCACAGTCGAAATAATAAATGCATTGCATTAAACAAGAGCACGGACGATACTTATCTACCCACCCTCTAGAGTCGAGATTAGCTCGGCTAACTGCGTTCGAAACTGTCCCCCAACTGTCACTTTCACATTTGCGACGGTCCCAGCGCGAGCGCGTCCACGCGCTGCAGCAGAAGAGGATCCCCCAGAGCTTGAATCAGTTCGAGAGAGCCCTCCACCTCCTTTTGGACGGAAGAGGTTCACAACGAACGGGCTGGAAGAGGATGTCATGCACTTCACTAAATCAGCGCCTAGTTGATCGCTATTCTTGTCCACAAAACCAGCCGTTTCATATTTTACCTGGAGCGCGTGTCAGAATGTGGGAAGGGCCGTGAACTGTGGCAGCGTAATGGACGACGGCAAACGTAGCCTTGCCATACTTGTCAGGGACGTAGTTCCTGTGCTTCCCTTTGTGCCGAGTCTGCAAGTTGTCCCTCACTTGGTCAGCTGCAGCGAGAATAGAATAATAGGGTAGGAGGAGAAAGAAAAGTATTACAGAAAGCTCTTGTCGTTGCCGGATGCTTTGGTGCACTCCTGCGCAGGTGTTAAGAGAAAATTGACATAAAATATATTTGCACAAACAATAATAGTATCGAAAATGCTGATGAATGAGGCGTACGTCATCAAGGACAACAAGAACTCCATTTGGCTTGAGGTCTATAAGTTCGAGGCAAGGCTTGTTGTCGGCAAAATCGACTTTGTCCCATATGAGCCCTTCTCTTCGATACTCCTCTTGTTCCATAGAGAGCACGTGGTCGTTGAAAAACTAAATGATGTGAGATGCAGTGACAACAGGCCCAGAGTATACATGCTGAAGTTTCTCGTTAGCATAGTTGATGCAAAGCTGCTCGAAGGAGTTGACGTCGAAGTATTCAAAGCCGAAGATGTCCTACAAGCTTAGAAGGACGCTTGCATGAATCCCCCCTCTCTCACGAGCAGACCGATAAAGGTTGGAGTGACAGTCTTTGCAAGGGATTCGTTGATTCGCTCCACAAGCCAATCAAACAAATTTTGATACACAGCCTTTGCAAGTGCATCCCGACTTCGAATACAATCCTGAACATTCAGAAAAAAAACTTCGAAGAAAGACCTCGAGTTTCAAATATGTCATTGTGGTGTCGACTCCAGTTTTGATCAGCTTTGTAACTGAAGCATTACTTTTCAGCTCTTGCCCCCATACTAAGTGCAGCCTGAAGTTCCTGCGCAGTAGTCCGAAGCAGCTTCGCAGCTGCGCTGAGTTCGTGCGTCGTCGTGTCCACAACCTCAGGAGGTTACACAAACTCATGAACTCCGGCTCACGACGGATTTATCTTCGTCTGAGGGATCGACCTGGAATTCTACATTTCCTAGATGAAGAAGACCGGCCACAATGTGGAAGATGGAGTCCATTTCGTCTGGTTTTATTCCAACCATCTGCAAACTTAAGATCTCCAAAACAAACAATGATGCACCTTCATGGCATCAATCGTTCTTGAAAACGCCATCCCGTCCGTCTCTCCTTCAGAATATGCTGTTTTTGCCTCGTAGCAATCACTGAATCTGATTAGAAATAGGCTTCCCTAAAGTTACCTCTGGTTCAAGTATCGATACGCTGGCATTTCTTTCAGCTCAAGGAAGGCAGCGACATCGCCTTGTGCGCCCCCACAGAGCTGATAGAAGATGTGATAGTTCCGCTCACCCTTGGCTTGGTAGACGAGTCTTGACTTCTCCAGCAAATAATTTCGCACATTTGCTCCAGCCACGCGAAACTCATCGTTGAACATGATTTGAATAAACTTGCCAAACCGACTCGAGTTGTCATTGCGGACAGTTTTTGCGTTTCCAAACGCTTCCCTGGACACAAATCAGAATCACAAGACAGGGAATCTAACAGAATCGGATTCGTATCAAGGATTTGCTTTTCAAGCTGGCCTTGCCCTGACTCAGTTTTATGCCCACCTACGATTGCAATATACTACAAAATGAGACCAGTGCCCAGGACTCTTACGAGCCTGCATAATAATTTTAGTCGTCTCTGTCTTGCCGGCGCCAGATTCGCCACTGATGATAATCGACTGACTGGTGCGATTCCTACAACAGTCAGACTTGAAGAGCGGAAATGATTGGCGTACCCTACAGAGCGGCAGAGGGCCCGGTATGAAGCATCGGCAATCGTAAACACGTGAGGAGCAAGACGACTGCCGTCTGGTGACCTGGCCTCATTTTTGGAATAAACGTTGACATTTTTCTGTAGTAGATGAGACGGGAGGGACGCATGCAAATGCATTACGGGGGAGAAGATAGAAAGCTTCTTGTACGGATTGATCGCAATCAAAAGATTCCCTACGTATGTGTACATGAGGTCCCAGCGGTAGCGATAATCAATGTTGTGCAAAAGTGCAGCCTCGTGAAGATGGCTCAGTTCTGGAATGTTACCTCAATTCTTCGCAGGAAAACCAATCATGTCTTCAACGCCATCCAACACAGGAGGATTTGCAGGAAACAGCTCTCCAGCTGTCGTTTTCAGTTCTGTCCCGTCTCTGCTAGAGATAAAAACATCACTGCCTTCAATCCTCAAGACTTCCGCAAGCCGCCACCCATCCCTATCGATCCACACCAACGAACCCTTGTTGAAATGCATGGCCAACTTTTTACGGAGTCCTGTAATCATACAGCCGTGAAGAATTTACTGTAGAGGGCAGCATTTTGATAGAGCGCCTGTGAGCCAGCGCCACACGCATTGTCGTACCCCCCGACTCGAACGGCGGGCACGCGGGCCCTCATCCGGTCGTTCGGACACGTGTTCTCCAGAATGTCCAATCTCCCTCTCGCAGACCCCGTGCCCCTGTAGCCCTGCACTCCCATGGGCTCTGGTATGAGTGTAGCACTGTAGGAGTCGATCCAGTAGCACTGTAGGAGTCGATCCAAGAGTTAT
>JAIYDP010000491.1 GCA_027487435.1 Verrucomicrobiaceae bacterium | reverse complement strand
CGTCCTCCAGATGATGAAAGCTCGCTCAAGGTGACGGGACGAGGTAAAACGGAGGGAAATCCTGTGTCGTGCGAACAAGTTGCTCCTCCCGTTGAACGTCGACTCAGACAGCCGACTCAGGAATGAAGGGATCGACAACAGCACGGAAATGGGGTCCAACGGCGTACATGACATCTTCGATCTGGACAAAACGGTTCGAACGAACCTCATTCGTCCATTTGACGTTGATGTCCCAAGCTGACTGGTCAAGCACATTTGAGTCGAAGCAGCTTCTTGAAATCTTGGCCCTTTTCTCTGTAAATGGAGCTGTTTGTGATCTTAGAACATTGTTCATGTTGTGAACGTTGAAGAATTGTGCCTCTGCAAAGACACCTTTGCTCCACCCGTTTGTGACCCTACTCCCCAATCTTTGTACCCACTGCTCGTTGATTCAAGATAACATGTAGTATTTCCTCTGAAACCTTTCGTACGTATAGCAGCTGAACACAGAAAGTTCAGCGCGTCGAAAAATATCGATCCCCGTCATGCTGACAATGAAGCAGCAGCAGACGTTTCGAGCAAACATTTGACAAGCTGCTTCGCTCGAAGATTTGGCGATTTCATTCAATTCAAGGTGGCCCTGTCTCAAATACTATGATGCTGTTTGTTTTCGTTGAAAACGAGTAATGGGTACGTGGACAACGGCGATGTGCCCCGCGGACAAAGGTTGAAATCGCGTGTGCGCGCTTCTTTCAGCTCCCTTCTCACATGCGCTGCTTGTGCATAGACCTAACGTGCCCTCCATGCACTGATCTGTCACCCTGGTTGTTGACGTTGATTGACGAGTCCAACTTCAAGTGATGAGTTTTCTGCTTGAAATATGGAACAAGATCTGGACCCTATTGATGCTCTCCTAAGGAGCTCCATTGCCGACAGGCTCTTAGTGCGTTACTCTGAGACTGGACGCATACAATTGAGCTTCGAGGACTTCTTCCGAACCTCCCGCGTCTCCATGACTTTCCTGCAGTCCAGAAAGCTTGAGCGTGGCTTCATTGTCTGGAGGACTCTTCAGCATAAAGGAAGAATTCTCTACCCCATTTTCTTTTCCTCTCTCTTCTTCATCGTGATTGGGCTCATTGAGCTGTTTCCTCTCATGGGGTCAATCGCTCTTCGACCAGTCGTGCCCCAAGGCAAGTCGAATCCAACGTCAGCGCCATCATCGCTACCTTCTAATCCAGGGCTCTTCATGATGCTCGGCATGCTGTCGCTGTTTTCGGCAATCTCCAAATTCCTCTTTCTTCGAGAGACTTCTTTCTCGAAAGAGCTTCTGTTCCATAACCGACTAGTGCCTATTTCCGCAATCTGTAATCTTGTTTTAGTGACTGCGTGGTTCGTGTTGGCCAAATCCAGCGGTCCCAGCAGCAGGTACGCAACAGCCTTTGGAGTGCTCTATTTCTTCTTGTTTTTCTTCGTTGTTGCTCAAGTAGTCTACCAGCTTCGATTCTCGACGATGCTCGGATATCTTTGTGCAGCGATTCTGCTGCTCATTATCTCCTATGCCTTGCGGTGGAAAGATGTTTCTTCTTCAATCGTCACGGTGGACTACTTCCTCAAGGCTGCGACATCGCTTTCGCTTTTGCTTTGTGTTTTGTATGCTTCCCGATCAGCCGAAAGACATGAGAGAAATTTGTTCTCGGATCTCTTTATCATTCGCCTCAAGTTGATGAAGTCGAAGCAGCTGCTTCAGCTGTGTGCACTTCATTGAGAAATGCCTCTGACTTGCCCAGCATCCTGCCTACCCCAGTTGCTCTGCACGTTCTAAGCGACGCAACGGTCCCTTGCAGAAGGATTTCTGCAGATGTTGCTATTGGAGTCATACGTTTGCATAGTTTATTGGCGATCCTGACCGAGTAGAGGTAGCTTGGCCTCATGGACTTGAACGGGATCGACAAGACGAGCCAGAAGTGCTTGACCATTTGTTCACATTGCTGGACACTATGGTTTCTCTTTGCAACGACGTCGTCAACGTTGACAATGAGAGCGAGGTACAAGTCAGTCGTTCTTGTTTGTTCATTCGCTGCAGTCCTATGTGCTAGCCGCTGGATTGTTCAAGAATGCCCCTGAGAAGCAATATATGGGCGAACTTGCTTTTCTTTTGCTGGATGTTTGCAAGTACATCGAAGCAACGTTTCCATTCGTCCGGATCAAGGCTGGCATGCACTGTGGCCCTGTTACTTCAGGGGTTTGATCAATATTTCGTTTTGAACCTGCAGGTGTTTGGAACACAGTTGCCCAGATTTCGTGTATTCGGACGAACTGGTAAGTCCCTGTGGCGCTGTCCTCATCACTCAGTAATTGATGCCGTCGCAGCCTGTGAGGTTGCTCCTCAAGGCTATCTTGCAGTGTCCCGAAAGGTGGCTGACGTTCTTGCCGCTGTCCCCGATCTCTCTTTGCATAGTTTCCAAGACGAACAGCCCATCCAGCACTTGGCTGAAGCGGGGGCTGATTTTCATTTCGCGGTGTCGCTTGATTTTAGGACTAACGAGATGATGAACCCGCACTCTACGGGCCCGAGTCGTGGACTTGGGCCGGCAATTAACTCTATTGACGCCACACCAGGCGACCATCTCTTTGAGGATTCACTCGATGTGCCCTTGGCTGAATCGAGTGCATATATTGATGTCATCGCAAGTGCTTTGAGCAACAATCACGTTAGCTCCACAGCTCAAGAGATCCCGTCGTTATCTGGGAGGATGGACTACTACCGCCTCTCTGTCCTCAGGTGTGCATTGGTTGAAATGCTAGGGGCTGCGAGGTTCAGGTACATGAGACCAGAGCAGCCACGGGCTGGTCAAGAAGAGGCGGAACTTCAGACTGGGCACTCCCTTCCTTCGACCTCCAGATCTTGCTCTGCCATCTCAATCTGTGCTGTTCTGTCTGGTAGCATGGGTGATCGGACTGAATTTTCTTTTTGCTCTCCCTCTCCTGATTTGTTGGACTTGTCGACACTGCAGTCTGTGCATCTCCGCTCGGAACTTCGATTTATCGGATCTGATGCTTCAAGAATTGAATTCCATCGCTTCTCTCAGAGAGTTGTCCATGCACCTACGGTATCAGCCATTGTTGAATGGCACTGTGACGCTGTACGCTCCAATTTGTTTCAATTTGCAGCATTTGCGATTGCTGTTGGAGCTCTAGGAGTTTCTGTCCTCTCTGCCACAGCAGTAGGACGTATCGCCCGCCGCATTCAAGTCGGATCTCTTCCTCGCGCCCTCGTCCTCTTGGTTTTTGCAGTGGTCATTTCCATCACGAGCGGCAGCTTGCTCATGTTTGACCGCCTTGGACTTCTTCGGCTTTCGCTGAAGTCGAAAGCTTGGCTACCCCTAGCTGGTGTTTTGCTAGTTTGTGTGTTATGGGGCCTGAATGAGGAAGTTTTCTTCGGACAGGCGCCACCAAAGAATGGATTCGAATTTGCGACATTTATCAAGGCTGTCGTCTTAGTCTACACCGTCCCCATGAACCTTCTCAACACTTTTCTTGTCAGCGTCGGGGTCACGTTGTTCGCCAACGTAGGTTTTTTGGTTTGGCACTTGATGACAAGTCGGTCATTATCTGGAGGCTATTGGACAGACGCGGCGCTGCTTGCGTTTATCTCCATCAACGTTGTGCATTTTGCTTTGTTTCGAGAACGACTTGAAAAACGTGCCATCTTTCAAAAGCTCGCTTTGAGTGTTGAGAGCCGTCGTTGCGCAGACGCCATCCACGCACTCATCCCAGCGGATGCAGTGAGAGCTTTCTTAACCTCCCCCATGGACTTTGGTTTGCGCCGGGTCGATTTCGCTGTCATGATCATGGCAGGTCTGCTTGCCTTTGTCTGTTTTAACCTAAATTTGCAGTGCTCGAACATTTCGACGACATCGCCATGACTCGAGATCCGGCTTCAATTGCGCATGTCGTGAGCTTAGCCGGGGAGAGCTTCTACAGCATTTGCAAGAAGTACGACATCGTGAGCCTTGACGCGATGTGCGGGACTTTCTGCGGCTGTGCACTCATTGGCGAAGACTTGCTTGTGCGCACTCTGTGCGCGGCACAGGATTTGTCAAGCGTTGTTGTGCAATTCGAGCAGATAACGCTGCGCTTTCGCATTGCGGTTGATTACAGCAACGTAACGACAGCGGTTCGCGTTTGTTTGCTCATCTTTACATCCAAGGTTATTGGTCAACGAGTTCCTCGATTTGTTGTATTCGGCGAGGCTGCAAAAGGAGCTGCAAGTGCTCTTCGACTTGGAGCTGGAAAGGTTGTTTCGATCTCTGATCGAGCTGTTTCTTGCATCCCCGCTGACTTATGGAACAACGAACGACACTCCTCTTGGCTTAACTGTCATTGCAAAGTCGACGGGTCGTGACTTTTGATGTTATGATGTTTTTTCGAAATGTCTTTTTTACGAAGGTCTGTTTTTGGAAAATAAAACTATCTTTTGAGTCATCCATGCGGACACCTGGAATAGAATTTCCCAGCATGAGTTTCAAAACAATGCATGCGTCGTGACATTAGCCTGATTGCGCTATCTGCTGCATCATTTGTAGAGCGTGAGCTTCAAAACCAGCTGAGAGGATTGAAATGATGGGTTGAACGTCTGGTCCGTCCAACAAACCGAAGAACTCAAGCCACGCCAAATCAGCGAAAGAAGCGTGATATGAACTTGGCAGGCTGCTTCTCTCTTCGACGGGACTGCGAAATTTTTAACACAGAAGTTGGGTAAAGGCAAAAGAGGTCCCCACTGCGGCCAGGAAGCTCCCAAGTACT
>JAIYDP010000307.1 GCA_027487435.1 Verrucomicrobiaceae bacterium | reverse complement strand
GGAACATCGCGTCCACCCGGTTTTTGAATCCATCGTTTGCGTTGCCTTTGGTTTTTCTTCCGGCCTCCGTGCCGAAAGCGAGCCCCGACAAAAAAAACAAGGTTATCAAGCACGAATAAAACCGATTCATTGTTTAGGTTTACTTTTATCGCCCCTCGAGTCTTTCACGCATCGGGAATGGCAATTGAGCGTGTCCATACTAAGAACACGATTTTGTTGCCCAGCTATCGAAACCAATCATTTGAATCCTTGTCGGGGATTCTCGTTCACCGGGTGGATAATGGTGAGTTAGAGAGAAAATCTTGGGAAGTGAAGCAAAATGGCGGACAGAGAGGGATTCGAACCCTCGTTACATTTCTGTAAACACGCTTTCCAAGCGTGCGCGATCGACCACTCTGCCATCTGTCCTTTTGATGATGTTTTTAGTTACCGGAGTAGCGGGAGGGGAGTAAGAGAGATTTCTTGTCTGTTGGCAAGGAATTTTCGCGATTTTTTCTGCGCGGTCACTTGTGGTTCTTTGTTAGGAGATTTTTGTGGCTTTGGATTCCGCCGTCACGATGAGTCCTTCTTGGGTTTCTTGGTGGAGGCGGAGCTGGCCGCAGGCGGCATCGATGTCGTGGCCTTTTTCGAGGCGCAGGGTCGCTGTGACACCAGCATCGGATAGGATTTTCCGGAAGGCATGGCAATGCGAAATGGCGGGGCGTTTCCATTCTAGTCCCTCGACGGTGTTGTAGGGGATGAGATTGACTTTGGCTTTGAGGGAGCGGGCGTGTTTGGCGAGGATGCGGGCTTGGTCTAGGGCATCGTTGACGCCTTGAATGAGGATATATTCGAGTGTGAGGTGTTGTTTTTTGTTGTCGTTCCATTCGTGGAGAGCATCGAATAAGGTATCGACGGGATATTTTTTGTTCACCGGCATGATTTGGTTGCGCACTTCGTCAGTGGCGCCGTGGAGGGAGATGGCGAGGCGGATTTGTCGCGGGTGGTGGGCGAGTTGGCGGATTTGGGGGACGAGCCCAGAGGTGGAGAGGGTGAGGTGTCGAGCACCGAGGTTGAGGCCCCAATCGGAGGTGAGGAGTTCGATGGCGGTGAGGAGGTTTTCGAGGTTGGCGAGTGGCTCGCCCATGCCCATGAAGACGAGGTTGTCGATCCGCTCTTTGGCGAGGATTTCGGTTTGAAGAACCTGTGCGGCAATTTCTGCGGCGGTGAGGTTGCGGGTGAATCCTGCGAGGCCTGAGGCGCAGAATTTGCAACCGTAGGCGCAGCCGACTTGGGACGAGACGCAGAGTGTGAGGCGATCGGATTTACTGCCGTAGAGTGCGGGGTTGGCGGGGATGAGCACGCTCTCGATGTATCGTCCGTCGTGGAGACGAAAAAGCATTTTTCTGGTTTGATCCAAGGAGCCGAGCTCGCGTGCGGAGGTCAGGGGGTAGAGGGAGAAATTTTGCGAGAGATGGTCGCGGAGCTGCTTGGGGAGATTGCTCATTTCCTCGATGGAGGCGGGGCGTTTTTTCCAGAGCCAGTCGAGGATCTGGTCGCAGCGAAAGGAGGGCTGTTGGTGCTCAGCGAGGTGGGTGGCGAGGTGATCTTTGGTGAGACCAAGGAGTGAAGGAAGCATGATGACGGAGAGGTTTAGCCACGAAAGGCGTGGCGGTGACGAAGAATGGAGTTGCTAGCGGGTTCTGGCGCTGGAGGATGACAAAGGTGGTGAATCATGTGATCCCAGTGGTCTTGACCAGCGAGAATTTCGATTTCGATGCGTAAGAACCAAACAGGGACATCGCCGAGGAGGAGACGGGGGTAGCGGACGGCGTCTTTTTCGGTGGTGACGATCCATTCGACATCGCGTTCGAGGCAGCGCTGGTTAAAGGCAGAGATTTCGCGGTGGGTGAAGCGGTGGTGATCAGAGAAGCGTTTGGGAAAGAGGAGTTTGGCACCGAGTTTGACGAGCGAGTTTTCGAATCCTTCGGGAACAGCGATGCCAGACAGCGCGGCGATGTGTTTTCCTTGCAGGGCATCGAGCGGTAGGCGCTCTTTGGTTTCGAGATTTTCGAGGTATTTGGGCTTATGAGTGGTGGTAATGATGGGTGCTGCGGGATTGTAGCGGCGGATTTTTTTGATGAGGTCTTCGTGCGAGGAGCCGTCTGACTTGGTGAGGATGATGTAGTTGGCGCGTGAGAGGTTTTTCTTGGGTTCGCGTAGAGTGCCGGCGGGCAACATCGCGCCGGTGCCGAAGGGCGCTGTGGAATCGATGAGCACAAGATCCAGTGCGCGTGCAATGCCAAGGAACTGCATGCCGTCGTCCAGGATGAGTGTGTCCGAACCGAGCTCGGAAATGGCGAAGCGTGCGGACTTAGCGCGTTTGCGATCGACGAGGACGGCGACTCCATCGAGATTCATGGCGAGCATGAATGGCTCATCGCCTGCATAGGTGGAATCGAGTAAGATAGCTCGGCCAGTGGAGACGATTTTTGGGAGCGTAGCTGGGGCTGGCTTTGTGCCATCGGGGGAAGTCCAGTTTTGTGGTTGGGTGAGATTTTTGCTTTTGTATCCCCGTGATAGAATGGCGACATTGCGGCGATGATCGCGTAAGGTGCGGGATAGTAGCTCGACGACAGGTGTTTTTCCTGTGCCGCCGACGGTGATATTGCCAACGGAAATAACGAGCGTGCCGAGGTGGTGCCGCGTTTTGATGTCGTTGAGGTAGAGATATTTTCGTAGCTGGATCAAGGTGCGATAGATGCCCGACAGGGCGCGCAAGCCGATTCGCGTCATCAGGGCGCGAAAACCGCGGGCGCGTCCGAATATGACATCGGATACCCAGTGCTCGAACTCGGAAAATGTTTCCTTCACCGAGGCGAAGATGGCTGTTCTGGTAGCTGGCGAAAAGGCAAAAATGGATTCTCTGGACGAATCCGCAATATGATGCTGTGATTCGGCATGCAACGAACTGATGGAAGAGGTGTAGATGAGCTCCGTACAATTGAAATGCTCCCGAATGTCGCGGAACATGCGGCAGGCTCGGTGTTGGTGTCGTTTGGCAAAACGCGGGTGATTTGCGCAGCGACGATCGAAGATGATGTGCCGCGTTGGATGAAACAGCAAAACGTCAAGGGCGGCTGGTTGTCAGCGGAGTATTCGATGCTGCCCTACTCGACTTTAGATCGGAAGCAACGGGATGTCGTCAAAGGCAAGTTAGATGGCCGTTCTTCTGAGATTCAGCGGCTGATTGGGCGATCTTTGCGGGCGGTGGTGGATTTGCAAAAGCTCGGGCAGCGCACGTTGTGGTTGGATTGTGATGTTTTGCAGGCCGATGGGGGAACTCGCACGGCATCGATCACAGGCGCGTGCGTAGCGGCGGCGATTGCATTTCAGCGTTTGCTGGCAGCAGGAAAAATCAAATCATCGCCCTTGAAGCAATACGTTGCGGCTGTTTCTTGCGGGATTTGCGACGGCAAAGCTCTTTTGGATCTCAACTATCCCGAAGATAAAGAGGCGAGCGTGGACTTCAATGTGGTGATGACAGAAGATGGCAATTTTGTGGAAGTCCAGGGTAGCGGTGAGGAGTCCGTTTTCTCCGCGGCGCAAATGTCCGAGATGCTCGCGCTGGCAACCACAGGCATTTCCACTTTGGTAACAATACAAAAAAATGCCATAGCAGCGGCAGATCGGCCTGCACAAAACGACTTGCAGGGTCTCGCTACTCTTTTTGGCAAGCGATGACGATTAGCGGCCCATATCGACGATTTTTTCGAGAATCGTGAGATAGCCGGTGAACGCGGATTTCCCTGCCGAAGATAAACGATAATTGGTTTGCGGACGGCCATCGCCGGTGAGCTTGTGGGCTTCGATGTATCCAGCAGAATCGAGCGAGCGCAAGTGGGTGATGAGGTTTCCATCACTCATATCGAGCTGCGATTTGAGATCTTGAAAGGCCCACGGCTCAGCGCGTGAGGCGAGGAGAGTCATGATGGAGAGCCTGCCCTTCTCGTGGATGATTTTATCCAATTGTGAGAAGTCGATCATGCAACGGAGTCATCTGAGGTTGGCTTCTCGTTTGATTTAGTCGTTACGATGAGAGCTCCATAAATCATGTGAAAGCCGCCAAATGCGATGGCCATGAGCCGCGAACCATTAAGTTTGAACTGAAACACTTCGCGCGAATCAAACGTGAAAAGCATATAAAATACAGCAATGCCAAAAATCACAAATGCCCATCCTAGCCATACCATCGATTTGGGGGTGAATTCTCGAATGGATAGCAAGGCAATGCCGTAGTGCGTGATCCAGAAGCAAGCCGCCATTTCACGCGGTATGGGGCTGATGAACTTGCAGGCCAGCACGCCAAGGACACCTCCCGCTACGAGCGATGGCAATGCACAACGTAACGCAGTTCTTAGTCCGGTGCTCCACATCGAAGTAGCGTGATGCGTGCGCGATGCTCGCCATAGCTGAAATACATGAAATGCCAAAGCCAAGCCGAGGCCGAGCAGCCAGATCAACAACCAAGACTCTCCATATTTCCTTTCCGATCCCCATGCGGCCAAAAGAGCCAAAGCACCGCCGATCAATGCCGTCTCTCCGGTAAGAGCGCGATAAATCGTAGCGCGCTCCATCATCTTGCGTATCATGCGGAGTTGTTCGGCAGCTTCTCGTGCTTCGGTATTCATCGGAAATTACTTTGTGAGGCAAAGACGAATGTTGCAAGACGAAATCCATGCCATAAGAAAAAAACCCAGAGCCATGGGAAGCTCTGGGTTTGTGAAGGCGATTCGTCGGATCAATTAGATCGCAACTTCGCTGATAGTTTTCAGCACGCGGCCAGCAATGGCGTAAGGATCGCCTTGGCTGTTGGGGCGACGATCTTCCAGATATCCTTTGTAGCCGTTGTTGACGAAGCTGTGAGGAACACGCACCGATGCACCGCGGTCTGCGACGCCGTAGGAGAAACGATCGATCGCTTGCGTTTCATGCAAGCCGGTCAGGCGCATGTGATTGTCTGGGCCATAGACTGCAATGTGCTCGAGGCAGTTTTTCTCAAATTGTGCCATAAGCTTCTCGAAGTATTCTTTGCCACCAGTTTCGCGCATGTATTCCGTGGAGAAATTGCAGTGCATACCAGAGCCGTTCCAGTCAGCGTGCATGCCCAAAGGCTTGCAATGCCACTCGACATCGACGCCGTAGCTTTCGCAAACGCGAAGCAACAAATAACGAGCCACCCAGATTTGGTCAGCTGCTGTTTTGGAGCCCTTGCCGAAAATTTGGAATTCCCACTGACCCTTCGCCACCTCGGCGTTGATGCCCTCATGGTTGATTCCTGCTTCGAGGCAGAGATCGAGATGCTCTTCGACGATCTGACGAGCGATATCGCCAACATACTTATAGCCAGCACCGCAGTAATAGGGGCCTTGTGGTGCAGGATAACCATCTTTCGGGAATCCGAGTGGTGCACCATTTTGATAAAGGAAATACTCCTGTTCAAAACCAAACCATGTGCCTGGATCATCGAGAATCGTGGCACGTGTGTTGGTTGGGTGCGGTGTAACGCCATCAGGCATCATGACCTCGCACATCACCAATACACCATTCAGGCGGGTGGAATCAGGATAGACAGCAACAGGCTTGAGCACGCAATCGGAGCTGCGGCCTTCGGCTTGCATGGTTGAGCTGCCATCGAATCCCCAATTGGGAAGTTGTTCGAGGGTAGGGAATTCGTCAAACGACTTGATTTGTGTTTTGCTGCGGAGCCCTGCGGTTGGTGTATAACCGTCGAGCCAGATGTATTCGAGTTTGAATTTCGGCATTGTGGTAGTTCTTGTTTGGGTGACGCCACAAGTCTCTACAGATTCTTCTGACTAACCAGAAAATTCTTTCGGGGTGACATCGGAAAAAAAGTAAGCATAAATCGTGCCAAAATCGAAAAATATGGAATTTTTTTCGTGTTGCTTGCCTCAAATCTCGAATGTAGTTTGTAAAAATGTCGCAAGTCGCAGCTGAACAAGACGCTACAAACTCACAAATCCAAGGATTGCGCTGGTCTGGGCTATCGGATGTGGGGCGTTTTCGGCGCAACAACGAAGACGCATTTCTTGCTGTAACGTTCGATGCCAAAGAAGTGCGCTACCTCGGCAAGACGGGCGAGGGCTCCATTCATGGTGCCGATTTTGTCTTTGCCGTTAGCGATGGCATGGGGGGAGCCAAGTCTGGCGAATTTGCCAGTAAAATTGCGGTAGAGAAAATCACGCAATTACTCCCCAAAAGTCTTGCCATGCGCGTCGTGAAAATTGATAGCGGCTCCGCAGATGTGATGGGTGAACTTTTCGAACGAATTCATCAAGCCATGCTTCACCTAGGCAAATCCTACGAAGAATGCAACGGTATGGGCGCCACGCTGAGTTTGTGTTGGTTCACAGAAGAATGGATGCATTTTGGTCACATCGGCGATAGCCGCATCTATTATCTCCCTAGCGTCGGAAAAATGTCGCAAATCACCGAAGATCACACCTATGTCGGCTTGCTGTACCGCGAGGGGAAAATCAATGAGCGCGAAGCTCGCTCACACCCGATGCGCAATCGATTGCTCCAAGTCATGGGCGGCGGCGCACAATACCTCGAACCCCATCTCGGTCGCGTCAAGCTATGCCCTGGTGATCGTTTTCTTATTTGTTCCGATGGCCTCATCGATGGCCTGCGCGACCACAAAATCGAGGACTTTTGCCGACTGGATAGCCCGTCAGGAGAATTGCGTACGAAGGAATTGATCCAAGAATCCATTGCCGAGTCTGGCAGAGACAATACCACCGCGATCCTAATCGAGATTCTCTGAGCGCTCACTCGTTGCCCGAAGTCCCAATCACGTTGCGAATTTCGTTTGCAAAGCGCGCATATCCTTTCTCATTCGGGTGAAGACCATCGCTGAAAAACTGCCCACGCAAGGCACCCTGTTCATCCAAAAAAGCCTGCGAAATATCATGAAAATGCACGCCTTCCAGCCCTGAAAGATGCTGATGCAACTGCGTGTTCACCGCTGCGGGGGTGGCAAGCACTTTTGCTGGCAACATGCGAGGCAGGATCCCGATCACATGAACCTTACAGTTCGGTAACAAGGTCCGAATTTCTTTGCAAACATTCACAATCCCTTGCCGAATATCCGCAGCTGAATTCTCTTGCAAATTGTTCGTCCCAATCGCCAAAACTACCACTCGCGGTTTATGGGCCAGCAGTTCACCATTTTGCACGCGCCACAGGACGTTTTCGACCCGATCCCATCCAAAGCCTAAATTCACCACTCTCTTTCCCTGAAATAATTCATCCCATGAGGCCTGTCCGCGAGCGTAGGGAGCCTTAGGAAGGCCACCCCAATAATGAATAATCGAGTCCCCTAAAAATACAACATCCGCCGAACTTTCTTTGCCGATCTCCAAAACCTCCTGATGACGCTTGTTCCAGTCATACACCGCTTTATCTCGATCTTGCGTCACCGCCACCAATGTGCTCGGAGTCTTGACTTCCTTCGGCTTTTCCTCTTGGGAAAAAATCATCAGCGGTAGCCACGCAAAAAAACTTATCGCACAATATCTCATATCTCCATCTCGATTCGTTGACGCTATGACGCTTCAAGGCATGAGTATCTTCACAACTTCTTGCAGCAATGAAGAAAAAAGTTCGCTTTTTCCCAACTTATTCACAATGCCTGCCAACAACTACGGTTTCACCTCGTCCCTTCATTGTGAAAATTCCTGCTTTTTTCCTCATTTCCCAAGCATTTTACGTAAATGTTCCTTCGTTTGGCCTCGATTGCTGGTATTTTTATTGAAAAATCAATCAATAGAATCACTTCGTCAACACGGCTTAATGATTCGTATCCCTCAATATTTCGCCCCAAATCTCCGCTATATCATCGAAAAATCACGACACATCGTGGCCTCGACTGTTTTCCATCACAACGAAAAATCCAGTTCTTTCCTATTACCAACAAGTTATTCACAATGCGCGCACAACATCTCCCAACGCCATCAAAACCGAATCTTATGCGCAATTTCCCGCTTTCCCTGCTTGTCAGATCATCATCATGCCGCTAAAAATTTCTTGGCAATCGCAAACACCCTATGTCCTACCAAAACATCACACCACCCGCAGGAGAAAAAATCACCATCCTTGACGGCGTTCTTTCTGTACCGAACAATCCCGTCATTCCCTACATCGAAGGCGATGGCACAGGGCGCGATATCTGGCGCTCTTCCGTGCGCGTTCTCGATGCCGCCGTGGAAAAAGCCTACCATGGCACCCGAAAAATCTCCTGGTTCGAGGTCTTTGCTGGCGAAAAATCCTTCAACATGTTCAAAGACTCCGCCCCCGATCTTGGACAAGCATGGCTCCCTGAGGACACACTCACGGCCTTCCGCGAATTTCTCGTCGGCATCAAAGGCCCACTCACCACACCCGTGGGCGGCGGCATCCGCTCCCTTAACGTCGCGCTGCGTCAAATCCTCGACCTTTATGTCTGCCTCCGCCCCGTCCAGTATTTCACTGGTGTGCCCAGCCCCGTCAAGCACCCAGAACTCGTGGACATGGTCATTTTCCGCGAAAATACCGAGGATATCTACGCAGGCATCGACTTTGAAGCTGGCAGCGACAAAGCCATGAAATCCCTCGCTTTCCTCAAAGAAAACTTCCCTGCCGATTTCAAAAAAATCCGCTTCGGCGAAGAATCACCCGAACTCGTCGGTGTCGGCTTCAAGCCGGTTTCCAAAACCGGAACCCAACGCCTCGTCCGCGCCGCTATCCAATACGCCATCGACCAAGGTCGCAAGTCCCTCACTCTTGTCCACAAAGGCAATATCATGAAATACACCGAAGGTGCCTTCCGTGATTGGGGTTACGACTGCGCCAAGACCGAATTCGGTGCCGTCGAAATCGACGGCGGCCCATGGTGTGTCATCCCCGAGGGTCTGCCCGGTGCCGGCCTCATCATCAAAGACGCCATTGCCGACATCACCCTTCAGCAAGTCCTCACCCGCCCCACTGACTTCGATGTCATTGCCACCCTCAACCTCAATGGCGACTACCTCTCCGATGCGCTCGCCGCGCAAGTCGGCGGCATCGGCATCGCGCCCGGTGGTAACATCAACTACATCACCGGCCACGCCATCTTTGAAGCCACCCATGGCACCGCGCCGAAATACGCCGACAAGGACCAAGTCAACCCTGGCTCCGTGGTGCTCTCGGGAGAAATGATGTTACGCTACCTCGGTTGGAACGAAGCTGCTGACCTCATCATCAAGGGCCTCAACGGTGCCATCGGTTCCAAAAACGTCACCTACGACTTCGCCCGCCTCATGGAAGGAGCCTCCCTCCTGAAATGCTCCGAATTCGGCGACAACATCATCGCCAACATGTAAGCGCGTCACCCGCCAGGGTGATCCACCGAATATGCATCATTTCGACAACTGATTTCACTGACTTACTGATTTTTTCAAGCATTTCATGATAGAGATTTTCGGGGGATCATTGCGAACCTCATTCTCGATTTCCTCTAAAAATCCCTGCCTAGCCTCTAAGAAATCAGTAACATTCGTGAAATCAGTTGCGAAAAAAATTGATGACGCATTCTAGCAAGCCATGGAAGTAACGCCGATCATCGACCTACAAAGCGACGAGTACTACATGCGCCAAGCGTTGCGTGAAGCGCATAAAGCCAATGCCGTAGGTGAAGTCCCCGTCGGCGCTGTCGTCGTCCGCGAAGGGAAAATCATCGCCCGCGCTTGGAACCAAGTCGAGACCCTGAAGGATGCTACGGCACATGCCGAAATGCTTTGCCTCACCGCAGCACAAAACGCCATCGGTGATTGGCGGCTTGAGGAATGCACCCTGTATGTCACCAAAGAGCCCTGCCCCATGTGCGCAGGAGCCATCGTTCATTGCCGCCCGACCCGCGTCGTTTTCGGCTGTGCCGACCCAAAAGCGGGAGCCGCAGGCGGCTGGATCAACCTCCTGCAATCCAATCCTCCGCTCAATCACGCTTGCGAAATCACCGCTGGCGTCCTAGCCGACGAATGCCTCGACCTGATTCAAACGTTCTTCCGCGCCGCCCGCGGCCAAAAAAAAGAACAACGAGCCCGCAAAGTCTATCGCTTCGATGAAGAAAGCGAATCCTAACCGCTGCGATTTGGTAGTAGTACCGACCGCAAAAATCGATGCAGTGCCCCTCAAAACCGCTCTGGGGCTGTAAAGGATGCTGAAGCCATCGAGCGGTTCGGAGTGAGCTTGTGGGGAACGGGTCATGAAAAACATTCGCAAATCTGAAGAGTAGAAATGAAAGCACACAATCGCCCCTTCATGTTCTCTTCTTAAAGATAAAGAAGGAACCCATCAACGCTAGGCAGATTCCGACGATCCACAGTATTTTGTTGAACTCACAGATTGAGGTGCAGAGGGATCTACTGCAAGTTGCGGTGGCTGATTCGAAGGTGGAACTGGAGCCGTGACGGGCATCGACGGAGAAGCCGGAGGCGAAAGCGGAGGGAGCGCTTGGTTGCCTTCCCGAGGGGAGTTCCCGCGCCTCCTAAATGCCTACTCGCACCTCCTACAAGCCTGCTCGCCCCCCCTGCGTAGTTGCTCAGTAATTCCTGTGTGCCTGCGCCGCCCTCCTCTGTGCTTGGCGGTAAGTCCGCTATGCTTAGCCATGCCTCCTACGTGCTTGACCAACTCTCCTACGTGCATGGCCGTGCCTCCTCCGTGCTTGGCCGTGTCTCCTATGGCGTAAACTGGCCTCCTAGGTACGTTTTTCAGCCAAACAGGCATGGTTCCCCCAGGAAATTTGCTAAATTTTTACGAAAAAAGGCTGTTTCGTGGTGAAACAGCCCTCTTTGCTGGCAAAAAATGCCGATTTTCCACCCTCAAGCGGGTGGAGCAGTTGGCGCAGTAGCGGGAGTAGGTGGATTGTAGATGGTGGGAACTTGCCCACGGATGAGGTCGCCATTCGTGGTTCCAGCGGGAAATACCGCTGTGGCTTCGGCATACCACTGGATGCATTCGTCGTCCAGCAAGGGCTTCAGAATGTTGCACGGTAGAAACGTGAGCCGGCTATGATGGAGGTGTCGATGTAGAGGAATGGGCTGGTCATCAACGTTCCGGTGGATAGGGGCGTCCAGACAATCGGTGGGGTGAGGGAAGTTGTGTATTCGATTGTATAAGGCGCTCCTACGGTGCCCGTGACAGTCAGGCCTGCATACATGCCGATGGTAAGCGTTCCCACAGACTGAGGCGTGACCACAATGCCATAGGGGGAACTTAGACCTGTGATTGTCGTAAAACCAGCGAGCACCGCTCCTGTGGTGGCATCAAAGCCTTTTACTGTGCCGTCACCGCCAGTGACGAAGAGTTTGTTGTCATAAACCGTGAGCCCTTGTGGCTTTGTGAGTCCTGAGACCAAAGTCGCGATCAGTGTCCCGGTGGTGGCATCAAATGTTTCAACGGAGCCGCTCGCTCCTGCAGACGACGGGCTATTGACAACGTAGAGAATATTTCCTGCCACAGTAAGGCCGAGAGGAAGCGTCACCGAGCTAATGGTATGAGTGGCGACGCCATTGAAATTGCTGAGGCTGAAACCTTTGATGGTGCTTGCGCCGTTTCCAGTTGTCGCCTGAGAAACCCACAGGGTATCATCTTTGATGGCGAGTCCGTAGGGATTGGGATTGTAACCACCATTGATGTTGTTCAGAGAGAGGGTGGAGGTTTGTAACCCCGAAGCGAGATTGTAGCGAAAGACATTTCCGCTGTTGAAATTCGCGATGTACAAGTCGGTGGTCGTCAGAGCCAGGCCAAAGGGAGAAGTTAGACCATTCGGCGTACCTCCGATGGTAAAGAATCCGTTGGTGGCAATGCCGCCAGTGCCATTGAGTGTGGAGCGCCGGATCATCGGTGCATTGCTAGTCATATCCGCAATGTAAAGGTTGGATCCCTCAAGAGCGAGGCCCTGAAACCCCGTACCAGGGACGAGTGAGGCATTGATGGGAACCCCGCTGATGCTATAGCTGCGCAAACCATTGGTGCCGTTAGGGTCGGCGACAATGATGGTCTGCGCTAGGGCGATACCCATGCCCGTGTAGGCCAAGGCAGAAATGGCGAGTGCGGACAAACGAGAAATGGCGGTGGATACGATGGTGGAATGAATGGTTTTCATAGTGATGATTGATAAAGGATGTGCTTTCGGGTGAGAGCCATGGATTGATCCGGCGGCCGAACCGGAGGGTGGGGCAAAAGAAAGGGGTGCGGAGGTGAAATGTCGGAATTTCGGGAAAAAATCCTACGAGGAAGGGATTGGGGGTAGCTCAAGAATTTCGTTGCAATACCTTTGACGATGGTTCGATGATTGCGAATTCCATTGATCTGTCAAAGTTATTTCCAAACAATCGCCGTTGGCGTGATTTGAGCGAGATTTTTCCCTCTCATCATTCGGCGATTCCTATGCCTTCTGTGCCCAGAAATGCGGTGAATTTGCCTCATTGCATCAGGTCGTTTAGGTTTGCGAAGCATCTTGCTTTGAGAAAAAAATCAAAAAAAGTTTGAGGTTGGCGCGAAGTCTGCTTTTTTCCGTTCGGCTTTGTGCTGATACAAAGTCACAAGAAAACGAATGATGTCTGATACGCCACACCCCATCCACGACCGAATGAATCCCTGCCACGATGTTCTTTCTCCTGCTCTCGTTGGGCGCAGGAAAGCACTTGGGGTTCTTTTTGGTGCTGGTGCGGCTTTGCTTGCCGGAACGGAATCGGCATCGGCGTTTTTCTTCCGTAAACCAGCCAATCCTGAGGTGAATGTGGAGCTTTTGCCCGCAGCTTGGGTGGAGCAACAAGGGAAAAACTTGGACAATTACATGGATTTCCTCGCCCGTCTCAACTTGGAAAACATCACAGTGCAGCAGGTCATCGATGCCCATGCCAAGCATCGCGGTGGTGTCTGGAACCAGTTGCCGCATTCTTCTTTGTGGAAAAATATTTCGCCTACGTTGAAGGCAGCGGATCGCATTGCTCGCCATCTCAAAGTGCCGGTGAAAGAAATTGTCAGCGCCTATCGTGCTCCTGCTTACAATGCACGCTGTGCAGGTGCGCGCCGAGCATCCTGGCACCAAACGAATTACGCTTTGGATGTTTCTTTTCCGGTGCGAGCCTCGGTGGTGACGCGGACGGCGCGTGATTTGCGCAACAAAGGTCTCTTTCGCGGTGGCGTGGGCGGCTATTCCAGCTTCACCCACATTGATTCTCGGGGGTCGAATATCGATTGGTGATCCAGCCCGGCTTGGATCCACGTGTCCGCTAGCAGCTGCGAGGATATTTTTTTCATTCCTAGTATCGACACGGTGGGTTCCGCTGGATAGAGTTTGCTGAAGCATGATTCGCACAGCTGACCGTTACATCTTTCGCCAAGCGTTCGTTGCGACATCGTTTGCCGTGGTGCTATTGAGCTTTTTTTTGGTTCTCGGCACGATTTTCCAAGAAATCCGCCCACTTTTGGTGGAGAGTCGCTTGCCTGTGTTATTGGTGGGGAAATTTGCGCTGAATATTTTTCCCTCGTCGTTGATTTTTACGATCCCCTGGGGCTTTATGGCAGCGGTGTTGTTGGTGTTTCAGCGATTGTCCGCGGAAAATGAATTGCATGCGTTGCAGTTGTCGGGAATGTCGCTTTGGCGGATCGCGGCACCAGTCTTTGCCTTGGCAGCGTTGCTGAGCGGTTTTTGCTTGTGGGTGAACCTGCGTGTGGTGCCAGCCGCAGAGTTGAGCAATTTGGGTATCAAATATTACGCCGTGGAGACGAATCCAGAATCGCTGATCAAACCCGGTGCCATCACATCGCAGATGGATCGGAATGTGAGTATTTTTGTGGAAAGTCGGGACGGCAATAAGGTGAAGAGCCTGCATTTGTATAAATTGGCCGACCCGACCAAAAACGAGGGCAGCGAATACGTTTATGCGGAAGAGGCATCCATCGGGCTCGATTCCCAAGAGCGACAAATCGAGTTGATGCTGAACTCGGCTTATATTGAGAGAACCAGCAAGGAAAATAAATTTGAGGTTTTCAGTGCCTCTGCTGCGCCATGGATGTGGGATGTGACACGGGAGGCAAAAATGGATCCTGACAGTATGACGAACGAGCAGATTGCTGCGTTTTTGCGCAAGCCTCCCAAGGGAACAGCAGCAAAAAATATTGGCAAATTTACCGCAGTGTATCATCAGCGGTATTCGTTTGCTTTTGCGAGTGTGGCGTTTGCTTGTGTGGCGGTTCCGCTGGGATTGACGAAGCGGCGAAAGGAAGGCACGGGTGGAGTTCTCGTGGCGCTGCTACTCGGGGCGGGGTATTTTGTTTTCTCGGTGATCGCGAATAAGTCTTCGGATCCATCGCGTGTGGCGATGCTGTTGTGGACGCCGAATGTTCTCTGTGTGGCGGTGGGGATTTGGTTATTCTATCGCGCAAGGTTCCGCTGATCGATGAAAAAACGCCATCCCATCCATCGGACGCTGCAAGGAGTGAAGCAATTTTTCTCCGGGGAACGTTTGAGTCTGGCTCCGTGGGTGGATACGGCACGGCATTATAGTGGCGGAAAGTTTGTCGCGGACGCGCGCGCAGCGCTCAATGTCACGGTGCTGGCCATACCCCAAGCGATTGCCTACGCGGCGATTGCCGATCTGCCGATCGTCTATGGCATCATGTGCTCGGCGGTGGCTGCGACCATTGCGCCATTTTTTGCGGGATCCCGGCACACCATTCTCGGGCCGACAAATGCTACGGCATTCATGTTGTTTTCGTTTTTTGCGACGAGCCCGGCACTCCTGGCGCGGGAGATGGAACTTATGCCGCTGCTGGTGCTGTTAGTCGGATTTTTCTGCGTGCTTGGCGCACTGCTGCGAGTGGCCGACTTGTTGCAATACATTTCCCGCTCCGTTCTGGTGGGCTACATTGCAGGGGCAGCGGTCTTGATCATTGCTAATCAAAGCCGGCATGTTTTTGGCGTGCCGTTTGATTCAGGAAATAGCGGCAGCTTTTTGGGACAGGTCTCCGAGTTGATCAAAAATCTCCACCACACCCGCTGGCCTACCGTGGTGACGGCGGTGAGCACGTTTGTCGGCTACATGTTTCTTCAGCGATACAAACCACGCTGGCCGAACTTTGCCCTGATGATGTTGGCCTCGGGCTTGATTTGGGGGACTCTGGCATTCCATAAGGTCGGTGCATTTGCCGCGCTTGAGTGCTTTTCTACCTTTCTGCCAGAGGATTTGATTCCTAAATTACCGAAGTTGGTAACGCTAGGGATTTTTAACGACATCGCCATGTTAACCGGCGTGGCGATGGCCGTAGCATTTTTGGCATCGTTGGAAAATACTGTGATGGCTCGCACCCTAGCATCTCGCACGGGTGAACCCGCGCAGGTGAACCAAGACATGTTTTCTGTGGGCATCGCCAATGTCGCGAGCGCGCTTTGTGGGGCTATGCCAGCTTCAGGATCCTTGACTCGCTCCACACTGAATGAAAGTTCCGGCGCGCGCACCCGCTGCTCTTCCTTGCTGTGCGGGATTTACACACTTGTCATCGCCATGGTCATCTCGTATTCGCCGAGTTGGGGCATTCCTTTGATCGACTTTGTTCCTAAAGCAGCGCTCGGCGCGCTGATCATTGGCTTGGCGTTTCAGTTGATCAACGTGAACAACATTCGCATCTGTTTGCGCTCGACGCCCGATGACGCCGCGGTTCTGGTGGTGACATTTTTAGCAACCTTGCTCGCGCCCTTGCACACCGCGATTTTCCTCGGCGTGGCGCTGTCCATCGTATTGTTTTTGCGCCGTGCGAGTCGGCCTCATGTCGTCGAGTTTAATGCCGATGAATCAGGCGATTTGAGCGAATGTCATGAAAAAAAAGATCGCTCGAATCCCTCAATTTCGCTCGTCCATGTCGAGGGGGATTTATTTTTTGGCGCGACGGAAATTTTTCGCACCCAGATCCAGCGGATCACGAAAGATGCTTCATTAAAAGTCATCATCTTACGCTTAAAAAACGCGCGACACCTCGATGCGACATCGGTCATGGCACTCGCAGAATTAGCCGCGTTTGTGCGTTCGCAACATCGTCACTTGATCGTCTCTGGTTGCCCGCGTTCGATTTACCGAGTGTTGCGCAATTCTGGGATTCTTGCTGTGCTGCAACAAGGAACAGATCGCAGCGCGGGAGAGTCGAATGTCTTTTGTGAGCAAAGCGCCAATCCAAACTTAGCGACTCGGGCAGCATTGAAGCGTGCGCAACAATTGCTCGGCACCAACAAGGCGGATGTGGTCATTTTTGTCGATCAAAACAAAATAAAGTGATCGTACGCGCATTTGTTTAACAACTCCTTTGCGGATACGGGGTTTGCATCAATAGCTGTCCTTGATGACACAAGATAAACAAACAATCAAAGAACAATATGAAACACATCACAAAACTCCCCAGCATGGTTCTTGCCTTGACCATGGTCGTATCCGCATCAGCTGAAGAAGCCAGCGGCCCCAAACCAATGCCGCCCATGCCTGATAAAGCGCCTCCTGCGATTGACACCGATGGCGATGGCAAAGTAAGCGAAGAAGAGCGCCAAGCTGGTCGCGAAAAGATGAAAGAGATCTTCGAAGCGCGTCGCAAAGAAATGATCGCCAAATTCGATAAGGACGGCGACGGCAAGCTTAGCGAAGAAGAAAGAAAAGCCGCACAAGAAACGCGTAAAGCAGAATTCTTGGCAAAATTCGACAAAGACGGCGACGGCAAACTCAGCGAAGAGGAAAGAAAAGCCGTAGGTGATATGTTTGGCAAGCGTCCTGGTGGTCCCGGCGGCCCTGGCGGATCAAAATTTCCTGGCAAGCGCCCCGGCAAAGAAGCTGCGGAAGTCGAGTGATGGTTCGCGACATCTGACTTTCTGATCAAAAACCTCGCCCGATTGCTCGGAGCGGGGTGTTTTTTTGCCAAGAATACGGGAATTTCGGCATTCTGCGGCTTTTCCGTTGACAGACATCGCCGCGTCTTTCTATTTTCCCGCCCCGCGCAAGCCCCAAAACATTTCTCTTCATGAACATTACCGTCGAACGCCTGCCTAATTGCATCGCCACCTTGAGTGTGGAAATTCCCGCTGAAGTCGTCAACGCCGAACGCGAAAAGCTTCTTAAAAGCTATACAAAACAGGCAAAAGTCCCCGGATTTCGCCCTGGAAAAGTTCCTCAAGCGGTAATCGTCAAACGCTACGGCAAAGAAATCACCGAAGAAATCGAGTCCGAACTCGTCAACCGCGGTCTTCAGGAATCGCTCAAGCAAGAAAAGCTCAAAGTCCTCGACTTCGGCGTTCCTACCGAAATCGGCGTTCGCGCTGATGGCACATTTGGTTTTCAAACTACGCTGACGCTGGCTCCAGATCTCGTTCTGCCTGAATACAAACAGATTCCCGTCACGGTCGCCCCAGAGAATGTTTCCGACGAAGAAGTTGAAGCACAAGTGGAAGACATTCGTAAACGCTTTGCCGAGCATCTCGCTGTAGAAGACCGCGCGATCGCCATCGGCGATATGGGCGTGATCGATTTCTATTCTACCATCGACGGCGTGAAGCTTGAAGAAGCACTCGGCAAGCCCGCAGGATATCTTTCTGGACGCGAAGGTTTCTGGATTCGCATGGAAGATGACGCCTTTCTCCCCAGCTTTGCTTCCCAACTCGCTGGTGCCGAAGTTGGCTCCGAGCGCGAAATCGACATCGTTATCCCCGATGATTTTCCACTCGCTAGCATCGTTGGCAAAACCCTTCGTTTCCACGTTACCCTGAAGGAAATCAAGCAGCCTGTGCTTCCTAAAGTGGACGATGCATTCGCCGCAAAACTCATGGGCGAGGGCAAAACCACTGACGACCTCCGCAGCTCCATCCGTGAGGGGCTTGAGACCAACAAGAAAAACAGCAATACCGAAGACAAGATCGATCAAATCGTGACCCACCTCGCAGGACAGCTCGAATTCGAAATTCCTGAAGCGCTACTTCACGCCGAGGCTCAACGCCAAGCTGACGAAATGGTTCAGTCTGCGGCGAAAGAAGGTATGAGCGATGAGGAAATCATGGAAAAACAAGATGAATTTTTCGCCTCCGCACAATCGACCGCGAGCAACAACATCAAGGCCAATTTCATCCTTCAGGAAATCGCCGCGAAGGAAGATATCCAGGTTTCGGATCAAGAACTGATTCGGCACGTCGTCTCAATTGCCGAGCGCCGCAAAGAAGATGCGGTGAAATTTTTCAAAGCTCTCCAACGCGGTGGCCGTCTGCCAGGCATTCGCAATTCGATTCTCGTAAACAAAGTCCTTGATTTCTTGGTAGAAGAAGCTTTGGTAACCTTCTCATCAGAAACAGAAGCTCTACCATCATGAATTCCTTTCAGCCAAACGTAATCTCCTCCGTCAGTCCCAGCAATAGCTACTACGTACCCGTCGTCATCGAATCAGACGGCCGCGGCGAGCGTTCTTTCGACATCTATTCTCGCCTACTGAAAGATCGCATCATTTTCATCGGCACCGCCATCGATGACTATGTCGCGAATTCCGTGATCGCGCAGCTTTTGTTCTTGCAGATGCAGGATCCGAAAAAAGACATCCACATCTACATCAACTCTCCCGGCGGATCAGTCACCGCAGGTCTTGCCATGTACGACACCATGCAATTCATGACTTGCGATGTGAACACCTACTGCATCGGCATCGCCGCTTCCATGGGCTCGGTGTTGTTGACCGCCGGCACCAAAGGCAAGCGCTTCTGTTTGCCGAATTCGCACGTCATGATCCACCAAGTTTCTGGTGGCGCCAGTGGCACAGCCTCTGATGTTGAGCGCACGATTGGCTTCATGTTCAATCTGAAAAAACGTCTCAACGGCATCTTGGCCAAACATAGCGACCACACACCGGAAGAAATCGAGCGCGATTCTGACCGTGACAATTACATGTCCGCAGAACAAGCCGTCGCCTACGGATTGGTCGATAAAATCCTCACCCTCAAAGAAATGCCCGACGCCAAAGCGCAGGGTTGATGCTCCGATTGTCAAAGATAGATTTTGACCTTGGCAAGGGATGTCGTTAACTTCCCCTTACTATGCAATGTCCACGCTGTGTGCAACGAATTCACCGCGGTGCGGAAGTTTGTCCGCATTGTGGTTTTTCGCTCACATTGGTGGACCAAAGCTTTTTTCGCGAAGATCGAAGAATATCGACCTTATCTGATATCGTAGGGATATTGCGAATGAAAGATCGACTGCTGGTGCAGAAGTTCATGCAGAGGTTTTCTCGGCGTTTTCCGCAATTTTTTTTCGCACTCTACATTCGCTCTTTTGCTCGTGATGTGGATTTGCGCCAATATGGCTTTTGGATGGTAAATCGCGCGGTGTTTTTTGACCTCGATTCCCACCAAAGCAATGCCTCGGTGATTTTATTGGTCATGGATGCCGATCATAAGCTTGCGGGCATGTCCTTCGGTTACGCGCTTGATGCGTACTTGGATGAGGCGGATACCATGGCCTGTTTGCAAAAGGCCCAAAGCCTGTGGATGGAGCAACAATATGCCTCAGGCATCATCGCTGTTATCAAACACTTAGAAGCGATTTTGATTCGTAAGCATCGCATGCTGCGAAAAAATCCACACACATTTGCGCAGAAGGTCTCACCGCTTACTCCAGTCATTTCCGTGGAGGCTGCCAACTTTCGCAATACGGATCCGCGACAAATTTCGGAGGAGGATGGCGCATGAAAAGAAAGGGTTGTGTACTTTTGTTGTGGTGCGGTATTGCATTGCCGTTGCTTACACCTACGCCAGCACAGGAAGCACCTACGGAAGAAATCATTGCGTGGGATCCTTTGCCGCAATGGTCGCAAGATGATCTAACGAAAATCGAAAATGGTGAAAATTTGATCAGCGGTGAATTGTTTGATAGCGCCGAGGCGCAGGAGGCGTCCACAGAACTCTTAGATCTTCCCCTTCCTGGGCCAGAGATTGTGGATGCCGAGCCTTCTGCGGACATTCCTGAGTCGGCGATTGCCGTCTATGCTCAGAGCGATCCTCTGGCATTGCTGATCGATCCACAGAACGTCTTGTCTCAACAAGAATTTCTCGATGCTGAAAATTTCTTACAGTATCATTCCAGCGTTTCGAAGATTGACATTCACGTTTATCTGTTTGATCGAGATCAAATCATTCCCTCAAACTTAGATCGTGACGCTCTGATTGCCAAGCATGCAAAAAACGATCGCGAAACGGCGGTGATTTTTTATTTTTATGAGGCTCCTGAACGTACGGAAATGAACTTCGGCGAAGCGACTCGGCGCAAGATTGGTGAATTTGAACGCAAGCGTTGTTTGGTCAGTTCCATGCAAGCCGCAGTGAGCAAAAGCCAACCGGAAGATCAGCTTGAGGGCCTCTGCGTCCAGATGTCGATCATGCTCTATCGATTGGAAAAAGCACTCAAGCAAGGTATCGACCTCACCGCAGATGACTTTGCGATCAAGCAAGCTGATCAGCAGGGAAACGTTTCGTTATTCGCGCAAGTGGTCAAACTCTGGAGTGCTACGCAATCCTATCGCCTACCGGCAGCTAGCGCTTTTTTTCTTACGATGGTAGTATGGATCATCGTTGCGGTGCGTCGGAGTCGGCGTAGCTACACGTTTGAGAAATTTGACATTCCGCCGCGCCTCGGTGGTGACCATGGCGCAGGAGTAGGCGCGGTCATTTCCTATCTACCTTACGAAAGGAAAAGGCGGAATTCTGACAACTGATCGAACTGAAAGATGTGATGATCAAGATTTCGCTCATGAGTCATACATCCCGAGATCCGAAGTAGAGTGCTAGAAAGTCGCGTCTAGGCTTTGATGTGCAAAGCGTTTTAGTGCGGCAGCGGATCAGCATTCAACGATGCTGCCCCAAGATCTGAAATACTTTGCGCAACAAATGATGGCAGCGAAGGTCAGCTTTATACTTCGGATTATGGGATTATGCCGTTGTGTGACACAGCGACGCGATGACCAATCGCGAATCAGATCACCGATGGTATGCTGATTTTATGATGAGATCAACGGTTGGTCGCTAGTGGTTTTCCAACATCGGGGAGAGGGGTGTAGAATGTTGGGCTATGATTGGCAGAAACAGTCGGCACGCATGTTTGCAGAGGCAGGCGAGGGTGCCTGCTTTCATGTCCTACAAAATTCATGCATGCGAATGCAGCAATAATTTCCTTTTTATTTCAACGGATGCTCTTTGAGTAATTCATCGACCAAGTAGAGGGTATTTCTTGCCTTTGTCGCTTCTCGTACGCGTTTGACATCGGCTTCTAGCACCGCAGGAGCTTTGTTGCCAAATTGGTTGCGCACGTAGGTCAAAACGGCGGCGACCTCTTGATCCTTGAGCATGCCGCCAAACGGAGTCATTGGCACGGTGCCAGCATATTTCTGGCCATTGATCTCAAGTGGCCCCATCAGACCATGCAGGGTCAATTTGATCAAGCGATCTGTGTTACCTGTAACCCATGGGCTTTGATTGAGCGGCGGAAATGCCGGTGGCAAGCCGTTGCCGTTTGCTTGGTGGCAGGTGGCGCAGTGAGCATCGCGATGATAAACTTCGTGTCCTTGGCGGAAGAGTTCTTTCTCCGCAGGATTAAGGTGCGCCGGAATGGCTGGCATCGGGTTTGGATCAATGGGGGGCGGTGTTACACCTTTGAGCCTGGCTTGCATGGTATCGATCGTGGGCTTGATCCACGGGTCTATCGGTTTTGCAGCGGCGATCGTTAAGATTTGCTTGGCCACAGTGTCATTGATCCATGAAGATGCGACCACGGCTTCGAGACGCACGCGTCCATGTTCGTCCTTGGCAGCGTTTGCCAGATATGTTAGGGCGTTGGGAATACGCTCGGCGTTGTAGCGAACCACCCGAACAGCGGCTGCACGTGCACGAAAATCTTTGGATTTCATGACTTTTTCTAACAAGGTGATATCGACAGCATTGAGGCCCCAGGTCACCCAGAGAGCTTCGGTGAGGTGGTGTTCGTAGCGAGGGTCGGCAGCATCGAGCTTGTTGGTCCATGCGAGCAAGGCTGGCATGACTTCCGCTGCACCACGGCTGCGCAAGGCAAGGCGTGTGCGGTAGCGTGTGCGATATTCGGGGGCTTTGAGATTGTCGAGCAAGGTTGCAAGATTTGCTTGAGCAATGCTCGCAGGCTTTACAAGAGGACGAGAAGGGTAGGTAATGCGATAGATGCGTCCGTGAACATGATCGCGTAGCGGGTCACGTGCGTTGTGTTGCATGTGACCAATCAAAACGTTGTGCCAATCGACGATAAACAATGATCCATCGGGCGCAAATTCCAGATCGACAGGGCGGAAATTTCCATCTGTGGATTCGAGCAAGTTGTGGCGAAATGCTGTTTTGTAGCCAGTGCCATCGTCCTGAACGGAATGCTGTTTGATGCCAAGAAAGCCGATGTTGTTGCACAGGAGGACATCCCCTTGAACTTCATCGGGGAAATGACCAGAACTGACAAATTCTAGGCCCGATGTAGGACGCACTCTTTGCCCATCGGGGATGAGAGTTTTGGTCAAAGGAGCTCTGGCGCCGTAAGGGTTTTTGATCGACGATGGCATCATCCAGTTCAAGTCAGGACCAGAAGTGTGGAGGAAAAAGTCCTGCCCCCAGTCGTCAAAGGCAATGCCCCATGGATTGGGAATGCTCAATTGCGCGGTGCGCTCTAGTTTTGTTTGTTGTGGGCTGAAGCGCCAGAAGCCGCCATCGACGCCTCTTTCAGGGCCGTAGGGAGTCTCTGCATTGGTGTGAAGAAACACACCCTCGCCCATGACGAATGCGCCAGATGGATCAGCACAAAAGGCACTGATCGCGTGGTGGGTGTCATGAGTATCAAATCCAGACATCACGATTTCGCTGCTGTCAGCTTTGTCGTCACCATTGGTATCGCGGAGCAAAACGAGGTTTGGTTCTTGGGCGATGTAAACGCCCTCGGCGGCAAATTCGATGCCAATGGGAAGGTGGAGTTGATCGGCGAAAACGATTTCTTTATCGGCCTTGCCGTCATTGTTGGTGTCCTCGTAGATAAGAATCTTGTCATTCGGCATCGGATCACCAGGGCGGTAGTGGGGGTATGTGGGCATAACGGCGACCCACAAGCGACCTTTGGTGTCGAAGGACATTTGCATCGGGTTGGCGAGGTTCGGAAATTCTTTTTCCGAAGCAAAAAGTGAGATCTTGTAGCCTTCGGGAACTTTCAGGGAGTTGAGAGCATCTTCGCCGTACTTGTATTCGATGGGCTTGCCTTCTTGGGCATTGCGGTAGTTGGTCTGTACGGCTGGCAGTTGATGAGTTTTCGAATCATCGACAGTAAGGCTGGTGGTTTTCCCTGCGGCTACTGCGTGGATGAGATTGTCTCGCAAGGCTGCCATTTCCCGGTTTTTGCGAACTTCATCTGGGTAATTTTTCGGGCCAAAGGGATTGTAGCGTCGTCCGTGGGTATGGACACCGTTGAGGATGTTGTAGTCGTTATTCCACAGCCAGTCTTTCTGTTTTACGGCATCGCGAACGAGTTTAGGATTGGCTTTGGAGGCATAGGGTGCCGATCCGTAGAGACCAGTGGCAAGCAGCTTCGCGATGGTTTGATAGCCTGCTTCTGAAGGGACAAATCCGTGGCTGGTGAAGGGTTTTGTGCTTTTTTCGTAGATGGCAAGAGTCGGAGTAAAAAGGTCAATGAAGGTGAGTTTGTTCGCCGTAGCTACGTCTTGGATTGCCTTGGTGTAGAGTTTGAGACGTTGGTTTTCTTTGACGCCATCAGGTAAATCTTTTTTGTATTTTGTTAGATTTTCAAAGGCGATGGGAGAAACAAGAACCAAGCGTGGGGCTTCTTTGCCGTTGTATGCTGCGCTGAGAGTGTGTTTCACAAAGGCTTCGAGCTCGGCCTTAAAATTTTCGACCTTCTCGGCGCCATCGAACGATTCGTTGTAGCCAAAAAACGCGACAACGGTATCGGCCTCGAGATGAGTCAACCATTGATCGGGTGTGGGAAAAAAGCCTTCTCCCGCATGGGCTTTGTGTTGCGGATGGAATTTTTCTGCGCCTGGAAATGCCCACTGAGATTTACGACTAGGATGGGGGCGGAAGGCTGGTGTATCGCCGGGGCGTCCCATGTTGCGGAAGAAAAGTTGTTTCTCTGGGTAGCGCAGGTGGAGTTCTGTTTCGATCGTGCTGTAGTAGGCATCGCGTTCGGCAAGGCCATTGCCAATGAGCACGATGCGTTCGCCAACCTCTGGTGCGCCGATGGCTTGATTGCGGGAACTTGTGGCAGGTTGTGGATTTTCGCTTGGCGCGTGCGAGGCATTAGGGGCGGTCGATTTATTTTTCGGAGAAGCACTAGCACGGAAGCTGTCGGGCTGAAGATTTTTCTGTTTAAAATATCCCTCTTTTTGGAAACCGTAATCCGAAGGAGTGTAGGCATCGACGAAGGTCACATCGGTCAGTTGCGGAACTTTTTGGCCGGTCAAATGAAGGGCTCCATTGACGAGCAAGCGACGCAAGTCCTCATCGAGAAAATCTGTGGAAGCGCCCATGGTGGTGCACATGGCTTTGCCTTTGGTGCTGCCGTTTGGCGCGGTGTATTCCCGCAGCCAAACAAGAGGCATCATCGGGTTGTTTTTTGGTCCATCGAGATTTTTCGATTGTGGATCGAGTGTCTCAGTAACGGCGCCGCGCATGAGGATGGTGGCGTTTTCTGGGGTGACGTGTTTGACACCATAAACATCGGTGGTAGCAAAAATTTCTTTTACCCCTTGGAGAATTTCATGGCTTTTGTTGGCGGCTTCGATGACGGAGCGTGTGCCTTCTTTTTTATGATGACCGTGGTGACTCACCCAAGTCTCGCCGAGGATTTGTAAGCCGAATTGCGACCAGCGGAAATCACCTGTTTGCGCCTTTCCATTGAAGGCATGGGTGGCAGTGCGGAAACCGATTACGGGTTTCCCTGCGTTGAGAAAATTCGCGATCGGGGCAAGTTGTTCCTGTGGGAGATCGCGGAAGCGTGTGCCGATGACCATCAAGTCGGCTTTGTTCAAGGCTTCTGTGCCAGGAATATTTTTTTGATAGTTTGGATCGATGAAGCTTTGATCTGGGCTGAGGGAAAACAACACCACGCAATGGAATCCATGTCGTTCGCTGAGGATTTTTGCCAGCATCGGGCAGGATTCTTCGGTGCGATATTCTTCGTCGCCGGAGATCAAGACCACAGTTTTGCCATTGGCAGTGCCTGATTTTGCAGGGAAATCAAGCCAGTTTGCCGCCGAGGCAAACCCGGTAAAAAGGCTAGCGATGATCGAAAAATAAGTCGTTTTTAGCATAATGGTGTGTGTTGGTTACGAATGGTTGATAAATGATCTTACAAGAATGAAAAGTTAGCTCAGGCGATCACGGAAATCCTCGTAAGTGAATTCGCGTAGGATTTCGATCTCGCCGCCGTGGTGTTGAAGGGCAATCGCGGGGTGTGGAACCCCATTGAACATGGTGGTTTTCACCATGGTGTAATGAGCCATATCGTCGAAGACGAGGATATCGCCAACAAGCAAGGGCCGCGAAAAGGAAAAATCTCCGGTGACATCGCCTGCAAGGCAGGTAGGTCCGCCGATGCGATAGGTGAATGACTTCTCGCCCGAGTGCGCGGCATGCTCGTAGGTTTCGCCGGCGATAGAGACAGCTGGTTGTTTCTCTTGGCTCTGGCCGTTGACCAAAAAAACATCGGGACGGTAGGGCATTTCCATGACATCGGGCATATGCGCCGTTGCGGAAACATCGAGAATCGCAAGATTGTGTCCAGCAGAGGAAAAAACATCCATCACGGTCGCGCGAAGCACGCCGGTGTGGATCGCTACAGCTTCTCCAGGTTCGAGCCAGACTTCGATGTCCCATCGCTCCTTTGCTTCCTTGACCAAGCGAACGAGTCGCTCGCGGTCGTAAAATGGTTTAGTGATCCAATGTCCCCCGCCCATGTTGAGGTAACGGAATTGTGGCAAAGAGAGCAGATGCCCAAAGCGTTCATCTACGGCCTTGAGGGTGCTTTCGAGGTCATCGGAATTCTGCTCGCATAATGTATGAAAATGCAGGCCGCTGAGGCCCGTCAAGTCAGCACCAATCAACTGATCCGCGGTGATGCCAAGCCGTGAACCCGCCACGCACGGATCATACAAAGCTGTTTCGCCGGTCGAGTGTTGAGGGTTGATGCGTAAGCCGCATTGGATTTCGCCCGAGAGAAAGCGTGGGTGGGCCATAACCTTTTCACGCAAGCTCATCCATTGATTGAGCGAGTTAAAATCCAAGTGGTGCGTGAACTCTAACAGTTCGGTGATTTCCGCTTCGCGGTATGCTGTGGAATAGGTAATCACATGCTTGCCAAAGGTCTCTCTCGCCAAGCGCGCCTCCCATAATCCTGAAGCGCAGCAACCATCCAAATCCTCGCGAATGTAGGGGAAACTTTTCCAACAAGAAAATCCTTTGAGCGCCAGGACCAACTTGCAGCCAGCAGCCTCCTTCACCTCGCGCAAGATGCGAGTATTGTGCTGCAAGGCGGCGATGGAGATGAGAAACATGGGCAGAGGTTGACGCGTTTATCGGAATCAAACAAGCGAAAATCTCCCTGATTCTTCTTCATTCATGCACCATCACGGACTCGTTTCGATTTCAGCAAAAACCATCAATCCGTTAGCGGTTTGCAGCGTGCTGATGACCCGGACGCTTTGGGTGGTATTAAGAAGGCTTGAGGCATGATTGACGACAATCATCGTTCCATCACTTAAGAATCCAACGGCTTGGTGCTCGTCTTTTCCGGGGCGAACCAACGCGAGGCGTATGGTTTCACCTACCACCACGCTGGGATTTAATGCGTCCATCAGTTCATGGAGATTGAGTACCGATAGACCTTGCAGCCGAGCTACCTTTGCGAGGTTTTCATTGTTTGTCAGAAGACGGGCATCGAGCAATTTAGTCACCTCCATCAGTCGCGTAGGGAAGTTTTGTTCAGATGTTACGGCACCAGATTCATGAATGATCACATCGGTTCCGGGATCTGCTTGCATTTGCTCTAACACATCCAAGCCTCGTAGCCCTCGTTGTTTCTGAACGATGGATGGCGATACCGCCAAATTCTGTATCTCCAATAAAACAAAGCGTGGAATGATCAGTCGGGCGCCGAGGAATCCGGCTTTGGCAATGTTGATCACTCGACTATCAATTACCGCATCAACATCAAGAACGACGGGGCGACCTTGCGAACCCTCTTGCCGGAAGCGCACAAAGGGAATAATGAACGCAAAGTCATCGCGGTTGCTACGCAGAGCCAAGGTGGATCCCAGAAACCCAAGGCTGGCATAGAGTGCCACGTTGAAGGATAAACGAATCGCCGCAGAGCGAGACTCGCTATCGATGTCGCCAAAACGTGAGTTGTCGAGAAACATTCCCACGAGCAGGCTGTCGATCTCGACGCGCGTCAGCAGCCATGCGCACATCAAGCCGACTCCAAGTCCGAATGTGGCAGTGGAAAATCCGCGCAGGGTGAAGCCCTGCAAGGTCGTCTCGATCAAAACAAAAAAACTTCCAATGATCAGTGCGACCACCAAACCAAGCCATACGGGAATGAGGTAAGGAAAATTCAAAGAAACGGCAACACCTAGCAACTCGCAGAGCAGCAAATACGTCACCCGCGTGACGATGACGGACTTTGGTGTATTCATAATCGAGAGCGAGTTCTCACAAAACAGAGATGCTTGTCAGGAATTGGAACATGAATCCCCATCGCTTAGATGGAATCGGAAGTGGCCTTTACGTCCTGCAAGGCTTGGATAAAATCATCCAAAATATCGATAGGTACCATGATGGTATCACGATTTCCGCCGACATCTTCGGTGATTTTTACCACGCGCCCACGAGCGTTTTCTTTTAAATCAATGTAGAACGTTTTCCGATCTGCTAGAATTTTCTCAGTATGTAATAGTCCGTTATCCACTTAGTCCTCCTCGGTAATTTCGCAAATATTCTAAAATTCGACCCCTTCTTGTCAAATAGAATCACAAGATTCTTCGGGCGATGATGGAAGTCCGTTGTGGTTGTTATGTCGTATTCTGTATGATGAACGATAGGTCTTACGTATCGTCGCGACAACGATGTACAATTTTATCAAACGAATTACGATTGGAGTGGTGATTGGAGTGGTGATTGGAGTGGCGGGCGTGGTTTCACTATCGGCAGCAGAAATGATCGTCTATAAATCCGTAGGCGAGCGCTCACTGAAACTATTTGTCGATCAGCCGGAGGAAAAAGAATCGAGGATCGACAAGCCAGCCGTAGTGTTCTTCTTCGGTGGTGGATGGATCGGTGGCTCAGCGGCTCAGTTTGCCCGACATAGCCAACATCTCGCCAGCCGTGGCATGGTGGCAATCTGTGCAGAGTATCGAGTCATTCCGAAGGGCGATAAAGGGCCGCCCGTGATGTGCTGCGCCGATGCCAAATCCGCCATGCGTTATGTGCGTTCCCATGCCAAAGAACTTGGCATAGACCCGAATCGCATTGCCGCCGCTGGGGGCTCCGCGGGCGGGCATCTTGCGGCATTTACGGCGTTATGCCCCGGTCAGGATGATCCGCAGGATGATGCGAAGATCTCGTGCGTGCCGAATGCTCTGGTGCTGTACAATCCCGTGTTCAACAATGGCCCAGGGCAGTGGGGACATGCGCGAGTCGGCAAGCAATACCGCGAATTTTCACCCGCCCATCAAATCAAAAAAGGAGCCCCTCCCACGTTGGTTTTTCTCGGTGATCAAGACAACTTGATTCCCGTATCGGTGGTGAAAGAATACGCCGCAGAGATGAAAAATGTCGGTGCGGATTGCCAAGTCCATATCTACCCCAAATGCGGGCACGGTTTTTTTAATACTAGCCCGCATTTCGAAACAACATTGCAACAAACCGATGACTTTTTCACCGCTCTCACTTGGATTAACAAAGCAAAAGCACCTCAGAAGTGAAACTCATTTTGCTCTGAAAATACGATGCCGTTTTTTGCGCTAATCTGTTCTTCTTGTGCCAAAGGGGACAAGCGTTGACGAACTGCGTGATTTATCATTTGCATCGTTGATATGACGTGACATTCTCGCGGCATGGAAGATGCGTTGCGGCCATTGGATCAACGATTGCGCGAAGAAATTCTTTTCGCTCGCGAGCGAATCTATCGTTTCGGTAAGCCGACCCCGATGGAACGACTCGCATCCGACAGCAATGGTCCAGAAATTTGGGTAAAGCGAGAGGATCTTTCGGCTGTGAAATCCTACAAATGGCGGGGTGCGTGCAACCGCATGGCATCTCTTTCTGCGGAGGAAGCGCGATGCGGTGTCGTCACTGCTTCTGCGGGAAATCATGCCCAAGGCGTAGCCCTCGCCGCTCACAAACTTGGCATCAACGCCCGGATCTACATGCCGCGCTCCACACCGAAAGTGAAGCAGGCTGCCGTTATGCATCATGGCGGAGGTTTCGTGGAAATTCATCTCTCTGGAGATAGCTACGATGATGCGGTTCAAGCCGCAAGAAAGGACGAGGCCGAGACAGGTGCCATTTACATTCACGCCTACGATGATTTGCTGGTCATGGCGGGCCAAGGCACCATGGCTGATGAAGTGGTGCTTTCGGGCAACGGCCCTTTCGATGTAGTCTTCCTGCAAATCGGCGGTGGCGGTATGGCTGCTGGTGTTGGCACTTGGCTGAAAACTTATTGGCCGAATATCGAAGTCATTGGCGTTGAGGGTGTCGATCAAGCTTCCATGAAAGCCTCTATGGCGGCACAGCAGATCGTAGCACTGAACCAGGTCGATCTTTTTTGCGATGGCACAGCGGTGAAGCGACCAGGCGAGTTACCATTTCAAATCTGTCGCTCGTTGCTGCAGCGCATCGATACCGTGACCAATGAGCAAGTTAGTCACGCCATCCGCGTTCTATGGGAGGAATTGCGCTGCATTGCCGAGCCATCCGGTGCCATGGGGCTTGCGGCCGTATTGCAAAACAAGAGTGAATGGGTTGGCAAAAAAGTCTTAGTCATTCTTTGTGGTGCGAACATGGATTTTCTTCAGCTCGGTCATGTGGCGCGATCTCTGGGGGCCATGGGTCAAGTAAATCAAACCTTGCGCATCAAGATCCCCGAGCGTCCAGGCGCGATGTTGGCCTTGCTCGACCATTGTTTTGCAGGCGTCAATATTGGCGATTTTCAATACGGAAAAAATTCCCAAGATGAAGCGTGGCCGGTCTTTTCCATCAGTGCTGCCGACGAAAGTCAATTGCGCTCCGTGACGGAAAAAATCGATGCCGCAGGCTATGAATGGCAGGATCTCACCGGTGCGGTCGATGTCTCCTATCGAGCCATTCCGCTTCGCAGTGACATGCTGAGCTCACCGCTATTTTTGCGACTGGATTTCTATGAACGTGCTGGTGCCTTGCATGAATTTTTGCACCAACGGATTCGCGATCGAGCCAGCTTTTGTTATTTCAACTATCGCCAATCAGGCGAGCGCGTTGGACGTGCCTTGATAGGGCTAGATTTTCCGTCATCCAGTGAGCGCGATGCGTGGATGGCGAGTATGCCCAAGCAGGGCGATGGATTTCGCCTCTGTGCGCAGCTTGACGATGCCACCAGCAAGCGGCTTCTGGGGCAATCGTGAGATGCAAACGCCAATCATGGCATGCGCCGACAAAAAAAGGTAAAAGATTGTAGTACTGGACAGCGTAGGCATCAGATGTCCTACTCTTTGCAAAAGAAAAACTTCATGATGGTTGCTGCATGGCTTGCTTCTATGGCAGTCGCCAGTGCTGAAATGAAGATCGTGACGCACGGAGAAACCATCCGCGTGACCAAGGATGATGCCGTAGTCACAGAATACCGCACGGATGCCAAGGTGCCGTATCTTTTCCCCATCTCAACTCCTTCTGGCCCGAACCTTTCGCGCCATTGGCCTATGGAAACGAAGTTTGCCGATGAAGAAACAGATCATCCTCATCATCGCTCGTTTTGGATGTCGCACGGCTCAGTCAATGGCTTCGACTTCTGGGCATGGACAGGAAAAGATGATGCACGGATCACTCATCAGTCGATCCAAGCCACAAAAGCTACCAAGGATGAGGCAAGTTTTTCCGTAGAACTCGCGTGGAAAGCCAATGGCGCTGTCCTACTCAAGGAAATTCGCCACGTCACGGTAATCGATAAGGACAAGAAAACTCGCGTGATCGATACCGATACCTCGCTTACTGCCGTAGCAAATGAGGTCGTTTTCGGCGATACCAAAGAAGGCTTTTTCGCCATGCGCGTGGATCGGGCTCTGCGATGGAAAGGACCCACTGCCCGTGGTGGCATTCTCGATAGTGAAGGCCGCACCGATCTTGCCTGCTGGGGAAAACGCTCGAAGTGGGTCGCATTTCACGGGCCAGACGCCAATGGGCAACAGACCTCCATCGTCATGATGGATCATTCGGACAATCTCCGTCACCCGACTTGGTGGCACGCGCGCGACTACGGACTGCTTGCCGCCAACCCTTTTGGCATTCATGATTTTGAAAAAAAGAAGGATAAGAAGCTAGGCAATCATACCCTCACGAAAGATCAGACACTGCGTTTCCGTTATCGTCTTGTTCTCCAAGCCGGCACTCCTGATCCGGTGCAAATCAACGAATTGTGGAAACAATTCACACAGCCTTAATGTCTGCACAAATCAACCCTATCACCCAGATGAATCGCCGCAACTTTCTCCAACGTTCCGCCCTAGCTAGCACCTTCACGTTACTCTCGCCGTTCGCCCGCGCTTTAGACAGCAATTCCCAAATCCGTTGCGCTGTCGTTGGTTTGAATGGCCGTGGAAAAAATCTTCTCGCCGACTTGCTGCGCGCCAAGAACGCAAGGCTTGTCGCTTTGTGCGATTGTGATCAAGACGTGCTCGACCAAGCGAAAGCGGAAATGGCGAAAAAACAACTGTCCGTTGCTACCTATCAAGATTATCGCAAGCTCTGCGCAGCCAAAGATATCGACGCGATCATCATCGCCACGCCCAACCATACCCATGCGCTGATCGCTCTCACCGCCGCCGCCCAAGGCAAACATGTCTATGTGGAAAAACCCGTATCGCACAATGTCTGGGAAGGCCGACAGCTCGCCCTCGGCGCTCAACGTCACAAGGTGATCATCCAGCACGGTTTCCAACGCCGCTCTGAAACGTGCTGGGAAGAGGCCTTTGCCTGGATCAAAGAAGGCCACGTCGGCAAACTTGTCATCGCGCGCGGCTTCTGCTACAAGCCCCGTCCTTCCATCGGCAAATCTCTTGCGCCGCTCAAAGTTCCGCCCACCATCGACCAAGATCTTTGGTTTGGTCCACGAGAAATCACACCCGTGATGCGGAAGAAATTCCACTATGATTGGCATTGGCAATCGCCCTACGGCAATGGCGATCTCGGCAATCAAGGCCCGCATCAACTCGATGTCTGCCGCTGGGCACTAGGCGATCCTATGTTACCGGAAAGCATCATTTCGTTAGGTGGACGCATCGGCTACGAAGACGACGGCAACACCGCCAACACGCAAATTCTCTTGCTAGAACACAAAGGCCTGGCTCCGATCCTCTTTGAGGTGCGCGGCCTTCCCAAATCCGGCATGGATTACCAGCAAGGCATGGACAAGTACCAAGGCTTGGACTTAGGAAATGTCATCGAATACGAAAATGGCAGCCTGCTTGGTGGACACGGCCCTAGCTGCAAAATCGTGGACAAACAAGGCAAAGTCATCAAAGCTTTCAAGGGCGGTCGCTCTGCCATGCAGAACTTCATTGATGCGGTGATCGACAATAAAATTGCACCCATCCGCGCCGTGGAATCCGCGCACTATTCGTCAGCACTTGCCCACCTCGGCACGATTTCTCTCGCCATCCATGATCCCGCACAACGCGAATCTGTGAACTCACATCCTGCCTTAGCCGATGCCTACCAACGCCTCGAAACGCACCTCGCCGCAAATCAAGTCGATCTCAAGAAAACACCACTGACCTTCGGCTCAAAGCTCCAGTTCGATCCCCAAACCGAACGCTTCACCGGCCCACTTGCCGACAAAGCCAACCCGCTGCTCACCGAAACCTACCGCCAAGGCTTCGCTTTGCCCATCGATGCCTAACCCCAAGGTCACGATCCTCCATTCGCATCTCCTGCCCGCAGGCGAAGCCACGCCGGCGGGCAGGTGTAGGAGTGCTTCGTCGTCGCTCCAGAGAAATTCCTTGCATTGTAACCTTGCCGTGCTACGAGAAACACATGAGAGACGCAATAGTGAGGGCTAGGGTAGATCCAAATTTGAAGTTAGAAGCCGAAGCGATATTCCAAGAACTCGGGTTAAATACTGCCGAAGCAATACGGATGTTTCTCGCGCAGGTGAGATTGCGTCGAGGTCTTCCGTTTAGGGTAGAGACACTCGCGGCTAACGACGATTTACTCGTGAATTCATCCATGCGACAGGCAGCATTAGATTCCGTTTTCGATGACTAAGCCGGGTGAAGTTTACAGGGTAGATCTTGGCATGAGCGGCAAGGTGAGGATGATGTTGGTGGTTTCGCGTCACGATTTGAATGCGCCTAGAGCATTATCGCTTTGCGTTCCAATCACGACGGCCTACCGAAATTCAGATTATGAGGTTGAGCTACCTGCGATGCACTTTCTGCGAGCGCGGAGTTATGCGAATGTTCAAGGTCTTCAGGCGATTCAAGACCATGAGCTTGAAGGGCCGATTGGTATATTTTATGGCTCGGTTCTTGAAGAAGTGAAAGCAGCACTTCGTTATGCAATGGAGCTCTAAAGAACGAAGAAGTCGAACCAGCCAGCTCATCCAACGGTGGGCAATGTCGTTTGTTGAAATCGGGCTTCCCTTCCCGCCGTGAATGCGCTAGATATTCCAAAAATATGAAAAAGTTCACACACGTTCTCTTGGCGATCAACGTCGTGACCTTTTCATGGCTTTTGATGGGTGCCCGAAAAGAGTTGCCACCGTGGCAGAAGGCATTTGACGATGCAAGATCTGCGATCGACAAGCTAGATCAGTCTGGTGACCTGGCAGACATCAATCAAGCTGTCCTACATGGCAGAGTCCAGACCGCGGAGGATTGGGCGAGAATTACGATTCGTGAGTACAAAAGATCAGATGCACCGCTTGGGGTGTTGACGGTGATCAACATCATTGGGCTCGCCGTCATCGCTAGCAACAATCGAAAGGTGACCAACTCGGCCCATCCAAAGGCGGATACGCGAAAGCTCATCGTAGGCAAAAATGAACCTTTCGCACAAAAAAGTCTCTCATGAAGATCAAACCAGTAGCAGAGGATCAACGATGATAGAATACCAACAATCCGAGACACGCCCGCAACCCCTGACCACCCGCCCTGTTGCATGCTTTGCCATCATTTCACCCTCGACCCGTTAGCGATGCCCGCCCTCGATAGAGGTGCGTGCTTTTTGAACTTACTCTATCATCACATGCACTCGAAGTATTTAGCGATTATCATGATTTCCCTCACAATGTGCGGACAGCTGTTTGCGGAATCGCCAGATCCATTCCATACGACCTTGGACAAAGAGACGGAAGGCGACTATCGGGATCGAGGTTCTTATACAATCAAGGTGATCATCGAGCAGGGCGGCAAGGAATTAGCCAGATATGAAGCGCGTTGCAGCGAAGATACGGATGACAAGCAACTCTTTTGCAAAGGAGTTGTCGCGTTTCACGATACGGCATACTGGAGAGTGAGTGTTCAGGCGGGTTTAGGTGGCGAGGATTACGCTAGTATCTCGGTTGATGTCGATGACATGAAGGCCTTCCGTAAGGATGCTGAGGGTCAAATGGCTCCCGTTGAGATTTTTACGACATCGTTGCAGTCACGCGGCATCGGAAGCTATGAGATCGGCAAGCTACAGGACGTGGATATCAAGGTGGAAATCACAAAAGCAGCACAGCCCAACACAGGGCAAGCCGATACCCGCCCCGAGTCGAAGTCAGCGGGTGGCGATAAGCCTCAACCTGAAGCGGAGGGTCGTTCCCGCTAGCGGGTGTCCATCATTTTTTCCATCACATTCTCATGAAAATGAAACTGCTGATACGTGCCATGATCTTTTCTGCTATTGTGGCATTGTTCATGGTTTGGTTAAAATTTCCTGAACTGCAATTCCGCATTTCACTCAGCAGATTGAACGGATCAGCATCAGGACAAGAATGGGGATTTTCCCTGAACACCGTTCATGACCGAATCACGACGGATCAGATAGGCCAGCTTTATTTCGTCGGCTCCAAGAAAGTTGTTTCAATGAGAAAGGATGCAAAGTCTTATGTTTACGAGGATCGTAGCGGATACATGGGTTGCATCACTTTGGTGCAGCACAGCGGATCTTATGAATACGTAGGCGTATTTGGTGGCAATGATTCAGATCTCATCACGTCAGGTAGATCCATGGGGGAATTTCCTTCTGAATCTTACAAGATACTTTCGGAAGTCCCAAATCATGAACTTCCTCGCGGTATCATTCGACCATGGTAAATCAAAAATGCCAATAAGCCGCCTCATGCAAGCATTTCCATTCACCCTGCTTTGATGAATCTTCCTCACGTCAACACGAACCCCGTGATCGACATGCGCCGCCGCTGGTAGTAGTACAAAAACTCATCGTTGTGCCGGAAAGATGGACTGGAATTCTGCGCAGGTCAGAATAATCTCCACCCTCGAGCACTTTCACCGAAATCCGAGAATCTGTCGTTAGTCTCTTCAAGCCAGAGCGGGCGGTAGGTGGTCGTATGAAGCCACTCATTATCCATCCCACGGCACCTCGTTCACCCCAGCTTCAGCTCCGCTACTGCGCTCTTTGGGCTATCGCCAGCGGGGTTGGTGGCGATGACGTAAAATTTCAGCACGCCAGTGGTGGGTAGGTCATCGATGATCAGATCGAAGTCGTCATCCACGGGCAGGGCGATAAATTCCGCATCTCGGCCCACCACTTGGTAAAACGGACGGAAGCGATGCGCGCGCGGGGTATCGCTCCAGGCGGCGCGTACGGTGCCGGGGGCGATGAGCCGCAGCATCACATCGTCCGGTGCGATGCCGGGCCGCTCAGTGCCAGCCGGTGGCACGAGGCCGAAGGCATACCAGCGGTCGTCATCTGGGGTGAGCATGCCGGGGTTGCCGAGTTCTTTGATCAGGGCACTGAGGCGTTTGCGCAGCGCGCTGTCGGCGGCATCGCGGTCATTTTTGGCGCCTACGCGGGCGGAAACGGCGGAGTTGACGGCACTGCGTGCGGGCTCGAGCGCGGAGTGAGCGGCGCGGAGGCTGCCCTCGGTGAAATTTTTGCTGGCAACGGCGTGGGTGGGGTTGGCCGCGAGGTAGTTGGCGGTTTTTTCGAGCAGGATGAGCAGGGCGGGGATGTCGTCCGGCACCTCGGTGGTGTCTGCTGGCCAAATCTGCGAAATGGCTTCTGGCACATCGGCGAGTTGGCGCTTG
>JAIYDP010000488.1 GCA_027487435.1 Verrucomicrobiaceae bacterium | reverse complement strand
GGGGGGGGGAACGGAGGATGAGGAGACCAGCGACGGTGACGCGGACGGGGTCGGAGGGGAAGACGACGCGGGCGAGGACGTTTGAGACCAGCGAGGCGCAGAGAGAAGACGAAAATTCGGATATTTGTTCCCTTAGGTTGATCAGAGGGATCAGAGGGAGGGTGTGGAGAAGGGGGGGGGGAGGGGGGGTTAAAACCAGCGAGTTTGGGCGGAGAGGGTGAAGATGACGCCGACGACAGAGCCGGTGACGGCGCTAAAGAGGCATTCGACGGCATTGCCGTCGAGGACGACGGCGAATGCGGCGGAGCCGAGGGCGAACATGACGAGGCGAAGGACAAACCCCCAGGGGGGGGGGGATCGGAGGACTTCCTCCAGGCGAGCGCGTCCTGCGATTGGAGACAGCTCACCCTCTTCGACCTTAGGGGTCACTGAGGGTGGAGGGAGAGGGCTGCTTTCTGCGCGATCTCGTCGACCATGACGAGGCGGGAGAGGTTGTTGATGGAGCTAGGTTGCGCTCGGATTAGATGCGCCCCACTGTCTGCGCAAGGATCGGTCTGCTCCCCGAAGGAAATGAATAACCCTATTGTGTCAAAGTTGGAAACAGAGGTGAACCTGTGGGCGTTGCAAAGTAGCGACCCTCAAAACCGAAATAGAGTCCCAGGCGGTGCAGTCGCCCCTCCAGCTGATTGGCAGGAAGGCCGTACGTCAGCAGAGCATGGCCAAGCTCAAGCAAGAACCTAAACTCGGCATACTTTGAACGAGGAAAATCAGCCTGCGGAGAGGCCTCGGGGAGTTCTTGAAGCTCCCGAAACATCCAAAGCGGTATTTTAAACAATAAATGCTTGAGAATTTAGAGATGTATGGGCTTGGTGTCGACGTTGTCTCAACGAGGAGGATATTGTCGGTCCTTGATCGCTATGGTCCACGTTTCCTCAGCAGATTTCTTACGAGAGGCGAGTTGCAACATTTAAGCACGCTGACTGGAAATCGAAAGAAAGAGTTTATCTGCGGGAGGTTTGTGGTAGAAAATACCCCTGAGCATGTGAGGTGGGCCGCAAAGGAAGCCATCATCAAGTCTCTTTCTCCTTTGGTTTTCTCCCCACTTGAGATAGCTGTGTCAACTGGTACGGTATTTGCATCTGACCAAGTTTTGCCGTTTCCTATCGATTTCTGACTCCCCGGTCGATGGCTGATGACGTAGGGGGGATTCCTCGCTTCGAACTCATGCCGAGGAGGCCTACGGCGCGATACTTCGTTAAGTCTATGTTGAGCATTTCGCACGAAAAGGAATTTGCAGTTGCAGCGTCCCTCATCGAGACTCTTGAAGCCATTGCGGACAACAGTCATTAATGTCGCTCAGCGTTATGCTTCATCCCTCTCTCAGTAAGCCAGTTTGAATTGCTGTTTGGGCCACGTGTCAGAGGAACCTAGCCACGTGTGGCAGCCGCTATCTAAGCAATTTTGTCCTCGCTGCGTACAGAAATGCGTCACCTCTCTTCCTGTTCTAAAATCGCGTGTTTGCTTCGCAAATGTAGTGTTTCGCCTGACCCACACACCTCTCTCTTCCCGTTTTCAAACACCATTTCCGCTCATTTTCGGAACCAAAGGATTGTGGATGGACCTCTCGTTATGTTCGATCTATTTTGAACAGTTGGTGAGGAAAGGAACGACAAAAGAAAAAGTCAGATGTACCCATTTGTTTGTTGGTGATGCACAATACGGCATAGTCGGAGCATGCCTCATCGCTATTGTGGTATTCATTTCGTGTCAATGTGCTACGTCTCAGCCGGAAGAAAAGACAGAATTTGAGAAGGACCAAGAAAAGAACCCGGTTCTTGCAGACATCAAGTACGGGACGTTTTGGTCCGAGGGAAACAGGTTCATCAAGGATCCGGAGCTGTGATCATGAGGATCCACCTATGCATGAAAGAGATTTGTAGAAGTATGGGTTGCGAACTGCAATCGCATTGTACTTTATTTTCTTAAGAACGACCGTCTTGTAAGATACCATGCGCCAGACTGGCCAAAGTACATTTGGATGGAGGTGCGTCCGCCACTACAATCTCCCTGCTTGTTAGGGTTCCGAGACTTCATATCAACTGCCCTTGGGCGACAGCTATGTCCCCGTGTCCGATCCCGTCAGTGTGGCGAAGGGCGACATTACCCTCTGGGAGTTTTAGAGCCAATGGCAGAAGAGCAGTGTCACCCGTTTTTCTCTCGAAACCTTGAAGAGCTCTCGGCATTTCAGTGCAGGAATGCCTGACTCGAGTGAGACAGCATTCCAGTCCAAGCCGTTTTTGAATGATATATCTTCTAGCTGAGTGGGGTGAGAAACCAAAACGCTTCCGCTCTACATGACTCATGTCCTCGTCGGAAAGCACTAAAGATGCATCCGAAGGCCTCAAGCTGCAAAAGTGAGTACACTTCATTCACACAGAGTCAATGATTGTAACTCGGATGCGATGGCTTGCTGTTACATGGAGGTTTGCCGATCGGAGAAGAAAGATGACGTCATTGCGTTTGCCTGTGGCCGTGGAAATGGGACATTGACGATAACAACAATTCTTTCTTCAATAGAAGCGGCAAGGGAAGAAACCGGTTTTGAATCACTCATCTCAAAAGTATTATTTGTTAATGTCAGATGTCCGAAGAGTTTGCTTTTAATCTTTTAAGCCCTGCGCTCGATGTTACTTCGTGCAGAAGAGGTGATTCTTTTGAGCTTCCTCAATGACATCTAAGTTCAATTTCTTGTGGGCGTCATTTCAAAGCGCCAAACGGGAGGATTTATTTCGTACCAGAGCTCCGCTCAAATTTATCGTTCAGATTAGTGACGAAGTCGTTTCCGGAAGTGAGGTTTCGACATCTGAAGCTTGTGAGGCGAGTGGATGGATCCGACGAGTCCGATGTGCTCATTTGTCCGGCTGAATCGATCGACACGATTGATCCGACCATTAAGGAGTCCATATTATCACAATGCTCAAGAACTTTCTTGCATTTCGTAGCAGCAGATCCACCTCGAAGTATTATTCAGTGTGAGGAGTGGAAGAAGCTCTGGCCAACTCTCTTTCGGCCGCCCAAGGGAGGGTCTAGTTTCGCCCGTCGCGTCCATTCACGCCTCAGATTTAAAGACGCAACCATGTCTCCAACAGAATCCTCAACTCTCAGCTCCTTTGTCTCCAGGACCCTCTCCTGCGCAACGTCACCCAGCCAGGTCTCCCGCCCTCTCTGACCCTGACGTCCACAAGGTCGGCGTTTGTATCTTAGACCCCAAGCTTGAAAAATCCTTCATCTTATCCCCCTTCGCATCCCTCAGCTCCTTCTGTGGGGCTTCGGAAGGCCCAAAAATTGAGTCGCGAAGAGTGCTCGAGTCCCATCCCTCCCTTCAGGCGATCAAGTCCATGGCGGCTCGGCAGCATGCGCTTGGTGAGAGTGGGGAATACCTCTGCACGGACATGACGGTTATCCTTTCGCACGAGCCTTGCCCCATGTGCGCCATGGCGCTCGTTCACGCCAGGGCCGCGAGGGTTATTTTTGTTTTTGATAATGTTGCTTGCGGTGCGTTCTGCACGAAGTTGTCGCTGCAGTCGCAAGCGTCTTTCAATCATCATTATGATGTGTTTCGAGCAGTGCGGGTAAAACAATGACGCTCTGGGTGGCATTATTTGTTTACATGGGCACTACAATAACTTAGATGATGTAAGATAGGAAAGCTTTTTGAGACCTGCCATCAATGCTGAGCCTGTCGACCAGAAAGGACATCTCTGACACGTCTTCATCCACCTCCATCCCATCACAATCGGAGAGCTCCGACTCGCTGGCACTGGCTGCGTTATCCCGGGTTTCCTCGCCAGTGCTTTCTTCAACAGGTTGCGATAACCCACGGGCATCCGTCGAGCTTGTCGTCGAGCATTCAGTTTTCGAGTCGTTTCGGTCTTGGATCGACATTGAGGAGGTTGAAGTTACAAGACAGAGTACACAAACAGACGAACCATAAGAATCTAAAGGAGCTCCGCAGGAGACGCAGCTTGGAGTGTGAAGCGCCTCGTTTGGAACCATAAAGAATCCGTGCCCGCAGTGAACCGCTGCTGCCATCCCGATCGGTTAACTGAATAACTAAAGACATTATTCATTAGAGCATTGGATGAGTGATTTTATCCTCGTCAACGTGCAAGGCCCTGTCATGCACATTGTGCTCAATCGACCAAACCAGAGAAACTGTTTCTCTTACGAGGTCTGTGCAGCTCTTATTCGCTCCTCACTGCAGCAAAGATGTACGAAAAAATGACTGGAGCGCTGAGCGCGGCGTCCTCAAATCCAGCCATTCTTGCGGCAGTGTTTTCCTCCTCCTCTGCTGCCTTCTCAGCCGGTGCTGATCTCAATGAGCCTCCTCCAGCAGACACCATCGACGTTCCAGGCTCCTTCATGGACACTTCTGTCGGCCACTTCATGTCTCGCGTCGCCACCTTCGACAAAGTCCTCGTCGCAGTCGTCAGAGGCGCCGCTGTTGGCGTCGGAGCAACCCTTCTTGCTCACTGCGACTTCGTCTACGCCTCAGAAACGGCCTACGTGTGGACGCCATTCGCCCGCTCCGCCCTCGTCCCCGAGTTTGCCTCCACGTTGCTCTTCCCCCTCCTGATGGGACATCAACGCGCCGCAAGGCTCCTCCTCTCCTCCGAAAAGTTCTCAGCGCACGAAGCGAAGGAGGCAAACCTCGTGACGGAGGTCTTCGCCGACGACAAACTCGACGCCGCCGCCGCCGCGCGCGTTGCCGCCACCCTCTCGGCGCTTGGGGGCGACCACGCCATGGCGCTCAAGACCGTCCGCTTGTTTAAGACGATGCTGCTGAAGCCGCGGCAGCAGGCGGTGATGGACCTCATCCGAAGCGAAGGTGACGAATTTAACAGACGCTTTTATGAGGGCGACCCCATCCGCGCAGTTGCTGCGTGGCGGTCAAAACTTTGAAAATGGGGCTGCTGCGTCTTGTACTTTGTCGCATTCAACGTATTTCACCTTGCTGTACCGTTAATACACCTGCACATCGAATAGACCACATCGTATTGGAGTCATAATCAAAAATATCAAACACTGGACCCATCATGGCCGCAGAAGCTCCGACATGGCCGCAAACGACCAAAACGTGATCCCCGACGACACCCCCGTCTTGACGACGGACGTGGCGCCGCCGCGGAAGAATCCACCCCACCCCTCCGATTTCGAAATTTTTAAAAAGCAATCCCAAAATCCGCCGTACGTGCCCCCTGGGCTGCCGTAGCGGCTGTGGCGCGACAAGCCGCAGGACTGCAACCGCTTTTTCACCACGTCGAGGGGGATGACACAAACCTAACAGGCCGTTAGAACATGGGGAAGGGGGGGGGGGACTTTTGCAAACGAACCCGACGCCGCGCCTGCGGCGAGATGCGTCCATTTAGAATCCCCAAAAGTCGCCTTGGCGGGTCACGACGAAGGGGGGGGGGGGGGGGGGGGGGGTTGCGGGGGGGGGGGGCGGGGGGGGGGGGGGGGGGGGGGGGGGGGGGGCACTTGGAGGGTGCGGTTGGCTTTTTCAAACGCGGCGAAATGGAGGCCCATGTAGGGCACGACGCTGACAACGGCGGCGGAGAGGCCGCGGTAGAAGGGGGGGGGGGTCGTTCGGTACATTTTGGTGACGCAGTCGACGAGGCCGGAATAGGTCTGGGCAGTCGGCTGGGAAAGGAGGGGGGGGGGTGACTTTTGGCTCGCCTTGGGCGGCCATGCGGGTGCGGATGGTGTCGAGGGGGTAGGAGAGGACGGTCGCGGCGGCGGCAGAGGCGGCACCGACGCCAAAGGTGACTGCGGGGTGGTCCTTTGAGGGGTTACTTAATGTGCGTGAGGAAGGGGGGGGGGGGGGCTACTTTGGCGGGGCCGAAGTAGCTGCGGCCTGCGTCGTACAGGCCGAATTGGACGGCGCAGTAAGACACCCACAGCAGCTCTGCGGCAACGTTCCCGCGCCACAGCGCCTGAGCCGTAAGCGCGCGTGAGGGGGGGGGGGGGACGGAGAGGCCCTCCTCCTGCGCCACCGTCATCATCGTCTGGACGATGCCTCGGTAGTGCCCACCACGCCGCTCCGTCTGCAACTGCAGCCTCAGCGATGGCCCCCCCTTGCAGACCTGCAACCGAATCTTAACCACGTCGAGCGGCGCCACCACCGTGCGCGTTACGAAGCCGGAGACCGCCCCGGCAGCAAAACTCGAGCCGCCTTCGGCCATGCTCTTAAATTCGAGGTGAACATGCTCGCCGTCGTCGTCGTGGCCGCCTTTTTGGCGGCTGCGTCCGGCTTTGAGCCCTTGCTTGCGGTGGGGATGGCGCAGACGTGCACGCTGGACAGTCAAGGCCTCCATTGCTGCGGCCTGGACGGCCGCAAGTTGGAGGAGCTCCGCCCATCCCAGCGGCGGCTTGTCGTCGGCGTAGGTGCCCTCAGCTGCGTCGCCGCCAGGGCGTGCGAGTTCGCCCTCACGACGTCCCCCCTCGAGGCCACCCTCACCTTCGTCGGCTGCAAAGTCACGTGCGGAAATCTGTCCGTCTCAGCCATTTCAACCCCCCCCCAGCAGCTCTGCGGCGCCGCGCAGGCTCTTTTTTTAAACAGCAAAGAGGATGCGAGGTTTGAGGCGTCCCGCGTGGCGTGCGAAGCGTCCAGTTCTGCCGCTTCGCCAAGCGACGTCGTCCTCGTCGTGACCGACTTCGACGGCGTCCAAGACTTTGGCGTCGGCAGCTTCCACGTTTGCTCCCTTCGCTTCGGCGCCGTCTCATGCGCGGGGCGCAACTTCGCCAACCAACTCGACGCCCCCCCCCACTCTTTCTCCTCCATTTCTGTCGGCGCCCTTCACACCTGCGGCATCCTCGGCAACGGCTCCGCGGCGTGCTGGGGGAGGTACCCCCTCCCTTCTCCCCATACCTAACCCCCTACCCCCTCCCAGCAACTCGTTCAAACAGCTCGACGTGGCGCCGCAGGTCACCTCCCCAGCGTCAATTTGCGCAGGGGACTTTCACTCCTGCGCCACCCTCGCTGATGGCGCCATCATCTGCTGGGGCCGAAACGACGTTGGCCAATCTAACCCCCCCCCCGGTAATGCGACCTCCGTCGCATGCGCCGCTTATCACTCCTGCGCCACGCTTGCGGACGGGTCCATCAAGTGCTGGGGCGAAGATGGCTTCGGCCAGCTGAGGGCCCCCAAGGGTGGGGGGTGGAAGGGCCTGTCATGCGGCGCGCATCACTGCTGCAGCATTCACGAGGGGGGGGAGGTGTCGTGTTGGGGCCGAGGACAAGCAGCACAGCCACCGCGCGATTTGAAAATTCGAAAGGTGCGCTGTGGGGGGCGGCACTGCTGCGCCGTCCTTGCCGACGGGGAGGGGATGTGCTGGGGGGAGGGGGGAGAGGGGCAACTAATGGACCGAAGCTGGAAATGTATTACCGCAGCGACGAAAAACATGATTTAACAGCGAGTAAACACAATCTATTTAGTCGTAGATGTCGTCGTCAGCCCCTGCGCCACCGGGTACGCCCGCACCACCCTGCGCGCCTCCTGCGGGCGCGTCGGGGAAGCGAAAGTTGCCTCCAAAACCGCGCTCCTGCTGAAGTTTCTGCGCGAACATGCGGTACTTCTCAATGTCTCGGTCCGATACGGAGCGGCGCGCGCCCTTCAAAGCCTCGGTAAAATGATCGCGAGTGATGTAGGGGACAAAGTCGGGCTCATCAACGTCCATTGATCCGTCGCCTGACTCTTGCTTCGACTCCTGCTCGCGCTTCCAGCGAACTGTCTTTTCGATCGCTTCGCGAATGGCGTACTTGCATGCCTGTTGCATGAGGGGGAGGGTAGGGAGGGGTGCACTCGCTGACAGATTTCTGTTAGATCTGCGCCAGAGAACTTGTCAGTGATCTGAGCGATGTGGGAGAGGTCGACGTCAGGGTGGATGGGGCTCTTGCGGAGGTTTGACTTCAGAATTGCAAGGCGGGAATTCAAGTCGGGGAGGGGGATGTAGACCAACTGGTCCAGCCTGCCAGGGCGCATCAATGCAGGGTCGATGATGTCAGGGCGGTTAGTCGCTCCAATGATGAACACATTCTTCTTGCTGCCAACGCCATCCATTTCAGTCAAAAGTTGATTCATCACGCGGTCGCCAGCACCGCCAGCATCACCATTGGACGAGCCGCGAGCGCGCGCAATCGAGTCCAACTCGTCGAAAAAGAGAACGCACGGAGCAGACTGACGCGCCTTGTCAAACACCTCGCGCACGTTGGCTTCTGACTCTCCGAACCACATCGTGAGGAGCTCGGGGCCCTGCTGGGTTAAAATGAAGAGGCAAGAGAGCAAACTTTGATCGAGATGAAATTGCTCTGGCACTCATTGGCGATGGCCTTGGCAAGAAGAGTCTTGCCGCAACCGGGGGGGCCGTAAAAGAGCACACCGCGGGAGGGGGACATGCCGAACTTCTCGAATTTCTCCGGATACATGACGGGGTACTGGACAGTCTCCTGCAGCTCCCTCTTGACGTCCTCCAGTCCTCCAATGTCCTCCCATGACACATTCGGGACCTCAACGACGGTCTCGCGCAGCGCAGAGGGGTTGCTTTGACCCATCGCAGCCTACGATGCTAAGTTGTGGGCATCAAAAAAGGTTACTCTGAAGTGGTCGTTGGTGACGCTAAGGGAGTTGAGAACTTCAGCGTCGATCGTATCGTCATCGAGGTCGATTACATCCATCTTCTCGCGGATGCACTGCATGGCGGCCTCAGTGCACAATTGAGCAAGGTCGGCTCCAACGTAGCCGTGAGTCTCGCGTGCAACCTGCTCGAGGTCGACGTCATCGGATAATTTCATGTTCTTCGTATGGATGCGAAGGACCTCCAGACGACCGTTCTCGTCAGGCACGCCAATGTCGACTTCGCGATCGAAGCGACCAAAACGTCTGAGGGCGGGGTCGATAGAGTTCGGGCGGTTGGTAGCGGCCATGACGATAACGTGGGAGCGCGCCTTGAGACCGTCCATAAGAGTCAAGAGCTGCGACACAATGCGGCGCTCGACTTCGCCATGAACCTTGTCACGCTTGGGGGCGATGGAATCGATTTCATCAATGAAAATGATCGCGGGAGAATTCTTCTCTGCCTCAGCAAAGGCCTTCCTGAGATTGTCCTCGGACTCACCAGCCATCTTTGACATGATCTCGGGGCCATTGATTAGGAAGAAAAAGGCTCCAGTCTCATTCGCCACAGCACGGGCAATGAGGGTCTTGCCAGAGCCAGGCGGGCCGTACATGAGCAGGCCTGAAGCGTCAGTGAAGGCAACGCAATCCTCACCGCGAGGGGGCTTGATTCCGAGCGTCTTGAAAAGCTGAGGATGCCTCAACGGCAACTCAACGAGCTCTCGGATCTGTGCCAATTGCTTTCGGACACCACCAATGTCGTCGTAGCCGATGTCGTCAAGCTTCTCCTCATCTTCTCTCTTGAGAGGCTCACCCTCGCAATGGATCATCGTGTCAGGCGCGACGATACAGTAGTCCTGAGGATCTGTTTCGACAACCTTGAACTCCACTGCGCGCATTGCTGCGCGGACAATGAACATGTCACCTGACAAAAGTCAGGCAAACAACAACATGACGGACCTTTACGGACAGGCCGATACGCTTCCTGAAAATAGGGCTTCAGGAACGTCTCAAACAGGTTCCCGGTGATGCCTTCGATCGTATCTTCAATCGGAAGAACATGGATGCGCTTGCCGTACTTCGTGTCTGGAAAAGCATGCACAGAAACAACGTCTGAGAGCTTGATCTTCAGGTTCTTCCTCACAACCTTGTTCATGCGGATGTGGTTCTCATCGCAAGAATCGTCGGTGAGGGCAATACAAACAGTGTCGCGCTTTCTCTTCCCCTTGATCAGTACGACATCGCCTCGAAACAAATTCAACGTCGTCATCGTATTGGAATGAAGAGCAACCACAGAGTTGTCATCTTGGGTCGCTTCATCAACAATGAGCCGATTAGGATTCTTCTTTGGAACACTTTGCGATCAGAATTGCAAATGGACACTCACGGCGCTGCTTCAGCCATAATTGGGACACGTCACAAAATAATAAAAAAAGAACGATTTTGAGTTTGTTAATGGTCTGAAGCGGAGTGTGCTCTTAGACCAGAAACTTCCAGACAACATTCGTTTCCGAAAGAGGATTGGAAGAATTTTCTTCTGTTCTGTCTGAAGCAAATTTCAAAGATGACAGGCTCGAAAAGATTTCTGTTTCTGAATTTTGTCTTGAATAAACAGTCAAAAACAAATATGAACGCAGAGATAAACACAATTGAGGCGCTGTCACGTGTCTCTTTCTTTATCGGCATCCTCAACATCAGGTTGCTAGGGAGGGGTTGTAAAAAAAGAAAAGAGAAAGTTTTAGTCAAGAAGCTGAAAGGTAGATTCGGCACAAAAAAGAGCGCAAGACATCGTCAACCAATTATTCAGACTATCTAAGTTGCAGTGTCGCAAAAAAAAAAAAAATGACTGTGCAAGGGTAGTCAGAAGTACATTTTTACATTTTATCTGTCATGGAAATACTTAGCGGATATTTGGTTAAACTTAAGGACCGTGGTATGATCAAGGGGTGGAAAAAACAGTGGTGCCAACTTCGTGGCGATGCATTCTACTACTCTCCGTCAGACAGAGTATCAACTGGATTCTTTCCCCATCATCTTACCCCATCAGTTCACCTATGTTGAAAAACGGTTGATTCTGGTCGGCGCTCGCGTCAAGGCTCATGATGACATTCCTGAGAAGCCTTTCTGCTTTACCATTTCAAATAGGACCGAAAACTATCGGCATTTCTTCTCAGCCGCTTCTCGAGAGCAGCGACAGCAGTGGGTGGACGCAATCGCCGGCGTCGTCCGCCGCCTCAACGCGGTATTGGATTTTCTCCACCCTTGTATTTATTTTGACAGAACGGCATCGAAGCGATGGGTTCACTCTCAACGAAAAGACTGACCCCCCCTTCCTTCCAGAGGAGCTTGCACGCCAAGCGAACGAACAAGCCACCCCGCGTCCCCCTCAAGGCGTTCCTATCAGATCCATTCCAACTTACAGACCCCCCCCTATGGTTCCGCTCCCCAGCGACCCTGTCCCAGAGCACCTCCGTCTGCAACCTCCACACCCCCCTCCCCCGCAACCTACTCCGCCGCATGAGCCCCCCGCTGCGACGGGGGCGTGCCCCTCCTGCGGCGGCTCGATCGTCCTTGATCCCATCTTTTGGAGGGTCCCCTCCTCCACACCCCCCCCTTCTCATGTATTAAGGGTGGGCAATGCGTCCGATGTGACGCCGCTTCCGTGTTTGACGTCATCATGGTTGCATCAGTTTAATACTTGCTCTAAATGCTGCTTTAGGCCGGTTCCGACGAGGCGCTGCGGCTGAAGCTCTCCCCCGATGCCACCCGCCTTCGCAACGCCGACGGCGACACCCCCCTGCACCTCGCTAGTGTGAATTCACAATACAGAGGCTCACCCCGTCCAGCTTGCCTCCGCTCCGTCTCGATCTGCAGGGCGATTGTCGACATGGGGGCGGACCTAAACGCGAAGAACGTACACCCATCAACGACGATGTCCCATCGTCTCAAGCCGTTAGGGCCATGGCCGCACTCCCCTCCATTGCGCCGCCGCGGCAGGGCGGGCCAAGGTCGCGACAATGCTTGTTTCGCGTGGAGCGAATTTAAATCTTAAAGACAACCAAGGGCTATTAGCCTCACAGGGTCCTTCGCTGCGTTAAAAGACTGAATTTTACTTTTTAGTTGCCTCTGAATCGTTTTTTGAGTCCGAGCTTGGGGACATGGCAGCCATGGGGCTGGAGGATAAAATCGCAAACTTAAACGCGCTGTTATCGTCAGGGGGGGATGTGGGTAAGGCGGTTCGAGCCGTCGCGGGGCAGCCAAAGATAAAATAGACTGTTAGTCGATGGAGTTGATCTCGCAGTCGGGGACTTTCTGCCGGAGGGCGCTAACAAACGGGGCAGAAACTTGAGACCCCGTTAGCGTGACCTGCCGAAGCGCGGGGCAATCCCTGGCCGTGTTAAGGAGGGGACAAGGGGGGGGGGGGAGTGCTAGACAATTTTAAGCATTTATCTTTCGAATGTGAAACCAATCCCCCCCACCGAATTAAAAGCGCAACATCTTGGTCTACAAAGCGGGCCGCGGAGAAGAGGGCGAGGCGCTGCAGCTGCATTGCGCACACCCGTAGGGCCGTGACAGATGTGGCACCGACGTCAAGTGCATTTTCGACGCGTAGGGTGATGAGCTCTGCGGGGCGGGGGGGGGGAGGGTAAAACAGAGGGGCAGGGCGCACTACGCCTGTTGGAGGTGATGATGTCCGCGACGATGGGGTCAGGCAAGGGGGTCTCGTTTCCTGGAATTTTGAGAATTTTCGTTAGTGGCCGAACCCATCGCAAGGTGGGTCAAGGAGGAGCAGTACTGCGACAGAGCCTGTGGAATGACGCTTTTAGCAGGAGAAAAGAGGGTACGGAGGCGCTCTCCGAATTGAAGGCCGCAGTCCCTTTTTGATTTAAAAGTTTTTTAAAGAAAAAATGGAATCTCATTAAATCAACCTCGCCCCTTGCGTTTCCTCAAGTCTTCCAGGAGATAAATTTAGATCCTCAGGCGGGAGCATGTTTATCATTAACAAATGTCATTCACAATTATCTGACTTTTTAAAAATAAAAATAAAAAACTGTGCGGCGTGTGGGCAATGTCAGACCCCGGTCCTTCTTCAAAGCTAAAAGATGTGGTAACCCGAACAGCGATGAGTGCACATGCCAAGAGTGATATCAAACTGAAATGAAAAATAATAGAGAGGAGAAATGTCATCAAAACTCTGGCAGAGGAATTTCAATAGGAATATTTAATTTTTTTAAATATTTGAGTGAATTTATGGGATTATTCTTGGGTTTCTGTGCTTAAAACGAAAAAAGTCCTCAAGGAGTCTACCAGCTGCACTTAAATAACAGATTGCAGGTTTAAGAGGAGACTTGATCATTTAAAAAAATAGTAATGGGAATTAGAGCAATACCCGTCACGTCGAGGTAAGTCAGTGAGCGCAAGGACTCGAAAACCTTTCAAACATGAGGGGTGGGGGGGGGGGGGGTGTT
>JAIYDP010000231.1 GCA_027487435.1 Verrucomicrobiaceae bacterium | reverse complement strand
CTCATCTCGTTTTTCAACCCCCCCCTCGCCGCAGCCCTCGCCCTCGCCCTCCTCGCGCACGCCCTCAGCGCCGCCCCCCTCAGCGCCCTCCTCCCCTCGGCCACCCTCCGCGAAGTCCTCACCCTCCCCGTGCGCGACCTCGCCGCTTCCGTCGGGCGCTGCGTCCCCGACCCCCACCCCAAGCTCACGACCCTCTCCCTCGCCTTCGCCACCCCCTCCCCGCGCATCGCTCTCTCAAACGGCGCAGAAATTCGAATCGTTGACATGGCGGCGAGGGGCGGTCTGGGCGTTCTTTTGGCATGGGAGCTAACAGACGAAGGGTTTCTTTTAGCCGCCAGCAACGACGACGCGCTGGTGCTGCGCCACGAGTTTCAGCGCGACGTCACGGACGTCATTTTCAACCCCGTCGTCCCCTCCCAGCTCGCAGCTGTTTGCCGGTGGGGGGGGGGGGGGGGGATGACGAGGCAGGCACGGCGTCGCGCTGTGGCGCTTCGAGCCTCTCGTCGGCGCGCAGGGGGACTCTTCCCGCAGGGGCTTCGCCGTACGGCCATAATTTCACCCCCCCCCCCTCACGACGGCAGGCCTGGGCGGAATTCCTTCGGACGCCCTCCTTCAGCCCCGAGCACGCGGCGTGGAGTCCCTGCGGCCGGTGCTCAATTTTCTCAACATTAGTCCTAACAGAAAGGTTCATCCTCGCCGCATCTGTTAGCGGCGTCGTCCTTTGGGACGTCTCTTCCTCCACCCCAACCGCCCTGCGCCACCCATTTTTTAACCCCCCCCCCCGCCCAGCCCTCCCGCTTATCCACCCCCCCCCCCCCCCCAGATCTGCTCGCGTCGGTGGAAGTGTCCGGCGTGCGATGGAGCCCCTTTGGAAACGTCGCAGTCGTTTTAACAACGTCTTTTAGGGAATATTCTTCATCTCACAACCTCAAAGTTCCAACGCCTTTATCCTTTACGACGCCGTGTCATGGCGCTACGACATTAAGCGCACACCCGGCCCCATCGTCGTGCGCACCCCCCCGTCTAATTTTAGAAAAAATAACTTCCTGCGCAGGATGCGCTGTTTTGCGGCTCGCGGCTTCTCTACGCCGTAAATGAGGCCTACGGCGCAACAACGCGCGGCGCCCTGTACGTCCTCCCATTAAAGCCCATCGTGCACGACTGTGAGAACAGGGGGGGGGGTCTGACGGCGCCAGACATGCCCGCGCGGGGGCTGAGCGAGCCGGTCGACATGAGGTCGTCGGAGGAGGTCAAACGGCTTTTGAACGGCCCCCTGGCGGCCATGGCGTGGTCTCCGAGCGGGTGCAGCACGGGGGGGTGGGGGGTGGAATTTGACCTGCGGAGGGAGCGGCTGGTGCTGCAGTACGACGGGCGGGAAACGTCGTCGCTGCATTTTTTTTGCGTCAGCGAGCGCCAGCTGTCCCGCGCGCTCAGCGCCGTGTGGGTCGGAAGCGAAGCGTTCGGCGAGAGGGTCGCCGCAGTGGCGGCGGGAGATGTGACGGGCGCTGGGGCTGTTGGGACAGTCGTTGCGTGTGTTGACGTGACTGGGCTTGTTAAGATCATTCCGTTCGTCAAGGGATGGGGGGGGTGCTGACGGTTGGAGGCTTTTGTACGAGCGGAGGACGCTCGTGGAGCAGCCCGCCATGGCGAAGCTGCGGAAGTAAGGGGAGGTGTTCGGAACAGGGGGGCGGGGGGTTGGGAGTAAATCAGGTTGCCAAAGGAGATTCTCCAAGGAGGATTCAGAGGATTGACAGAAAGCAAAGTTCATCACGCAGGGGGGGGGGTGAAAATGACAGATGGATGCGAACCTTGGGCAGGGCAGTTAATGAAATAACTCTAATTTCTCTGTTGTTTTGAACGTTTGAACCGTTGTCCTTTTCACCACAAACGTTGTCTTTTCACGGAAGAGTTGCAGACTTGCGGCCGTTGTGCGTTTCGGTTGGGGTCTAACGAGTATAAAAGGCTAGGCCCCAACAATTTTAATTTCAACCAACCTACAGTTCCCTCCTCGTACGGGTCCACTGTTCATCTAACTACAATGCGTGAAGTCATCTCCATCCACATCGGTCAGGGCGGTATTCAGGTCGGCAACGCCTGCTGGGAGCTCTTCTGCCTCGAGCACGGCATTCAGCCCGACGGCCAGATGCCCTCGGACAAGACCATCGGCGGCGGCGACGACGCCTTCAACACCTTCTTCTCCGAGACTGGAGCCGGCAAGTACGTCCCTCGCTGCGTCTTCGTAGACCTTGAGCCTACCGTCATCGACGAGGTCCGCACTGGCACGTACCGCCAGCTCTTCCATCCCGAGCAGCTCATCTCCGGCAAGGAGGACGCCGCCAACAACTTCGCCCGTGGCCACTACACCATCGGCAAGGAGATCGTCGATCTCGTCCTTGACCGCATTCGCAAGCTTGCGGACAACTGCACTGGTCTCCAGGGCTTCCTCATCTTCCACGCCGTCGGTGGCGGCACCGGCTCCGGCCTCGGCGCGCTGCTGTGCGAGCGCCTCTCAGTCGACTACGGCAAGAAGTCCAAGCTCGGTTTCTGCATCTGGCCTTCACCCCAAGTCTCCAACGCTGTCGTCGAGCCGTACAACATGGTGCTGTCGACCCACACCCTCCTCGAGCACATGGACGTCACCGTCATGCTCGACAACGAGGCCATCTACGACATCTGCCGCCGCTCCCTCGACATCGAGCGCCCGACGTACACCAACCTCAACCGTCTCGTCGCTCAGATCATCTCCTCCCTCACTGCGTCCCTTCGCTTCGACGGCGCGCTGAACGTCGACGTGACTGAGTTCCAGACCAACCTCGTCCCCTACCCCCGCATCCACTTTATGCTCAGCTCCTACGCCCCCGTCATTTCCGCCGAGAAGGCCTACCACGAGCAGCTCTCCGTCGCGGAGATCACCAACTCCGTCTTCGAGCCTGCCTCCATGATGGTCAAGTGCGACCCCCGCCACGGCAAGTACATGGCCGCTTGCCTCATGTACCGCGGCGACGTCGTCCCCAAGGACGTCAACGCTGCCGTTGCGACGATCAAGACGAAGCGCACCATCCAGTTCGTCGACTGGTGCCCCACCGGCTTCAAGTGCGGCATCAACTACCAGCCCCCCGCCGGCGTGCCCGGCTGCGACCTCGCCAAGGTCCAGCGCGCCGTGTGCATGATCTCCAACTCCACCGCCATCGCCGAGGTGTTCTCCCGTCAGGACCACAAGTTCGACCT
>JAIYDP010000249.1 GCA_027487435.1 Verrucomicrobiaceae bacterium | reverse complement strand
TAAACATGGGAGGGGGGGATGCTACGCTTCTGCAGAGGGGATGGACGTGGCGAATATTCGCGCACAAGAGGGGGGGGTGACTTCTTCTGAGGCCCATAACTTTAAGAGTACGGCGTTTCGGGCATTAATGTAGCTAACAATAGAGTAAATTGGCTTTTCAAAAAGTCAAAAGTACCGGGTGTCAAGTTGAGATGGGGCGCGGGGTGCGACTTTTAAAGAACAGCGTTCGATTTCATTAATTTCGAGCCATCGAAACCAGCTCGCGTGAGGGGGCAAGTCAGCACTAACAGATTCGCCCTTTGTTTGTTAGGGTCATGCCACGAGAGGAAAGGGCACCTCCTCCCTCGCCATGTATGGCAGCAGCAGCCGCAACTTTGGCGGGGGGGGGGGGACATCGACAAGGTCTTCGGCGGGGTGACGCCGCTTCCGCTTTGAAAAGTTAAAATTGAAGAAAACAATCAAAAAAAAATTCCCGACCCTCCCTCTCCTCATTTTAAGCTTGCCTGTGGTTTTTCGTCGTTAAATTGAACGGCGAAGTCATCCTCGTCCATCCACTCATTGAACTCGTCCGACTTAACTAAAAAGCCAACAGACTGAACATTAGAGTCGCCACAAGGAGGGGGGGGGGGTACCAGTGTATATTTGGAGCACCGGGGGGGGTACTCAATCGTGTCGTCCCCCTGAAAAAATGAAACGAGCCGACACATCAACAAAAAGACCACAAGCAACCCCAAAACACCACCCCCCCCCACCTGCACGTCGGCGCGGGGGATCCACTCGTTGTAGCTGTACGGCAGGTAGTGCCAATGCACAAAAACTAAATCTTCGCACAGCTCCAACGCACTCAAAAAGTCTATCTCCGCCTCTTCAGCAAAATCACCTTGACGTTGAAAAGATACGGGGGGGGGGGGGGAACCTGCGGCCAAGATGTGGGTCGCCGCGGCTTCGTCCGCTGTGACGGCGGCGCCCATGCGGAGGGCCGCTTTGGTGAGGGTTTCCGCTTGGGCTGTGGGGACGGTGGGGTGAAAAAAGAAGGTGGGGGGTGTCCAAAAGCGCTGCAGGGGTTGAGAATGCTTGAGGGGGGGGGGGGGGGACTTTGATAGATTGGAAAATGGCTTGGACGCCGTTGACAACAATGTCTTCGTTGGGTGAGCGGAGGGCGTCATGGACCTCTTGGATGGGGCGGCCTTCTGCGCGGAGGGTGGAGGCGATGCTTTCAAACAGGGCAACGACAGCATCTTCGTCGTGGTAGGACGTGAAGGGTGGCTTCACAACTTTCCTGGCTTCATGGCGAGACTATGAAGAGGTCAGTTTGAGTTCGTGGAGCCACTACGCTGCGGCCGAAGAAGGTCTCAACAGCGAGTTGGAAGTAGTTAATGAGCTGCGTGAGGTCTCGAGCAGATCTTGCAACCTCTGCGGGAAGAATCTTTTGCGACACGATCCTGTCGAGTGCGCCGTTCACTCTTCGAGACAAGCAGTCGATCTTACGAGCGTAAAGGGGCATCGTATGAAGCAAACCTCGTACTCTCTCACGCGTTTAGCGAAGGGGTTCGCAGTCTTGGAGGACATGCTGACTTCACAGAACCAACCCAGCTGCTGTAAAATAAAGTGAACTATAATTTTATCGCAGTTCCCGCCAAAAGTTGAGATTTTACGTCCCTTGGCTGAATGCGACCACTGCATTCATCTTGAGGGTGTGTACATTAAGTTAGTGCAACTTCAACAGACGCGCTCGCACGGCCCAGCTCGCAAGAAGCCGCCTTTGTGGCGAAGTTGCTGAGATGTCATTGATGTTTTCAAGCACGCCGAACAGAGTTGCTGCAGTTTCGCCGCAGTGTAGTGCAAGCGGCGAGATGTTTGCAATCATGAGGACGCGCGATGTCCCAGCTGCGGTTTGGTCAGCACGGATAGTGTCGACCATACTGAGGCTGCTCTGAAGGAGGAACGTCAGCTTGGAGTTGCGGAACGGAATGTGAGATGCCTTCGACCCTTTTTAATCAGCCAGCTCGCCCCCGCAGCCTCACCAAGCTTGTCAAAGACGTCTTTCAACGCAGACAAGCTCTTGTTAATAGCCTGAGGGATAAAACAGACACAAGTAAGTCGTCGCACCGCCGTCTCGCGCTTGCGCTTCTCGTCGACGCCGTCGGTCGGCAGGCGCTCTGAGCCCGCCTGGATAACGGTTATTCTCGTTTAAATGGGCGGATGACAAGGTCAATCATGTTGAGGACACCCAGTCGCCGCTCGCTGTCGCGCGCTGAGGCAAGGCGCAGCGTAAAGACGCTTGACGCGTTAAAGAGGGATTTTGAGTTTGTTACCTGTGGCTTCGGGAGGACCGCTCATTCTTTTCGGTTGCGGAGGTGGAGCGGCGCAAGCAGGCCTTTGCCATGACGGCATGGACGCTCGAGATCGAGTCGACGGTGACTAGAGGGTCAGTGCGGATGTCAACGCCATGTCAACGTCATGTCAAAGGACGTTTATGAGCCCGACTATGGGTCATCTCAGAAGAATATTTGACCCGCCGCAAGAGGCCAGAGGTCATCAGTCACTTGTCAAGGTCAAATCAAAGAGTCACCGTTTGTGGCCAGCGGGACGCAGGGCTCCCCGGACGCGTGCTGGCGAATTTCGAGGGTGGGGCTCTCCCCAGGGCCTTCATACAGGAGGTCAATGATGGTTTCGTTATATATCTGGGGGGGTGAGTGGATTCGGATTAAATATTATTTCAAAAATCGAAGAGAAATAGAAAAAAGGAAATAAGAAAAAGGGCAATAGAAAAAACGCAAACATTTGAATGGGCAGAGGCTTCATGACTCTATTTTCCTAAATATTATCTTTTTAAGTCACCTCGACGAAAGACGCCTGCATATCCGTCGCCCACCCTAACTCCTTCATTTTAACCATTTCGTTAAATAAGCTCTCGACGGCGCGAGGAATCATCCCGCGCATTTCCCCCTCCCCCCCCGTCATCGTGTGCGTCTTTCCGCTCCCCGTCTGGCCGTACGCGAAAATACACGCGCGATAACCGTCTGTTACGCTTTTTGTTATCGCCTCAACCTCCTCAAAGACCGCGTCCTGGGACGCGTCCAAGTTAAAGACTTGATCTAATTTCCAACTCTTTTTAACGACCTGCTTGTCGGTGATGGACATCGAAAGGACTTTAGGGTTTGCGTCTTCAACTTTAAATTTAACAATAGTCCCAAGTTCGTTAGCCAACGGGGGCCTCACGCGGCAAAACACCCTCACGTTGCCCTCCGCGGCTTAGGGGGGGGGGGGGGGGGGGGACGCCCCTACTCCACAAAGCCTTGTGTGCGCGCCTGGGCGCACCTCTGGGAGGCAGGGGGGGGGGGGG